>NZ_OY787453.1:1500000-1800000 GCF_963678795.1 uncultured Methanoregula sp. | reverse complement strand
GTTTCAACCCGACCCTCTTTCTCACGTTCCTTGGCCTGTACCTTGTGACCTTCTTTGTATCCTGGCCAAAATTCCTCGGCGAGGAGTACGGCTGGCGGTTTTACCTCCAGGACCGGATGTTTGCGCTCTTCGGGGGGTACAAAGGAGTAGTCCTTATCGGCCTTCTCTGGGGCCTCTGGCATTTTCCGCTGATGCTCATGGGGCTGAATTTCCCGGACAACCTTATTGCCGGTAATATCGTGTATCTCGTCTGGACGGTAGTGATCGGCATCATATTCAGCTACGCGGTCTTAAAGACCGGAAGCATCTGGATTGCTGTCCTGCTCCATGCCATTACGGACTGCATCGTCAATATCGGCTACCCCTATATCGCAAACGGGCAGGTTATTGTTGCATTCCTCCCGGCCCTCCTCCTGATAGGCATCCTTGCGGCAATACTCCTGAAGTCCCGGTTATGGATCGACAGCCCGGTAGCAGACGGATCCCCGTGATGGCCGGGACCCGCGCCGGAAAAGCCCTGCCGGTTGGGAATCGTCACCGCCCCGTTTTTTTAAAAGCAATAATGCCCCTGATGCAGGATCCCGGCAGGCCCGTCGCCTCCGGCCCCACTTACCCTTTCCCGGTTCCCGCCCGGTGCCGGCGGGATGATCCATGTCCGTATGGTACGGCTGATTGCAAGTGGAAAAAATCCGGTGGGGAGCGGCGCTGAACTACGGACTCCGTCAGAGTGGGGATAAAGGATCTACCGGCCAACAAACGCACATAGTTTTATATTGTAAATATCCATACATTTACACATGTTCCTTCCAACGAATGAGAAACAATTCGGGTTCTGGAAGATGCGGCGCAGCGGGATGTCGAATGTCTCCATTGCAAACCTGCTCGGGATAACAAGGCAGGGAGTTTCCCAGGCACTCCTCGCGATGAACGAGAAGATCGATGCCTCGCTCCGGGAGATGGCCCACGCAAACCGGATCCAGATTGAGAAGATCGATGTGGAACGCGGCGTCCTGTTCGGGCGGTCCATCCCGTTCCAGACAAATGCCTACATCTTCGTCTCGGAGAAGCACGGCATGCAGGTCTGGTACGAGCATGACGGCGACTGTAAGGCATGCGATGAATTCACGAAATGCATCGAGTTCATCTGGGACTTCGCAGCCGAGCTGGGGATAAAACTCGAAAAGACCCAGGACCCGACAAAAATGGCTGAAGAATTACTCACAAAAATCAGGGAGTGTGTAAAATGACCCGTCTATCCGAAATTGCCGAACACTGGTCCGGCCTGTGCCGGAAAGCACCGGCAGTACATCCTCTGCAGACCGGTTTCGGTTTCCCGCCGGAATCTGCCTGCGAAGGGCAGCCTGACGGAGGTGGCGGCGGATCGGGATCTATTCGCCGGGGAATCGGGTTTGCCCTGTCGGGGATGAGGACCCTGAACCGGAACCGGCAGCTCCTCTGGTTTACGCTCCTTGCCGGGCTCGTGCTGGCAGGAACCACCATCGCCCAGGGGGCACTCGGTTACATCACCTGGGCCATGCAGCCGTATATCGGTGAAACCGAATGGGTTGTCCTGACCTTCATCATCGAGTTCGCAACACTGTTCTGCCTCGTGTTCCTGCTGGCGGGTCTTGTGCTGAGCATCCCGTCAGGGAAAGAGGGTTCTGCGTCGTTCTTTGAAGGACTTAACGTGGCAAAAAAATACATAAAAACAATCGTTGTGTGGTCATTTGTTCTGGCACTTGCAGGCATGCTGCTCTTCAGTATTTACTATTATTCTCCCGGCTGGTTCCCGCGTAATGATCCGTTCCTCACTATCCTGGGACCACTTTATGGATGGGTCAGCGTGCTTATGGAGTTCCCCTTCAACCCGGCTTTCACCCCGGCCATCCTTTTCGACCCCTACCGCGAGGGGGTCCAGCTTTCACTGGCATCCTGGATATATCCATCCGGGATCCAGCAGGCCCTGACCTTTTCGGTGATCAACCTGCTCCTGTTCATCCTGACCCCGTTTGTCGTGCCCTTTATCGCTCTTGAGCAGAAGACCCTCCGGGAGGCAGTAGTGGGATCGTTTGCCATGATGAAAAAGACCTGGTCCGAAGTAACGGCCTGCGCTGTCTTCCTTTTAGTTATTGCAACCGGTGTGTTCCTTACGTACCTGCTTGTCCAGGCTGTATCCGGGATGGTCATGCCAGATGGGGTTGTCACGATACGCCCGGATAATACATGGGTTGCTCTTGCTCTCGTGTATGATAGTGCACTGTTCTGTTTTGCGGTTGTAATGGCAACTGTCGGGGGGATTGCCGCCCTGAACCTCTACACATCGGCAAAAAGCAGGCAGATCGTTGCTGAATCCGCACAACCAAAGAGGGTGTGATCTGATGCGTCTCATCTTCGGAATCGCTGACCAGTGGCTGGGGTTGTGCCGGAAACCCCCGGTAGTACATGCATTACAGTCAGGGATCGGCACCCCCCCGGTATACGCTCATGAGGGACTCCCGGATGGCGGGGCCGGTGGATCAACGATCCGCCGGGGAATCGGATCTGCCCTGTCAGGGATGCGGACCCTGAACCGGAACCGGCAGCTCCTCTGGTTCACGCTCCTTGCCGGGCTCGTTCTGGCGGGAAACATCATCTGCCAGGGTGCACTCTGGTACATCAACTGGAGCATTGGTGGACTTGTCGGGCCTGTCCTGGAATTTTTCATCGAGCTTGCAACACTGTTCTGCTTTGTGTTCCTTCTGGCGGGGCTTGTCTTAAGCATCTCGTCCAGAAAAGAAGGTCATGCGTCATTCTTTGAAGGACTGACCGGGGCAAAAAAATACACAACAGCAATCATTGCATGGTCTTTTGTCCTGGCACTCGCAGGCATGCTGCTCTACAGGATCTTCTTTTATCCCGGCGGGTTCTTCTGGCCTTTGAGTTCTTACCTTACGATCCCGCTCCTCCAGTTCCCCTTCACCCTGAATCTCAATCCGAGCACCTTTGCCGAGATTCCGGGCTACGGAGGAAGATCGCTCTTGTTCTGGACATATCCGTACGGGTTCGAAAATGCCCTGACCTTTTCGGCAATTAACCTGCTCCTGCTCCTCCTGACCGCGTTTGTCGTGCCCCTGATCGTTCTCGAGCACAGGACTCTTCGGGAGGCAGTCGTTGGATCGTTTTCCCTGATGAAAAAGACCTGGGTGGAGGTAGCCACCTGCGCCCTCCTCCTGGGAATTATCGTATCCGGTGTGTTCCTTACGTACCTGCTCGTCCAGGCAGCGCACGGCATGGTCACACCCCCCGAGCTTCTCTATGCCATTCCCACCGGCCCGTGGATTGCTCTTGGCATCCTCTATTATCTCGCACTGTTCAGCATTGCGTTTGTGATGGCAACGGTCGGAGGAATCGCAGCGCTGGACCTTTACCGCTATGCAAAGACCGGGCAGATCACCGGTCCAGAACCACACTCATAACATTTTTTCCGCTCCAAACCTTCCGGGTAATCCCGGGCAAATGATGCTGCCGAAATATAAAGAAGAATGATTTTATATTGTAAACATCAATACATTTACGTATGTCCAAACAAACCAGCAACAACCCGTCCGGGTTGCGGATGTTGATCCTGCTGCTCATCATAGCAGGTACCGCAGTATTGTCGCTGTCTCCCGTATCCGCGGAGAAGCCGTTCGTTACCATCGTTGCGAAAGGCGACCAGTCCTATCATATGGGGGAAAAAGTGGTCTTCAGCGGCATGAATACCGGTTCCAATTCCACATACCTCTTTATCACCGGGCCCAATCTTCCGGATAATGGTGGAAAATTATCTTCACCACCGCAAAAACCGGTCAGTGGAGATCCAGGTTCATTCACGGTGGCAACAACAAAACCGGATAATACCTGGGAATATTCCTGGTATACGTCGGATCTCAGGCTGGATGCCGGGACGTACACCATTTATGCAGTGACCAGGCCGGAAGCAAAAGACCAGTTCAACGATTTAACAACCTATGGTACGGTAGGTATTGTCTACAAAAGACCCTTCGTCATGGCAGAGATCTCTCCGGCATCCGTATCACAGGGACAGCCATTTACCATTTCCGGAGTTGCAGAAGGAATCCCCCCCAATGTCCAGGTCTGGATTCTCGGTAAGAACTACTATTCAAAATCAATTGAATCCGTCAACTCTACTGATGCCTCGTTCAAGTATGTAGTGCCCAGGGAGGTCACCAGTAAGCTTGCAGCCGGTCAGTACTTCGCGATTGTCCAGCACCCGATGCAGGATAACAAGTTCAACATCGATGTCAGCGGCGATTATGTCAAACTGAACAATGGCGCGAATCTCTTTAAGATCACCGGCCCGGGAAGCCTGCAGGGCAGCGATGCGGCAGATGCACTCATCGCCGCAATCAGCGATCATGAGGCACACGACAACACATATACCAATGACACGTATACCATCGTCCCGTTCCAGGTCACTGATGCAGGATCCGGTGCAACCGCAGGTACGGGAGTCACTATTTCCGCCGACGGAGATAAGTCATATTACCTGGGAGAAAAAGTGGTTATCAGAGGCCGGAATACCGATTCGGATACCACGTACCTTTTCATCACCGGACCCGGCACCTTCAAGGACGGCCCCGGCATCCCCACCGGCGGGGGAAAACTTACCTCGCCCCTGCAGGGAGTAGTCAGCGGGAATCCCGATTCATTCACCACCGTGAAAACAAAACCGGATAAGACCTGGGAATATATCTTTTACACGGCAAATCTCCCGGTGGATGCCGGTACGTACAACATTTATGCCGTGAGCCAGCCGAAAGCACTGGACCTGGCTGGCCCGGCTGCTGCAGGTGACGGGATTATCCTGAAAAAACCATTCATCACGGCACAGATCTCTCCGTCATCAGTTTTACAGGGACAGCCTTTTACGGTCTCCGGATTTGCGGAAGGAAATCCCGAAACGGTCCAGATCTGGATCCTTGGTAAGAACTATTACTCAACATCAAAGGTATCCGTCAGTTCTGATGCCTCGTTCAAGTATGTAGTCCCCGGGGAGGGCACTAGTAAGCTTGCAAGCGGCCAGAACTTCGTGATTGTCCAGCACCCGATGGCGAACACCACGTTCGACATCGATGCCAGCGGGGACTACGTCCGCAGCCTGCAACTTAACAACGGTATGAACCTCTTCAGGATCTCCGGCCCGGGAAGCCTGCAGGGCAGCGACGCGGCAGAAGCACTCATTGCTGGGTTCAGTGACCCCAAGAATGGTGATGACACCTATACGGAGATCCCGTTCCAGGTCTCGGATGCAGGAAATCCGACACCCCGGGCAACTGCTGCTGCAACCGCTCCGGTCCAGTACGGTCTGCTTGGGGATCTGGAAAAGGCATTACGATCATTTTTTTAACCATTGGCTCTGGTGAAACGCAAAAAAGACGTACAATCAACCTGGTGAAAAGTGATGGGCGAACCAAAACATACCCCCTTCCGGGAGACCTCTGGACGACGATCCAGTTATCCTTGTCCAGGGCATTTCTTATTTTTACTCTTCTTCCTGATCGTTCCTCTTTTCTTTATTTTCGTTGTTCCCGCTTCAGCTGAAGATGCAATGTTCCGGGCCAATCCGGAGCATACCGGAGTTTATGATAACGGGGGTATTGAACCGGGGAATACTGAACTATGGCGGTTCGCTACGGGGGATCTCGTGGTTTCATCGCCGACAGTGGCGAACGGTGTTGTCTATGTAGGGAGTGAAGATAAAAACCTGTATGCCATTGATGCTGTGACGGGGAAAGAGAAGTGGAGGTTCGCTGCGGGGGATCGGGTGACGCCATCCCCGGCAGTGGTGAATGGTATTGTCTACGTCGGGAGTGAAGATAAAAACCTGTATGCCATTGATGCTGTGACGGGGAAAGAGAAGTGGAGGTTCGCTACGGGAGGCTGGGTGTATTCATCCGCAGCAGTGGCGAACGGCATCGTCTATGTAGGAAGTGTAAATAACAGCCTGTATGCCATCGATGCCGTGACAGGAAAGGAGAAATGGAGGTTCGCTACGGGTGATTATGTGGATTCCTCTCCGGCAGTGGCAAACGGGATTGTCTATGTAGGGAGTGGAGATAAAAACCTGTATGCCATCGATGCTGTGACGGGGAAAGAGAAGTGGAGGTTTGCTACAGGAAACTGGGTGTATTCCTCTCCGGCAGTGGCAAATGGTATTGTCTATGTAGGGAGTGGAGATAAAAATCTGTATGCGATCGATGCACTAACGGGAAAAGAGAGGTGGCGGTTCACTGCGGGGGATCGGGTGATTTCATCCCCGGCAGTGGCGAACGGTATCATCTTTTTTGGGAGTAGGGATAAAAATCTGTACGCGATCGATGCACAGACCGGAAAAGAGAAGTGGAGGTTCGCTGCTGGAAATTATGAGGGTTCAGATCCGGCAGTGGCGAACGGTATTGTCTATGTAGGGAGTGAAGATAAAAACCTGTATGCCATCGATGCCATGACGGGTAAAGAAAAATGGCGGTTCGTTACGGGAGGCTGGGTGTATTCATCCCCGGCATTGGCGAACGGTATTGTCTATGTTGGGAATGAAGATAAGAACCTGTATGCGATTGGTGCGAACTCATCCTCTCTGACAACGGTTCCAACAACTATCCAGGTCACTGATGCAGGAAGTCCAGCGCCACTGGCAACAGCTGCTACAACCGCTCCGGTCCAGCGGACGACCCGGCAGTCCCCGCTTCAGTATGCCCCGGTCGGAGCAGTTGTCCTGATTTTTGGAATTGCCGTGTGGAAGCGGCATTAGAGACCTATTTTTTTACCGGAACCGTGGCGAAGGTCCCGTTCTTCCCAAATCCCGTCAGATAGCGTTTGTGATCACAAAATCCTGCAAAAGCGATTCCATCCCCCCTCTTTTAGCATTGCCCGGCCACCTCGCTTGGGCATCATCGGGCAGATCTCCCTCATCAGGATTTCCCGGCAACCGCACCGTCGCGGGCGGTGCTCATTGCTCGGGGGAACAATAACAACTCGTGCAGTAATTCCCGATTTCATGACCGGTACCGGCAGGATCATCCAGGGACCGGATCGTATAGTACGGACCATTGTTTTATCATTGCAGGGACCAAGAAGCATTCAGTGTGGGAAACAGGGATGAGCGTTTACCGGTTTGATAAAAACACTGCTCCAACACAAAACCAGCGTGAGCGGTATATGATCGGGGAGATCGATGAAAAGCACTTCGGTCCGGACGGACAGATAGTACTGATCGAATACCCCGAAGCGGTCTACCTCAGGGACGACAGGGAACACACACGGATTCTCTACACCGGGTTCAAAGATAAACACAAGGCTCTTGAAGAGGTGACGCGGCTGACAGGCCGGCACGACCCCGAGATGCAGGACTAACTACTGTTCAGTACGGGACGGAAGGCTGGTGATATTCCGGAATCTGAAAACCGCAAGTCCTGATGGTCGTTTTGCTTTCCGGGAAATCAAAAACAGAATGCGGATATTTTAAAAAAAGTAGCCGGAACATATCAGGATACCGGTTATGGATATTTTCAAAGGATTCTGAATACTATTGCTCAAGTCCCGGTAGTGTTTTTCCCTATCCCCTTTGGTTCCCGCCCGGCTCACCAAATCCCCGCCGGGAACATTCTCTGCACTCCTTTTTTTTGGCAACTCTCTCCGGCTTCTTATGCCGCCTCGCCTGTGATGGCGGAAGTTCATTGCGATTTTGAATGGGCATAGCTGCCCCCCCACGCATTTCTTTTGGCCTATAGCATCACGCTAAGGCATATCATCTCATTCATACAAGAGACCACAGCAAGTCTGGTGAATTAAGCCAGGCAGGAGATCGCATATGGGCAATTATCATTTTTGCAATGATTGTGAACACATCAAAATCCGGATGGTCCCGGGGATCAATGGATCGGCAGTGAAAGAATTGTCCTGCCCGGCCCGGTTCAACCCGCGGGAAGGGAAGTGGCTTCCGGTAAATGGCGTAAACCCTCACGAATGCCCGCGGAATGTAAATTTCATGCGAATCCAGAAACAGGCCGATGAGCGCAGACTCCGGTGAAGGGGCATCACTGACGGGTCATACCGTAATGGCCATGCCGCTGTATACCGGTCCCCTGCAGCGGAAAACACACAATAAAAAGATCATCCGTTTGGGAAGGGTAAATGCAGGAAATTGAACAATTAAAAATCCTCCAGTCTGAGCGGGAATCGTTCAAATCACGAACGAAACAGCGGGAGCTGGAGAAGAAAGCGGAAAGCCAGACTGAAACTTCCTGCCCGGAATGTGGCAGCCGCGTGCTTGTCCACGACCGTGAGCGGGCAGAACTGGTCTGCCAGAGTTGCGGGCTTGTGATCGATGACGAGTTCATCGACCGCGGTCCCGAGTGGCGTGCTTTCGATCATGACCAGCGGATGAAACGGGCCCGTACCGGTGCACCGATGACTCTCACGATCCATGACAAGGGTCTCTCCACCATGATCGACTGGCGCAACAGGGACTCGTTCGGCAGGGCGATCTCTTCCAAGAACCGGGCCCAGCTCTACCGTCTCCGCAAGTGGCAGCGCCGGATCCGTGTGAGCAACGCGACCGAGCGGAACCTTGCGTTCGCACTCTCCGAGCTGGACCGCATGGCCTCCGCGCTGGGCCTGCCGCGGAACATCCGTGAGACCGCAGCAATGGTCTACCGTGATGCAGTTGACAAGAACCTGATCCGCGGCCGGAGCATCGAAGGCGTTGCAGCAGCAGCGCTCTATGCCGCCTGCCGGCAGTGCAGCGTGCCCCGCACACTCGATGAGATTGCAGAAGTATCCCGTGTCTCGAGAAAAGAGATCGGCAGGACCTACCGGTTCATCTCCCGTGCGCTTGGATTAAGACTCCTGCCGACATCCCCGCTGGACTATGTGCCCCGGTTCTGCTCGGGCCTCACCCTCCACGGGGAGGTCCAGAGCCGGACCATTGAGATCCTCCGGCAGGCATCCGAGCGCGAACTGACGAGCGGGAGGGGGCCGACCGGTGTTGCGGCAGCGGCGATCTACATCGCCTGCATCCTTGGCGGGGAGCGGCGCACCCAGCGCGAAGTAGCGGAAGTTGCGGGCGTGACCGAGGTCACCATAAGGAACCGGTACAAGGAACTGGCAGAAAAACTGGATATCGAGATCATTCTCTGATCCCGGTTTTAATTCGTATTTCACAGGAAATGCTGCGGAGGATACCCCTGCCCAAAAAAACGGGCATAGGTTATCCGGTTCCGTTCATCCGGCCGGAGGGTGTAGTGAACATCTGATGGGGCTGGGTTTGTTTTTATTTTTCTTGTCAGATAACCGGCAATATGGTTACGGGCACGCCTGCTTCCTGTAACTACTGATAATCCGGTTGCTGCCTGTTCTTTCCGGAATCTTAAAAAAAGTACACCTTCTGTCTTACCGGAAGTGCAGAACCGGGATTTTTGATGCAGGACGGTCTGGTTCCCCGGTATCCTTCTCCCGGATTCATTAAGTCATATGCCCGATCCGGTCATGCCCGCAGAAAGGAAAGAATATCCGATTCCCCGGGATTGATGATCGCAAGAGTGCTCACGGAAAATGGTTTTCTGCATACGTTTCCCAGTGCCAGGCTGGAACCATCAAAGGTGTGGATGAACGGGTTCTTGTTCCTGGAAACTTTTGTTTTGATGTTTGCCGGACAATTACCCGCAACCACGATCATCCGGGCTTTGCCCTCATTGATGCATTTCTCGGTCATTACCGGGCCAAGGACTACGCTGCCGGTTTTTAACGCTCGTAAGAGCTGAGTATTGAAATCCATGTGAATATCTCCCAAATGTCAGGTGCCGGAGAGTTGGTTGTCCGGCACGGTCTGTCCGAATTCGCTCGTATCCCTTTCCTCCCGATTATTATTCCGGATTTTCTGCCTTTACTATCCTTAATCAGATACAATCGGCCGGGAAAAGATCGGGAATGTCAGGAGCCGGATACAGGGTGGCATTTATCCGGGTTCTCTGCTAAGTCACAAGGATCAGATCCGTTCAATGAGATGTGCATGCCTTCCGGAATGGGAGACAGATGTTATCTGATACAGATATCGCAATACCAATCCAGAATTGGGTTTTTTGGTCTGAATTGTATCTGGTAACCAATCAAACGGGTGCTGGCCTGATAACCCTTCTTGCTGTTGGGAATTTTTGTAAAAACCTTTAAAATGATCTTCAGTTGCTGAGTGATGCAGGTCTTTCCTACCTGGATTTACCGGTTTCTCCGGGCAGGTCAGCCACGCCGGCAACCCGGTACTCTCCTTTTGGCACCACCATCTCGAACCGTGCACCTTTCCCGGCTTCGCCGGTCTCCGCAATCGTGATACCGGTGATGAGCAGGATCTCGCGGGAGAGGAAGAGGCCAAGACCGGTATGTTTCCCGAAGCCCTGGCTGAACAGGCGGCTTTTATCGGCAGCCGCAATCCCGATCCCGTCATCGTCGCAGGTGATCACGAGCCCTGATGCGGTCTCCTCAGATGTGATGCGGATGGTTGTCATCCTCCCGCCGCTATAGTTCAGGGCATTCTCGATTAAATTGTAGAAAACCTTCTCGAACAGGGGATCGGCATGGATCTCCAGGTCCGACCGGTCAATCTCCACCCTGACATCCCGCATGGGGAGGGTGGCAACTGCCCGCCGGATACTTGCGCTGACGTTCTGCCAGACGGGTGCGGCTGTTCCCATCTCTTCGTAGATTTTGGTGAAATCGATCTGGTACCCCATGGTTTCAGCGATCTTTATCGCATTTTTGAGGTAATCCGGTGTGGGTGAATCACCCGTTCCCTCATTCGCAGATAAGTCGAGGTATGCCGAAAGGGCAGTGAGCTGGTTCTTGATGTCGTGCCGGGTTATCGATGAAAGGATCGTGAGTTTCTTATTTGCCCGGAAGAGTGCGTTCTCTGCAGCTTTCCGCTCGGTGATATCGGTAATCACGGCCATGTATGTGGGAATTCCTTTGTATACAATTCTCACGGTCTTGATCATGCAGTGCCGGACCGTGCCGTCCCGGAGCTGGATGTCAATCTCGCTTGGGAGAACCGGGGATTCTTTGTTGCTGCGGGCAACAAGAGCCGCCCGCGAAGCCTCTGCACTTTCCGGTGTCAGGAAGGAATAGATGGATCGTCCGGCAAGGGTTTTTTCTGCAGGCTCTATGAGCCGGGTTGCCGCAGGGTTTGAATACAGGATGGCCTCCCCGTCATGGACAAGGACATAATCGGGGAGGTTGTCCGCAAGATTCCGGTACTGCATCTCGCTTTCCCGGAGCTCGGTTTTCGTCCGGGCCATATTGAGCATCAGGAAGGAACCCGTGGAGATGATATCCATGAGGATGGTGACGATAAAGAAGAACGGGTTGATGGGGTCCGGGCCACTAAGCGAGTGGTCCCCGGGCGTGACGATCGCGATAACTGTAATCGCGGTCCAGAAAAAAGCCGTGACAAGGAGAGCCGTGGCAAAGCTGTACCTGAGCGACCGGGTCTCCGGTTCCCGGGATTGTATCGCGATGAGGGCGGTTGCAAGGAACGATGGGACAATGAGCAACCCCACGATTACGCCGCGGATGACCACTGAATCGTTCATGAACATGAACCAGAATAACAGGAACGCAGCCGGTATCAGGACCCAGTAAATGACACGGGGGAGCGCCCGTGACTGGAAGTACCGCCGGGTACTATCGAGCCGCATCATGACCGACAGCACGATCAAAAGATCTGCGACTGTTGAGGAGACCACCATGGGCAGGGAGCCATAGAGCACATACAGGAAATACCCGCAGGAGGTGACCATCAGGGAGAGCATCCATGTCCTGAACCCTTCATACGTCTTATGGGACCTCCAGAAGGTGAAGAGCATCAGCGTGAGGACAACATTGACGAGCAAGAGGGTCAAAAAAAGGGTCCCGATATCGAGCATCATCATGGTATCACACTGTCCGTATTTGCCCGATGGGCATTACTCTTTTGGAATAACTGGGCAGTATTATCCTTGTCATATTATGAAGATTCGCAAATGCCCGGTCACGTTCTGCGGGGAAGATGATACACAACCGCTCCGAAAATAAGATCAATCCCTTATAATCCGGGTTGTAACATAGTATGAATCACATGGCAACAGAAGAACGGCTTCTCCCAGCGGGTGCGACAACCGGGCAGCATCCCCCATTTTTTTATTACATCGGGTTGCTCATCCTGTTGATCTGCATCAATGCCCTCATCGCCAAAGTCGCCGTAGTCTCCTTTAACGTGGTGCCGGGCACTTCGTCGTTTTATATCGTGGTTGCCCTGATGATCGTCTTTGCCCTCTGGTTTGGCATGTGGGGAGCGATTGCTGCGTATGGCGGGTGCATCATCGGAGCAGGGTTGCCTGGCGGGATTCCTTTGGAGGTCAACCTGGTCTGGTCACTCGCTGATTTCTGGCAGGTGCTCCTTCCCCTGATTGCGTTCCGCTGTCTCATCGCGGATCCTGCTCTTGCGAACAGGCGGGATCTCATCATCGTGCTGCTCTTTTGTGTTCTTCTCAACAATCTCTGCGGGGCGCTCTGGGGATCTCTCACCCTTGTTCTCGGTGGCATTATTCCCTGGAGCGGGGTTGTATCCACGTTTTTTGCATGGTTGCTCGGAAACTGTGTTGTCTGCCTTATCCTCGTCCCCGGGATACTGTATATCTTCACGCCAATCGTGAGAACGCACAAGCTCTTTGTCAAAGCCTGGTGGAACTGACACGGCCTTTATGGTGTCGGGATGCCCGCGTATGCGACAGAGAAGCGGGATGAGGGGTGTACAGGTGCCGCTGATACAGGACTTCGATTTTCAGAATGAAGCACGGTCATGACGGTTCGCCCGGTCCGGCAATGGAAATACTCAAATAATGAATCGTCTTATCTAAACGAGTGCATTCCCGGTGAAAATATATCGCTGTCTCGTGACCGGGCAAGAACGTGAATAAGGGGTTTTTATTATGATGTCTCGGCGTCTCTTTGTAGCCGGAATACTTGTTTTATTCCTCATTTGCTGTATCGCGGTGGCCTTCTTCATCCTGCCCCAGCCAAAGGCTCCTCAGGTTGCGACACCCGATGACAAGATGGCTGAAATACTGGCCCGCGGAACCCTTGTCATCGCTACGGACTCGGATTATCCTCCCAATTCAGAATTAAAAGCCGGTGCCGTCCGCTCTGCGGGCACGAAATGTACCCGGAACGAATATACCGCAGATCAATTCACCGGCTACAATGTCGCCGTTGCTAAGGAGATCTCCCGGAGGCTTGGCGTTGAACCCTGTTTTGTCACGCCGACAAGGACCGAGATCATCAGCGGCAGCTGGTCCGACCGTTGGGATATCCATATCGGGTCGCTCGCAATCACGCCGGAACGCATGAAAGTGATGTACTTCACGCAACCGTATTATGCCGGTCCGGTGACCCTTTTTGTGAACAAGAACAACACGGCCTATGCAAACCCCGGCGATCTGTCAGGAAAGAAGGTCGGTGTATGCGCCGGCTGCATCCTTGAGCGTTACCTGGAAGGCACGCTCGACCTGCCGGGCCAGAAGATTGACTTTGCCATTAAAAATGCCACGATTGTGGCTTACGAGAATGAGGCCGTTGCCCTGGAAGATCTTGCTCTCGGGGATGGTGTGAAGCTGGATGCCGTTCTCACCAACCAGCCCCTTGGTGAAGATGCGATGAAAGGTGGTATGCCCATCCGGCAGCTGGGCAAGCCTGTTTTTTACGACTATGACGGTGCAGCAGTGGACCGGAAGAGCAGCAGGGACCCGGCCTCGTTTGTCAGGAACGTGACCGGCATTATCCGGGAGATGAACCAGGATGGCACGCTGCTTAAGTTCTCACAACAATATTATGGACGGGATCTCGTAACGGAAACCGCCCGGTTCAATACCAGTGCCATCGGGCAGACCCCCGTTTAGGAAGAGACTATGAAGAGTATATGGTTCTGGCGCCGGAATCTGACAGCCCGGCTCGTCTGCTCGTTTCTCATCTTATCCCTGCTGATCGTCAGTCTCGTGGGGATTATCGCTTATTTCCAGGCCACGGAGTCCCTTACCCGCTCGGTGGATGACCGGCTCGATGCCGTGGCCACGTTAAAAGAAAACGTGCTGAACAACTGGATTGATGACCAGACGCAGAACGTGGTTATGATAGCGGGGATCCCGGGAATCCGCAAACAGTCCGGCATCCTCTTTTCATCGACGGCTACGTTACAGGAACGAAAACAGGCATATGCCGAGCTCTCCGGTTTCCTCCCCCAGGTGATTTCCCGGACAACCTACATGGATGAAATATCCATTATTGACTTGAATGGCACGATAGCGGTTTCGAGTGACAGGGCTCACGAAGGGCAGTCGGTTGCACAGGACCCGTATTTCTCGGAAGGCAGGTCCAGGACGCTTGCAACAACGGTATATTCTTCAACGCCTGACAAAAAACCGGCCATCATTATTGTAACCCCGCTATTCGACATGCAGGGAAAACGTACCGGTGTCCTCGCCTCACGCCTTTCCCTCGCCCATATCGATCGCATCATCCTTGAACGTACCGGCCTTGGAACGAGCGGGGAAACGTATCTTGTTGACCAGTCTCACAGGATTATATCAGAAACCCCTCTCATGAAGAACGGAACCTCTTCGCGTTTCGTCCAGTCCGAAGGGATCAATTCTGCACTCCATGGCACAGAAGGTTCCGGCTTTTACCGCAATTATGCCGGTGTACCCGTGGTTGGGGTCTACCGCTGGATGGATAACCAGGATATGGCCCTGCTTGCGGAGATGAGCCAGGAAGAGGCATTAGCGCCCGCACGCGAGCTTGCCCTGACCATATTGTATACCGGAATAATCCTGTCCCTTATCCTTACCGCAGGCATGTACCTGCTGGCCCGCCAGATAACAAAACCCATCCTGGAAATTGCCGATACTGCAGCACGGGTAACTGCAGGTGATCTCAGCCGGCAGGCCCCTGTCCTGACGGAAGATGAAGTCGGCCTCCTTGCAGTTGCCTTCAATGACATGACCGGAAAACTGCGGCAGACCCTGGAAGGTCTTGAAACGAACCTCCATGAACTACGGGAACGGGATGATGCCCTGCAGAAATCGGAACACAAATACCGGACGCTCCTTGAGAATATCCCGCACAATATCTTCCGGAAGGACTCAGGTTCGGTCTATGTCTCCTGCAACGAGAACTATGCATCTACCCTGGGCATGATGCCCGAGGAAATTACCGGTAAGACCGATTTTGATCTCTACCCGGGCGAACTTGCAGAAAAATACCGGAATGACGATAAACGGGTGATGATGACCGGCAGGGCTGAAGAGTATACCGAGCAGTACCTTGACGATGGGAAGGTGCGCTGGATCAATACCATCAAGACGCCGGTAAAAGATATCGAAGGGGTCACCACCGGCATCCTGGGAGTGTTCTGGGATATCACCGAACGGAAAGCTGCCGAAGAGGAACTCCACCGGCTCTATAACGAACTGGAGAACCGGGTTGAAGACCGGACAGCTGAACTCAGGCGGGCACAGGAGTCATACCGGCAGGCTAATGAAAAACTCAACCTGCTCAGTTCGATTACCCGGCACGACATCTTAAACCAGCTCGCGGCACTCAAAGGCTATCTTGAACTCTCCGCATACCCGACACACAATGCCGGTGAACTGCAGGAATTTATCAAAAAAGCCCAAAAGAACGCGGACACTATCGAACACCAGATCCTGTTCACGCGGGAATACCAGGACATCGGCGTCAAGGCCCCGGCATGGCAGAGCGTGAACTTAAGTGTCATCCGGGCAAAAGGGACGCTGAACCTTGGAAACGTTGAGGTCACGCTCGACCGGGCCGACCTGGAAGTGTACGCCGATCCTCTCTTCGACAAGGTATTCTACAACCTGCTCGACAATGCTCTCAGGTATGGCGGTGACAAGCTGACAAAAATCCGCATCAGCTCGTACGAGTCGGACAGCGGCCTTGTGCTTGGGTGCGAGGATGACGGGGCGGGGATTTCAGAACCAGATAAAAAGCGCCTGTTCCAGCGGGGATTCGGGAAAAACACCGGTCTTGGTTTGTATCTTTCCCGCGAGATCCTGCTCATCACAGGTATTACGATTACGGAGAACAGCAGGCCTGGCTCCGGCGCCAGGTTCTTGATCACGGTACCAAACGGGGCGTGGCGGTTTACCGGCAGCAAGAGTAAGTGACGGACGATTCCCCCGGCATGGCCTGTCACATTGGAGGCGAACCCGGTATCCCTGCCCGTTTTTGGTGCCCGGTGAGGAGGGAAAATACCCTGTGATATATATAGGGAACACAATCTTTACTTTATTAATCAACTGTCCCGGATAAACCTGCGGGAAGTTACTGCACGGACCGGTTTCGATGAGTTCCCCCCGTCTCACTTCGCTGGATGCATTTCGCGGGCTTGCAATAATCCTCATGATTCTTGTAAATTATCCGGGAAATGAGAATTATACCTTCCTCCAGCTGGAACATACGCCCTGGTTGGGCTGTACCCTGGCGGATCTTGCCTTTCCATTCTTCATTTTCATCGTCGGTGCAGCAGTTCCGCTCAGCATAGCCCGGCGGAGGGAACGCGGGGAGTCGGACAAGATGATCCTCTCTCACGCAATCAAACGCGCAGCTCTCCTTTTTTTCATCGGTTTTATCGCAAATATCTTTGAGATGAAAGCCTTTGGGGATTATTTTGTCCTGTTCGGGGTTTTACAGCGGATCGCGCTGGTGTACCTGGCCGTGGTCCTGATCATCCTCTGCCTGCCACGCTTCAGGTCCCGGATTCTCCTGGCTTTTGGCCTCCTGGCACTTTCCCTGCTGCTCCTTGCGGCAGTCCCGGCAATTGACTCCCTGCAGAACCACGAGCCGATTCACCTGCCGATCACACCGGAGCGACAGCATAATCTCTTTGATATGACCGATACCACCATAGCGGATGTCCTCTATTACCGGTCCGCAGCGGATATGCCTGCAATTCACGACCCGGAAAGTCTCGTATCAACCTTTGCCGCAATAGTAACCGGCCTGCTGGGCGTCTTTGGCATCACCCTGGTAAAATCTTCCGGAGTTCCGGAAGAGAGAAAGCCGGTCCTGCTTGCAGGAACCGGGGTTTTTCTCGTAATGGGTGGCCTGTTGTTCCAGCTGGTTATCCCACTGAGCGAACAACTCTGGACCCCGTCGTTTGTTCTTTTTTCCGGGGGCTGTGCCTTCCTTATGTTCTCCCTCTTTTTCTGGGCAATGGAGATAAAAGGGTGGAGACACTGGGCATGTCTGCTTGTCAGTCTCGGGAAAAATGCCCTCTTCATCTATCTTCTCGCCTACCTCCTGCTCTGCGCCATGGCCCCGCTGGTCAGCCTGCCGGTCCAGGGCGGGGAGGTACTAACCCTCCGGGATTTCCTGTACTGGAGGTTTATTGTCCCCTCTGCCGCACCAGTGTTCGGATATGAAGTGGCATCGTTGATCTACACGGTCTTTGCCCTGGCTTTGCTGAGCATCGTTGCCTTGTGGATGGACAGGAAAAAGATCTTTGTGATATTGTAAGGGATTTCCGGGGCCGGACCTGTGGTCCGGTGTGCGGAAATCCGGAAACGGGAAAGCGTAACAAATCCTGTTCTTCATCAGATCCGACAATTTTCCCGTTTTTTGATTCCGGTTGTGAAATGTTCAGCGGCACGGTATTGCGGCCCTGAACATTTTTATCCGCAGCCCCCGACAAAACTCTATGAAGCTTCTTGCTTTCAACGGGAGCCCCCGGAAGAAATGGAACACTGCAACCCTCCTCGAACATGCCCTGGACGGTGCCCGGGATCTCGGGGCTAAAACCCGGCTGATCCATCTTTACGACCTGGATTACAAGGGCTGCACGAGCTGCTTTGCCTGCAAACGGATCAACGGGAAGAGCTACGGGCACTGTGCCCGGAATGATGATCTCAAACCTGTGTTCAGGCAGATCGAAAAGGCTGATGCGATCCTGGTCGGCTCTCCCATCTACTACGGGATAACGACCGGCGAGACCCGTTCCTTCCTCGAACGGCTGATGTTCCAGTACTCGGTTTACGACCCTGAACGGTCAACGCTCTTTTTTAAAAAAATCCGGACCGGGTTCATCTATACGGCGGGTGCAACCGACGAGATGGTAAAAGAGATGGGATTTGACCGGAACGCGAAGGGGACCGAGATGGCGATGGAGCGGATCTTCGGGTCGTGCGAGTCGTTCTTTGTCACCGACACGTACCAGTTCCCTGATTATGCGAAATATGTCTCAACGCGGTTCAACCCGGAGGAGAAGAAGAAACGCAGGGACGAGCAGTTCCCAAACGACTGCCGGAAAGCATACGCGCTCGGTGCACGGCTGGTACAGAACGATACGTGAATCTTTTTTATCCGGCCCGGGCAGGAATACCAAAACAGGCGACAACCGGGGAGATTTCGTCCTGACCCCCATGTGCCCGGCCGTTCCCGCCCGCTCATCCGGTCCCGTCCGGTC
Source organism: uncultured Methanoregula sp. (assembly GCF_963678795.1). NCBI lineage: Archaea > Methanobacteriati > Methanobacteriota > Methanomicrobia > Methanomicrobiales > Methanoregulaceae > Methanoregula > uncultured Methanoregula sp. Next base: position 1,781,456 of record NZ_OY787453.1, on the reverse strand, counting down.
ATCACATCCCTTTAATACGTCAGGGATCACCAGTAGTGTTCTGTATGTGTTGTCTTATGCAGGGATCATTGAGAACGAACCCGATAGCCAGGAGAAACTGATTACGAGTATGGAAATTACAGAAACCAGCGGATCGGAAGACCGGATTGTAGTGCTTGAAAGAAAAATGCAGGCAATGGAACCCCTGGTCAAGGGACTGATCGCGGAGTTGCTCGACTTCAAGGCGGTTGCCATGAGCATGTCCCGGGAAGCCGAGGAACGCAGCCGCCAGGAGCTCAAGCACGCTTCGGTAGCGAACGTGGTTGCATCCCCGTCCATTGCATCCTCTTCCGATGGCAGCACGATTATCCGGCCAAAGGGAGCACGCCAGCCGGATGTCCCGGTCGAGCCCGAGATGGTCCGGATCATGCAGACCGACGGCACGATGAAGATGGAACCCCGGTACGGGGGTGCCATTAACACTTCCACCGTGGGATACGGGCGAACGAAGAAGGGCACGTTCGCAACGGGCAAACAGGCGCCGCTGATCTATGCTGCCGATAAAGACAAGTCAGATTCTTCAAAGAAATAAAGATCCCGCTGCAAAAAGAGACAATAGCCCGTGCGGGCGGTTCCAGGAAACGGATTTTCATTTTTAATGCTACCCAAAGACCCGTTTTATCCTGGAATACGGTCAGATTCATAGAGCGCTATAACCCGGTCCCTCCCGATCCCGCCTTGTCCTTTCCCAAATGATGTAAGTACAACCCGGAACCCGACAATTATTCCGGTGAGTGACCAGCAACCCCAAATAGCGCGACTATAAAACCTGATAACGGGAACGAACGAAAAAGAGGTGAAGAATGAAAATAACTGCACTTGTTCTTATGCTCATCATTACGGGTGTCTTTCTTGCGGGATGCACCACAACCACGACCGCCGGCCAGGAGACCGCCCGGGATACGATCCGTGCACACTATGAATACCACGACGACTGGTCGCCGGGCCTCGGGTGCTATGGAAAAGTGACCGGGTATGCCTACAATGCGGGAAACCGGACAACTGGTCCCGTGACGCTGAACCTCAACCTCGTGAATACGAAAACCGCAACCATACGCGATTCACGATCCATCTTCCTTGGCACGATGGGTGACGGGCAGTCCGTTACTTTCGAGTCGGTCCTCGATGGCGAATGCCTGCAGGATTACCGGATCGACGGGACAATTGTAAAATAACCCAAACGGTTTTTCCTGTTTTTTTGATCAGGGTCCGGGAGAATGACCTAGTGCGTTCACCGTCCGGATTCATCCGGACTGGCTGATCCCATGGTTTCTGTCCGGCACCACCTTTTTTAACGTCCCCGGTGAAATAAGGCGCTGTGCCCGATGCCGGAGTCCCGGCAGGGAACCACCCATCTCCCATCCGGTTACCATGATCGAGCTTGCCATCCTCGCGGTGCTGCTTGCCCTGGCCTTCACGTTTACCAACGGGTTCCAGGATGCCAGCTCGATCGCTGCAACGTTCATAGCTTCCCGGTCTGCAACCCCCAAGATGGGCATCATCCTTGTCGCGACGATGTCCTTTTTTGGCGCTGTCGGCGGGGGAAGTGCCGTTGCCTTTACGCTCACGGGACTGCTCACGCTCCCGTCAGCGGCCATGGTGATCGTGGTCCTCCTCGTTGCCATGATGACGGCAACCGCCTGGAACCTCATCACCTGGAAGTTCGGTCTCCCTTCATCCTCATCCCACTCCCTAATCGGGGGGCTCATCGGGGCGGGAATTGCGGCTGCCGGCGTGGGAAGTGTATTCTGGGGCGTGGACGAGCTCTTCGGCCCCACCCCGGAGCTTGCGGGTTTTATCAAGATCCTCTTCTTCTTTGTCCTCTCGGTTGTCATCGGGTTTGCCGGGAGTTATGTGATGCACAGGTGCACGACCGTGCTCCTCCGGAATGCAGAGCGGACCGTCAACCGGAAGATCATTGCCCTCAACTGGTGCGCAGCAGCAGTAATGGCTTTCTCGAATGCAGCCAACGACACCCAGAAGCAGCTCGGGATCATTGCGCTCGTCCTCTTCTCTGCCGGTATATCTGCCGTATCTGATGTCCCGCTCTGGGCCCGGCTTGCCTGCGCTGTTCTTATTGCGCTCGGGACACTCTCCGGTGGATGGCGGATCATGAGCACGCTCGGGCGCAGGATCTTCCGGATCGAACCCATCCACTCGTTCGATTCCCAGTTCTTCTCGGCAGCTTCCGTTGCCATGTCGACCGTTGCCGGGGCCCCGGTCTCCTCCACGCAGGTCATCACCATGTCCGTACTCGGTGTCGGGGCGGCGGAGAACCCGAGAAAAGTGAAGTGGGAGGTAGGCAGGCATATCCTCGTAGCAATGGCGGTTACCATTCCTGTCACCATGCTCATAGCCGCCGGCCTCTATCTGATCGTAGCCCCAATAATGGGAGTGTGATTCTCGTATGGAAAAAAAGCATGCAACTCTCCAGCCCGACGGGAAAAAGAGCCTGTTCTCGTCAATATTTCCCCGTGAGTATGACTTCGAAGGAATGCTTGCCGGGCAGGCGGACAGGACCGTCGACGGAGTGCGGGTACTGGTCTCCTGGCTGAAAGCCTGCCCGCTCTGCAATCCCCGGGAGCTTGAACAGATCGAGAACAACGTGGACATCCTTCGTCACGATATGGAAGACAAGCTGATCAACTCGTTCTCCACCCCGTTTGACCGGCAGGACATCTACAGTATCTCCCGCCAGATGGACTATATCCTCAACTTCTCAAAGGAGACGGCAAAGGAGATGTATGCATTCGGGGTTACCCCGGACAAACCCATTATTGAGATGGCAGAAACCCTCCTTGATGGTACGGAATGTATCGCCCGGGGGATCAAGGCCATGGGCGGGGACAAGAATGCCGTTGAGACAGAGATCCGGCATGCCCGGGAAACGTACAATACCCTCGAAGAGATCTACATCGCGGGGATGGCAGAACTACTCAAGACAGAGAACGCCATGCATGCAGTCCGGATGCTTGAGATCTACCACCATATGCGGCATGCCGGCCGGGCAATGCGGGACACGCTGGATATCCTGCACAACGCGGTCATTGACCTTGCATAAAAAAGATAATTATTGTTTTCTCGCTTTCCGGATGATGGTGAGATCCCCAAGGGTCGGGGCAAGTTTGCTCTGGATCTTCTTTTCTGTCTCGTCCACCGGGGCATCGACCAGACGGATCCCGAGGACCTTCTCCAGTTTTTTCCTGACGTTCTCCTCGGGGATCAGGTCGCGGTTCTCGATCTTCTGGATGAGGTGCTCCTTCTCCTTCATCTGCATGGCGAGATCTTTCTGGGACAAGCCCTTCTCCATCCTTGCCTTGCGGATCCGCTCGTTGTAATCATCGACGATATCCCCTTCCATGTAATCGAAGAGGTCTCTTTTCCGGTAAGCGGATGGCGATGCAGCCACGCTTTTTGCCGCTCCGGGCCGGGCCTGGGCGGGACGGATGAGGTCGGTCCTTCGTACCTGTTGCACTTCAGTGCCGAATTTTTCGCATTTGCTGCAGACCTGCAGCTCGGCCCCTTCAACGCGGACAAGTTTGGGGGCTCCGCGAATAGTTTCTCCACACATTTCGCACTGCATATTCTCACAAAGAGTAGCGTCTGGGAGTATAAATTCCCACTGAATCGGGAGCATGCCTCTGCTCCTTCGCTTGCCTCCTCACAAACACTTTATATGCAGTTTCCCTATATAGCTATTTGATACGCGATATGGCCGATACTCTCCACCAGTCACCGGAACCCCAGACTCCTGAGGAGCTTTACCGGTTATACCGTTCCCTGTCGGAACAGCTTCGCGAGCAGCTGGGCCAGATCGAGAATGACAAGCACGATCTTGAAGTCCAGATGATGGAGCGTGTCGGCAACCTTGAATCCCGCAACCTCGAACTCCGCGAACAGCTCCGGCAGGTTGAGGCGGACAAGCGGTACATCGAGACCCAGAAGATCCGGTACGAGCGGGAAGTGCGGAAACTCAAGAGCGAGAGCGAGCAGCTCCGTAGCCCGCCGCTGATCATCGGTACGGTAACTGATGTGGTCGATGCATCGCGCGTGATCGTCCGGAGCAGTGCAGGACCCCGGTTCCTTGTCCGGAGTTCCCCGTCCATTAATGCGGAGGATCTCAAGCCGGGTGCCCGGTGCACCCTCAACCAGCAGTCGCTCGCCATCGTGGAACTGCTACCCACGTCGTTCGATTCTGCGGTCTACGGCATGGAACTCGTGGATTCACCCCAGGAGACCTATGCGGATATCGGGGGCCTTGAAGCCCAGATAAACGAGATCAAGGAAGCGGTGGAACTGCCGCTGAAACGCCCCGAGCTCTTTATCCGGATTGGTGTCGAGCCCCCCAAGGGTGTCCTGCTCCATGGGCCTCCGGGCACGGGAAAGACCCTGCTTGCAAAAGCGGTAGCCCACGAGACAAACGCCCACTTCATGCGGGTCGTGGGTTCGGAGCTTGTTCAGAAATATATCGGTGAAGGGGCACGGCTCGTCCGCGAACTCTTCGACCTTGCGAAGAAGAAGGCACCGACCATCATCTTCATCGACGAGATCGATGCAGTCGGTGCGAGCCGGACCGAGGCGAACACCTCGGGCGATCGCGAAGTCCAGCGCACGCTCATGCAGCTGCTGGCCGGCATGGACGGGTTCGAGAACCGGGGGGACGTGAAGATCATCGGTGCAACGAACCGGATCGACATCCTCGACAAGGCCCTGCTCCGCCCCGGCCGTTTCGACCGGATCATCGAGATCCCCCTGCCGGACGAGGCCGGGCGCCTCTCCATCCTGAAAGTACACTGCAGGACGCTGACTATTGACAGCGATGTGGACCTCAAGGAAGTTGCCCGCCAGACGGAAGGCAAGAACGGGGCAGATCTTCACGCCATCTGCATGGAGGCAGGGATGTTTGCTATCAGGAAGGAACGCCCGGCCATCACGCAGGAGGATTTCCTTGCCGCTATCGCGAAAGTCGGCCTGGATTTCAACCGCGGCACGTTCGATGGCGAAGGTGCGATGTTTGCCTGATCTCCTCAGAAAACCCCGTTTTCTGAGCAAACCCGCTGTTTTTTATTACATTACAACCCGGTAAAACGCCGGCTCCTGGCTACAGTGAATCACAATCGATCCGTTTTGCCGGGATTTTTATCCGGTATTCTGTTCCCCGGGTCGTGTCAGTCTCCAGGGTTCCCAGTATCTGCCCGATCAGGCTCTCTACCAGCATGAGGCCGAGAGTCTCACTTTTTCTCCAGTCAAAGTTTTTTGGAAAGCCGACACCGTTGTCCCTGAGGACAATCACGATCTCGCTGTCCGTCTTCTCGAGACTGATCTCTATCTCTCCGGCCCTCCCTTTGGGGAATGCATGCTTGAGCGCATTGGATATCAGTTCATTAATGATAAGGCCGAGAGGAACCGCGGTATTGATCCCAATCCTGATATCTTCACCCCGTATTGTCAACCGGATAATCTCCGTATCCACCCCGTAAAACTGGACCAGGTAACGTGCAAGGAACCGGATATATTCCGTGATATTGATCTCCGCGAGATTTTCAGACTGGTATATCTTTTCATGGACAAGGGCCATTGCCCGGACACGGTTCTGGCATTCCCTGATATCTCCCAGCACTTTTGGGTCACTGAAGTTCCGGGACTGGAGGTTTAAGAGGCTGATGATGATCTGGAGGTTGTTTTTCACACGGTGATGAATTTCCCGGAGCAGGATCTCTTTCTCCCGGAGCGTTGCAGAAAGTTCCCGTGTCAGCTGTTTGCTTCCGGTAATGTCCATTAAGGAAGCAACGCTTTTTGTCGTGCCCGGGATCATATCCACGGTCAGGAAGATATCCCGTCGTGCGCCGGATTTTGTTATGAACCTGAACTCGTACTGGGCAGGGGTGCGTTTAGCCTCGTCTTTCCGTGTGCTGTGCTGCTCCAGCATCTTCCTGAGATCTTCTTCTTCAACAAACGGGGTCCAGCTCATACGGCCCTCGACCTCTTTCCGGGAATACCCGCTGAGATGTTCGAACTCCGTGTTGACGAGAATGATCGTTGTATCCTCTTCAACCAGCGCCATGGCGGTACCGGTATTCCCGAAAATTGCCCGGTAGATGTTCTCCGATTCTGCAAGTGCCTGCGATGTGGTAATGAGGTTCGTGATATCCCTGCTCTCGGCAATGAGATAGATGATGCTGCCTTCAGGGTTCTTTACCGGTTTTATGGAAAAATCGGTATACCGTAACGATCCGTCTTTGGCTGCATCCATGATCTCGTAACGGGTAAACTTTCCTTCCGCCGCAGACAAAACTGCATCGTGTATCCTTTTCCTGAGATCCTCAGAATACGACCAGAGCGAAGTGGCATAATAAGGTACATCTGACAGGTCCGATAGTTCCTGAACATCAAACGCTGACAGGGGCCGGTTCGTATCGATAAGGATACCGTCTTTTGTCAGGAGATCGACAAACTGGAAGGTCTGTTCAAACATTGCCCGGATCTTGTTCTCGCGATCAATGAGTTCCTTCTCTTTTTTGACCAGTTCTTCGTAATTCTGCCGGAGTTCCTCTTCCGTTGCCGTGAGTTGTTCATAAGCGGCATAGAGGTCCATGTTTTTTCTCTGGAGGGTATCCTCAATGTTCTTACGGTCGGTGATATCCCTGCCTTCGGGGATAAGAAAAATAACCTTCCCGTCGTCATCACATACTGGTTTTAAGGAAAAATCGATGTAATGGAGTGTCCCGTCAGCAGCCTTGTGGGTTGCCTCAAATCGGACGAAGTTCCCGGCTGATGCGGACCTGATGCCCTGTTGTAATTCCTCCTGGAGCTCGCGTGAATGAGTCCACCAGGGAGTTTCCCAGAATGGTTTTCCGATCACGTCCGATTCGCTGATACCGCTGAATTTCAGGGCCGAACGGTTTGCGTCAATGAGGGTGCCATCCGGGGTCATGAGGCCAATGAACTGGAACGTCTGGTCAAAAACCACGCGGAGTATCCTTCTCGTTTCGGCAGCTGCAGCATCTGCCCGGATCCTCTCCGAATTATCGAAAAAATTCTCCAGGAGATACTCACGGCCATCAAGTGAGATGAAGCCGGCAGATTTGATAATCGGGATTCTTGTACCGCCGGACTGCAACAGGATGCGCTCCGACCGGTCAATTGTCTGTTTCAGGTCGGTTATGGGGCACCTGCCATGTTCGGCCGGGCAGATAAACCTGTGACAGACCTCTCCGACAATGTTTTTTTTGCCGGTACCGATCATCTGGAGTGCAGCACTGTTTGCATCTACAATGCGGTGCGTTGCCGGATCGATGATCACAAGCCCGGTCTGCACATTGTCAAAAATTGTCTGGAAAAAAGAATTTGCACTATGATCCGCTGACGGATCATTCTTCCGGATGCCGGGTTGCTGTACCATAAAGCCCCTGGATATGCTTGATTTTATAGAATGAATGAATATACTCTTCTGTTGTTTTAACTGTTTGCTGCGGTTTGCCGGCTGTTCCCTGCACTGGCAGGAACCGGTCAACCCGGCTGTTTCCCCCGCAACTCTTTCCTTTGCTCATGATCAGGGATCGACCGGTTGTCTGTTACAAACTTTCCGGTATCGTGTTCCCGCAGTAAAATCATCTCAGGCAATGTGTGCCTGTAACCCCGCGGTTCAATGCCAGTCATGGCAGGTGCAATGCACTGACTCCTGCCATTTCAGTATTATATATCGTGATGGGGCCCATGCATATCTGTCAATACACAATACAGGAGAGAAAAATACCCATGACCCTTACACAAAACATAAAAAAACAGTCAGTCTTCCTGCGAGCGTGCGAAGGCGTACCGCTCATGATAGCCGCGATTGTGCTCCTTTATGTCAGCGCATATATCCTGAAGAAATCCTGGTAACTGCGCATAATTTTTTATGGAGCACTGCCGTGCTTCCCCGTTCTTAGTCCGGAATAAGGAAAATACCGTTCAGTTGAAAATTTCTGCTCTGTTGTTAAGAGAAATGCCGCTGCCCCCGAAGGGACGCCACCGCGGCGGCTTTGATTACCGGTTCACCCAATGTACGGGTAATCTGCCCCGCCGTGCCGAGGACCTGAGGAGGGGAACCCTCCCAAAATGACATTATAACGATTTTCATGATTCCGGTGTGAACAGATTGGATTCATATCTGTCTCTACAGAGGAAAAATTTCGTTTCGTTCGTTCTTGTATTCTCTTATAATGATGATGAGGGACCGGTTATCCGTGCCTGTCACGCCATTCAGTCCTCATGGTCAGGATTCCCCGGGCTTTCCGCTTCACCAATCAGTTCGCCCTCCTCCACCTCGTCTTCATTGCACCAGATCTCGATAGCATGCGTTACGCCGGCATACTCCTGGTGGTAATCATCGAGGGTGGAGCCCGGGCTCATCGGGACCGTGCTCACCAGTTTTCCGTCTTTGAATCCATAGAGTTTCCGATATTTCCAGCCGGGCGAAAGAACTGCCGTCCGTTCGTAATAGACATCCTGTGCCAGCTCGTGCGTGAAGAAGATCCCTCTCTCCCATTCGAAGAGCGGCTCTCGGACGTATCTCCTGATATACCAGCGCAGTTCAGCAACGAGGGAGAGGGCGCTGCTGAGCGTGGAACAGGAAATATAAACCCCGCAGGATTTTTTTTTCGGGTGATAGAACCGCAGGACCAGCCGGCTCGTTTCTGAAGAAAAAAGGGTATGGTGGAGGTCAGTGCCCGCTTTCTGGATCAGGAGGATATTCATCCACTTCTCCCCTACAACCGGGATGCGCAGGGCATGAGCGGCAATCAGGTATACATGCGGTTGTCAGAAACCGTCTCGTTCCTGACTTTACGGACTGCATCCATGAAGTCGACCATCCCGACGTTCTCTGCTTCGCGGCGAACGGCCATCATGCCCGCCTCGCGGCAGATCGCCTCGAGTTCGGCGCCGGTTGCCTTGTCGGTACGGAGTGCAATCTCTTCAAGATTAACAGATTCAAGGTGCATCTTCCGTGAATGAATTTTCAGGATCTGGAGCCGGGCTTCCTTGTCGGGGACCGCGATCTCGATGAGCCGGTCGAACCGGCCGGGCCTGAGGAGCGCCGGGTCAAGCATGTCGGCACGGTTGGTGGCCGCCATAATCCGTACATTGCCCCGGTTGTCAAACCCGTCCATCTCCGCGAGGAGCTGCATGAGGGTCCGCTGGACCTCGGCGCTGCCGCTCGTCCCGTCATTGGTACGCATGCTGCCCACCGCATCGATCTCGTCGATAAAGATGATCGCTTTCTTGTGCTCGCGGGCAAGCTGGAAGAGTTCGCGGACAAGGCCGGCACCTTCACCAATGAACTTGTGCACGAGTTCGCTTCCGGACATGCGGATGAAGGTTGCGTTCGCCTCGTGGGCAACTGCTTTTGCTATCAGGGTCTTGCCGGTACCCGGTGCTCCATAGAGCAGGATACCTTTCGGGGGCTCCACACCAATGCGCCGGAAGATCTCGGGTTTTGTCAGCGGGTATTCGACCGCTTCGCGCACTTCCCGGATAACGTCAGTAAGCCCGCCGATATCCGCATAGGTCTCCTGCGGTTTGTCAACCAGTTCCATGACCCTGACGCGGGAATCGTAAATGTTCCCGATAACCTTGACTATCGAGAGCGCATTGTTCACCGCGACTTTTGCGCCGGGTTTTAAGATCGGCCGGATATCTTCCGGGGCATGGGTGAGATATTCCTGGTTATTTCCCTGCTGCCGCAGGTAAATCTCCCCGTTTTCAAGGATATCAACCACCACGGCAACAAAGAGTGGCATGCGCTTGAGCTGGTTGTTCTCCCGCTTGAGCTGGCCGTTTTCTTTTGTGAGATCGTCAACCTTCACCTTCAAATCAAGGAGGGTGGCCTCGAGCTCGTTCACCTGGATCTGGTACTTGAGCTCGGATGAAGGCGCAGTGTTATTGACGGCAGTCTCTTCCATATCAATCTTATATTTTCATCTTCAACCATTTATGTGGTGTGATTTTGATAATCAGGGGAAGAGGTATTTCACGGGGTACTGGGGCCGGGCTGCTCCTCGTAAGCCCGGCGCCGATCTCGTTTCTGTCCGGAGTGGACCCAAAGACCGGCATCATTGTTGAGAGCGGGCACCCGAAAAAAGGCGCATGCATTGCCGGCAGGGTCCTGGCATTTCCTTATGGTAAAGGTTCCACCGTGGGATCTTATGTCCTGTATGCGCTGAGCAGGAACGGGCATGCGCCTGCGGCCATTGTCAACCTGGAGGCCGAAGCGATCATCGCCACCGGTGCCATTATCGGGGAAATCCCCATGATCGATCGCATCGGTGTCCCGCTTGACCGGCTCCGGGACGGGATCCCGGTCAAGGTTAACGGGGATACCGGGGAGATGGAATATGAGGGTTTCCTTACCGGTGCCTGAACTGCAGTTTTTGTTTCCGGGCACAAGCATCAAATAACCCCGGCTCGTATTTTTGGTATGGACAATAAACTCGCAATCGCAGTAATTTTCCTGATCTGTGCAACGCTCGCTTTTGCCGGCTGCACAACGCCGGCTGCAAGCACGACTTCTCCCGCAACCGGATCCGGATCAGCAGCCGCAACATCTTCCGGTGCTGCGCCGTTTGTAACACAGCCGACCGATGCCCTTCCCTCTTACAATGTAGTCACGGTAGATGTCGGCGAGAAAGACTACCTGGGCAAGATCCCGGTCATCTTCCAGGGGGGCCAGGGGCAGAACAGCGTCAAGAAGATCGATATCAAACTGACCCGGACGGATGGCTCAACCCAGACAGAGTCCATAACTAATATATTCAAGGGAGCTGAAGTCGATCTTGACGGGACGCGGGGAACCGGATCCCTCAAGGGGCAGCCTGACCGGGTCGAGATCTGGGCAACGATGAACAATGGTCAGACCTACAAGTTATCTGACGTAATCAGGGAATACCGCACCCGCGGATGATTCACGGGTCCGGTACAACACCCCTTTTTTAACCCTCCGGACAAACCGGTCATCATCATGCAGGTCAACTGGCGGCTTATTGCGGCAGCGCGGAACTCGTATGCGACCCTGTATGCTGCATGCGGGCAGGCCGGCTATATCCTGAATACTGCGGAGGAACCCGCCCGGGACGTGACCTGCTACAGCCTCAACTCGCTGAATGCCCGGCAATACCTGGACGAGATCGCCCGGGCGGACTGTATCACCATAGCCGGAGGCCCCCATGCCACGGCATGTCATGAAGATCTTGCCCGGTATGCCGACTATGTTATTGTCGGCGAAGGAGAGCATACCCTCCCCCGGCTCCTCGACGAGCTCGCGGGTGGCCGGAGCGGCCGGATCCCGGGTGTGGCGACCGGCGATTATTATGAACCCGCACACTCCTGCGTCCGCCTCGATGCATACCCCGCATTCTCCGAGATAAAAGGCTATGTCGAGCTCAGCCGCGGCTGCCCGTTCTCCTGCGGGTACTGCCAGACCCCGCAGATATTCGGGCACTGCATGCGGCACCGGTCCATTGATGAGGCAGCCCGGTACGCGAACCGTTACGGGCAGGCACGTTTCGTCTCCCCCAATGCCTTTGCGTATGGCTCGGATGGGATTCACCCCAGGTGGGAAAAGATCGAACGGCTGCTCTCGAAGATAAAGAGCGAGATCTACTTCGGCACATTCCCCTGCGAGGTGCGGCCGGAGTTTGTCTGCAAAGAGGGACTCGACCTGGTCAACCGGTACTGTTCGAATACAAAACTCCATTTTGGCGCCCAGTCGGGCAGTGATGCTGTGCTGGGGCGCCTTAACCGGGGCCATACAACAAGCGATGTCATCCATGCAACAGAACTGTGCCGTGAGTATGGCGTCACGCCGATCGTGGATTTTATCGTAGGGTTCCCGTTCGAAACGGATGAGGACCAGGAACAGACGGCTGAACTGATCCGCTGGGTAGCCCGGTCCGGTAAAGTCCATGTCCACCGCTTCATCCCCCTTCCCGGAACCCCTCTCGCCGGAGGCACCGCGCGGCCACTCCTGAAAGAAACGGAAAATCTCTGCGGAACCCTTGCACTGGCAGGGAAACTGACCGGGTCCTGGACGGATCCGGAAAAACGATTTCAATGGTAGCGGTGCTAAAAAGCTCTTCAGTAGAGACTATCTCTCCGAAACCCTGCAATGCCCGGTGAAAAACCGGGATCTATGCATGACTGCTATCCTGACCAAACCCAAAGAATTCCAAAACTAAAAATTTTGATAATATAAAAAATCAACCCCCGTTGCGCCAAGATGATGATGTCGCGTACTGGCTTAGCAGGCACAATTACAACCGGGCCTGATATATTAGGTAAAAACAAAAAACTATTAAAGTACCCGGAAAAACGTAGTAGCATCTTAAATTGTCAGTTCCTATTATTTACGGGGAATTTATGTTATTTACCCAGAAGCATAATCTATCAATAATAAAAAAAATATTCCGTTATATCGTGTCGGATATTAGTATTAAATTAATTGTCACATCTCTCCTCATTTTAATTTTCCTGGTAGATGCCATCACTCCTCTGGGAATCCCCGTCTGGCTCCTGTATTTTATTCCCCTTGCCATATCCTACTGGATAAGGTGGCGCTATGCAATTCCCGTGGTTTTTGTTATAACTATAACCTTCCTGATTTTCAGTTTCTTCATATCACCTCCAGGAGTTCCGGTTGATGTGGAAATTGGTTATAGGTCTGTTTTTTTCTTTATATTCCTATTATTATCCGTATTACTCTGGTTTTTCCACCTCCTGCAGTATAATGTTGTAGAACATCCATTCTGATCCATCTGCGTCACCGTTCAGGACAAATGGAAAGCCGGCGAATGCCCCGTTTCTGAGAATATCCACTGGTCGATCCAAATCCAAATTGGGCGCTCGTGCCGTGCATCCGGGAAAGTGGGATCAATGGCGGGATGCCAACCCGGTTGGTGTCTGAACCTGGAGCGGGTCGGGAGACCTGTCAGAATGTAGTGATCCCTCTCTGTAAAACCAAAGAGGCACCGTTTTATTGCATAAAATAAGTGGTTAATGCATGAACTGTGATAAGCGAGATCTCGCATTTTTCGCGGTTCTTCTGGTTGTTGTTCTAATGGCCGGATGTACAGGGACTGCCCGTGCCATGTCTTCTGCAGCCACTCAGGTAACGACCCCTGTCAGCACGGCAGCCCCGCTCACCCCTCAGGTTACCGCAGCCGCATCCACGCCGAACATTGTCGGAGTATTGACCGGGACACTAACCGTGCACACTAAATCCGGGGGGGTTCCATGAAACGGGCACACCGCGATATAACATCACGGCACAAAAAGGAGCTGCTTTTACCGGGTATAAGGAATATAGACGCGCAAATGGGATCTCATACCAAGAGAATTTTTCCGGTGTTATCAGTCGTAATGGGAATATATACATGTCCGACTCCATCAACAGCCTAACATTTAGGGAGTTTGTTGGACCGGATGAGATAAAATTTCAAAACATCGAGGTCGGAAACGATTAAAAATCCATTCTTGTGGATCTTACCCGGCAAAAGAGATGATCCCTCACATTCCTATTTTTATAGAATTTCTATTGTCTTTGCGGTTATTGACGGGAAACTCCGCCATTGCCTATCTGCGGCACGTTCCAAGGATAGGGCTGAGAAAGACCGTCGAAACTGCGCGGTATATTTGCGTTAGCTTCTTTTGAAATATTAAAAAAGATACCGGTATTTTTGGAGCTCCGACGATAGAATTAATATCCGGGACGTAAATAAAAGAGTAGAACAATTTTAACGCCTGTTATCGTCCTGTTATCTGGGCGGTAAGGTTTTTTAGACCCCCTTCAAATGATATACCATGAAAGATGTGCTTCTGATAGCAGATCTCCATGGTCAATTCGGTAAAATTGATTCATTTCTGGAATTGAATCCGGAAGCGGTATTTATTGCAGGCGATATCACCAATATGGGTCCAGTTGACGCGGTCGATGACGTGCTCTCACGTATCGACGTGCCGTGTTTTGCAGTGCCCGGCAACTGCGACCCGCGTGAGATCATCGAGACGCTCGAACACTCCGATACCGTGTGCATGCACGGGTCGCAGATCAACCTGGGGAAGATGACCATTGTCGGTGTCGGCGGGTCAAACCCGACACCCTTTGGTACCCCGTTCGAGCTGACCGACAAGCAGATAGATGACGTGTTGAACAGCGCTATGAAAAAGATGGAGAAGACGGTACACAACGTGCTCCTCTGCCATGCCCCGCCGTTCGAGACACTCGACAAGCCCGCGGGTGAACATGTGGGAAGCCACAGTATCCGCAAGCACATGAAGTCCTTCGACCTTGTCTGCTGTGCCCACATCCACGAAGCCCGTGGCATCATGGAAGTTGACGGTGTCAAGATCGTCAACCCCGGCCCGGCAATGGACGGCCACTGTGCCATGATCCACTTCGGGAACGATGCACGGGATATCAAGATTGAGCTGCTGACGGTTTAGACCGACGGCGGATGAATTCAGGAGGCAGGAGATGTGACCTGCCCCTGTAACCTTTTTAACATTTCTGTGACTTGAGCGGAGCGGAATCCGGATTGACAAGGGACATATCTGTCGCAGTTCAGTGCAGGTGCCGATCATAATATCCCTCAATCGGACTCCCGGTTATCGGTCCTGTCATGGATGTGAATGGGACACGAATGCAGGAACGATCTCGGGAGAAACGCACATAAACCCGCGTTAATCCCTGACCATGAAAATTAAAAGATATGGGAATTTACGAGTTCTCCCTGCATCAGGGCCTCGGTACGGTAAGGCGGAACAATTACCTGATTTAGTGACATGAACAGGTAATTGAAGCGCCGCGGGGGCGTCCCACCGGGGGAGACGCTGGCTATCGAAAATAATTTATGAGGATTTGCGGGAAAATCCATCCTGGATGATCTGACAGCTCCCCTCTTGCGCCAGCAGTCCCCTGAAGGGGACGGGGCGCATAGCGATGACACCGGAACAGATGACAGAAACAACCCCTGCAAAAGTTCTCTTAAATAATGAGATTTTATTGGAATGCTCCCCCTGCATTGCTTCCCCCCTTGAGAGAGAGGGGGTCATCCTCATAAATGATAAACGTGCAGGGAAGCCCGGTCACGACAGGTATTTTTTACCGGCAAAAAAAAGGTAATCAGTGTCCGGTTCCGCCCCGTTTTTCAAGGAGCAGTTCAAGGTAGGACGCGAGTATCGGATCGCCGACAGCCCCGATCTCTTTTGCAATCTTGTCTATCTGTGCTGAAGGATCAGAATTCTCGTCTTCTATGATCACTTCGATCTCGGCAAACGTGCCCAGTTCGTCTACGGTGTCGAGAGATATGGAGGCCGTCCCGAGTTTATAGTTCTCCCGCCACTTGTTGACTTCTGTTGTTTTGGTAAATCCCAGCCGCACGAGCATGGTCTCGAATGCTGTTCCCGACTCCACGGCAAAATTGAGTTCTTCGCGGGCCTTGAGCCCGAACTTTTTGATCTTTGGACCCTTGTAGGTGACAACTGCATGATCATCGGTGTAGCGCACTCTCACCGCTTCGTCGGTCTTCCCGAAATCCCGGTGGGGGGCGTTATAATAGATATCGTGTTCATGGAGCCTGCCGCAGGATACAGCTTTTTGTGAGGTCAGCCGTTTTCGGATCGGATCGTGCGCCGGGACCCTGACTTTGAGTTCAACTTCGAGCATGGTTGTGCTACACTTTTATCTGTCTTCATTGCGACTTAATATAGTCAGGTGAACTATGGCAATAAAAGAAGGAGATTTTATCAGGCTGAGCTATACCGGCAAAGTCGGCGACAATGTTTTTGACACCACTCAGGAAGAGGAAGCCAGGACTGCAGGTATTCACAGCAAGAATGCGATCTACGGCCCGGTCACGATCTGTGTCGGCCAGAAGCACGTGATCCTCGGCCTTGACGAGGAACTTGTCGGCAAGAAAGCAGGTGAAGAAGGCACCGTAACCGTTGAGCCTGCAAAGGCATTCGGCGAGCGGGACCCCAAGAAGGTCCAGTCCTTCCCGAAGAACAAGTTCAGCGAGAAACCGGTCCGCGGCATGCCCGTGAAGATCGAGGAGATGGGCGAAGGAACGGTTGTCGATGTCATCGGTTCCCGGGTCCTTGTCGATTTCAATGCCCCGCTCGCAGGACAGACTCTTACCTATACCTATAAGATCGAAGAGAACGTGTCTGAACCCCTCGACCAGTTCCGTGGCCTCGTACGCCTTTATGCAGGGCGGGACATGGAGATTGCCATGAACGATGGCATTGTAACGGTAACCCTTGCCCCGGGCATCAACTATGACCGACGGTGGCTTCTCTGGCGCGGGCGGATCATCCACGAGGGTTTCGAGCTCATCAACGGCATCTCGGAAATAACCCTTGTCGAGACCTTCAAGAAACCCGAGAAGAAAGAAGAATAACATCCTTTTTTATGGTTACCGGCGTGAGAATTCCGCCGCATGTAACGCTGGTGCCCTGGCCGAGATACGGGCCCGGTAAAAATTAAAATTCCCCTATCATCAGGGAATAGAGTGCTGCTGACGTCCGGGGCGGCGACTGGACATTCCCGACAATAATCCGCTCATCAGGATACCCGAGGTTCTCGCACACCGCAATCTGCAGGGGTTCCCCGAGGCCGAGAAGCCGGCTGTAGAGTTCATCGACATCGAACTTGGGATCGGCAAGGAGGAAGACGATCTTTCCCCGCTTCACTTCGGCAAGGGTGTCTGCCATTCCTTTCTCGTGACCTCTGCCGTGAGCTACCACTACCGAAATACGGGCGAGCGGGATGTGGAGGCGGGCAGAGGCAACCTGGAGGGAGGAGATCCCCGGGATCACTTCCCCGGGAAGGTACCCGAGACCTGCGAGCATAGGATCCCCGGTGGAGAGGATGGTGGACTCTTTCGGGAGCCGGCTTAAGGTCTTGAAATCATCGATCGATTTCACGCTGCAGGTGGATGTAAGATAGGGACGGGCAAGCTCGATGGCCCGTTCCGATCCATACACAATCCGTGCCTTTTTGAGTTCCTTAATAGCAAGTTCAGAAATGAGCCCCGGGCCACACCCTACGCCGATGATCTTCATGTTGTCTCTCCAAGTATTGTTCCGTCACGGTTCAGGAGTACCACCCGGACATCCGGCCGTATGATCTTAAAGTCAGCAAGAGATCTCTTCATGATTTCCTTAAATGCCGGGGAGACCGAGAGCTCTTCCACGGTCCGGTAGCCGGTCCCTTCAAGGATCTGCGGGCGGATATGCCGGAGGATCAGCGCGGGAAGCCCGCAGAGCACCACGCTGCCCCGGGCAACGGCGAGCGTCTCGCCAATCTTTCCGCCAACAAGGATCACGTCCCGGTCCGGGAAGAGGAGCCGTGAGTAACGGAGACCGACCCTGCCGGTGGTAAGGACCGGGTCCTTTGTCTTTGCAATCCGGGTAATGGTGGACTCGGTCAGGTGATCGTCCCAGGGCTCGACAAGGCCGGTGGTGCCAAGCACGGAGATGCCCTCCTCGACCCCGATGCGGGGGTTCAGGGTATGCAGGGCAACTGCTGCACCCCGTGGGATGCGGATGGAAACCGTCACGCCCGGAAGACCCGTCTCCCGTTGTGCTTCTTCAACCGCTGACCGGATGCAGGCATGTGCAGCCGGGCTCACGGCCGGATCATTCTTCCGGTACCGTACTGTATCCCGGGAGAACCTGCCGATCCCTTCTCCGAAATGCAGGGAGATCCCATTTTTTGCCGGAACTGCCGCTGCAATGAACTCAATGCCGGCAGTCACGTCTGCCGGGTAATCCCCGGCATATTTCTCGCAGGTTGCGGACCCGGCCCTGCCGTTCACCGGTACGTCCACGTAAAGGCCGCAGGGAATATGGACCCGGACGGAACTGACCGGGGATGAAAGCGAGAGAACTGCAGCCTTTGCAGCAGCTGCAGCAGTAGTGCCGGTGGTGAAGCCCCGGAGAAGAACCGTGCCGGAAGCGGTGAGGACACCAAGACCCTGTGCTGCCAGCAGGAGCTTCTTCTCATCGGGGCAGCGGGAAACCCAGGTTGCCGGGTAATCAAAGCCGGTGACCGGATCCCGCATCGGAAGAGCCCTCGATGAAGATTGCGATGCACTCGTTGATTGAAGCAACGGCAACCGGCGTACCGCCGCGTGTCCCCTCGGTAGATATCGAGGGGATATCGATCGTGCGCAGGATCTCCTTTGATTCCGCGGCATTGACAAACCCGACCGGGGCCCCGATGATCACTGCCGGACGGACGCCGTTTCTGATCATCCCGCAGAGGGAGAGAAGGGCAGACGGTGCGTTCCCGATGACCACGATCGATCCCGGGAGTTTCTCCTGCAGGGCAAGGAAGCCGGCAGAACTCCTGGTGATCTCCCGCTCGCGGGCAATACCGGATCCATAGTCCAGGGCACAGAGCACCTCGCTCTGGTGCCCTTTCTTCTGGATGCCTACCTGTACCATCCGGATATCCGTGATGATCGGGGCACGGTTCCGGAGGGCGTCAAGGGCTGCCTTGACCGGGTTCTTGTTAAACCGCATGAGATCCGCCATTGAAAAGTCGCCGACCGCTACCGAACAGCGCTGTTTTACCCGGTCTTCGACCGTGTTGTTGCCAACCATTTCGCGTGCGAGTGTCCGGGACTTCTTCGAGATCGCGTAGCCTTCCTTTGTGTCGGCACCCGGATCAATATACGTATTTGCGGTGGTATCCCCGTGGCGTGATGATTCCTTTGACATTATCCTTCATCCTCCAGATCCTGCTCTCTCTTCCGCCGATGATAACCGTCGTGTGCATATCAACGGCCTCCTCGGATTTCTCGATCTCCCCGAGGGTTGTTATGATCTGCTCTTCTTCTTCCCGCAGGGCATTTTTCACGATCGCCACCGGTGTTGCGGGATCGAGATGCTTTCTCGCATGCTCGATCGCGAGCGCGAAGTTGTGCGGCCTGCCCCTGCTCTTGGGATTGTACAGGACCACCGGGATCCCGACCGAGAAGACGGCGTCCAGCCGCTGCTCGATCACTTCGAGCGGCGTTAAGAGGTCCGAGAGGCTGATCACGGCAAAATCACCGGAAAGGGGGGAGCCGACCCGGGATGCAGCTGCATTTGCAGCGGTAACGCCCGGGATCACTTCGACATCGATATCCTCTCCCGAATGTTCGAGAACCTCGAGGACTATGCTTGCCATGCCGTAAACCCCGGCATCGCCGCCGGAGACAATGGCAACCCGGTGCGAACGGGCAAGTTCGATTGCCTGCTTTGCACGCTCGACTTCTTTTCCCATCGAGCTCCTGATGACCTGCTTGCCCCTGATGATCTGTTCGAGCGGTTCGAGATATGAGGCATTGCCGATCACGTAGTCTGCGCCGGCCACGGCCTTGAGGGCCCGGGGGGTGATGTATTCCGTCCGCCCGGGACCGAGGCCGACGATGGCAAGGGATCCCTTGGATTCAGTGTGCGATGGCAACCGTGACTCTCCCGTAAATTTTCTTTCCCATAACGAGTTCCTTCTTCCTTGAAACGGCAAGCGCCGCAGGTTCGGCAACCCCCAGAAGGCCGATCTTTCCGGCCCGCGATGGGGATGTTCCCGTAATAGCGTTTATTGTATCATCGTCAAGGAATATTAAATTGCCAGAGAGGGCCCCGACCCCGGCGGCAAGCCCGGCTTCGTGGAGCTTCTTGGCGGTCGTGGCGTACACGAGAACATCCTCCTGGGAGATGCCCGATTCGGCAAGGGCCGTGCGGATCGCACCGGTCACCTCTTCGGCCGTGATCCCTTTCCGGCAGCCGACCCCGACCGTATATTCCCCTTTCATTACGAGGATGGACACGTCCGGGCCGGCGATAACGATGCCGGGACCTTTCACCGCATGCACAGGGACATCAGCGTCCAGCATCGCAGCATTCACCGCACGGGTGGAATCCTTATTGATAATATCGCAGCCACTCCGGCGTGCAATTCCCTCGACCGAATCCCGGCCGGTGGCTTCCGTTGCCGTGGTGATGACCGGGACAAGCCCAAGCCCCGCTAGTTCCTTTGCGAGCTCGTTTGCCCCGTGGTGTCCCCCGATGAGCGGGATGGCGAAACGGAAATCCGGGCTTACCACCACGACCGCCGGGTCGGTCCACTTGTCGTGCAGGAGCGGGGCGATTCCCCGGACAGCGATCCCCATCGACATGATGGCTACGATGCGCCGGGCCGTGGGAAACAGATCGGGAAAAACCGAAGGGGTATACTCGATAACGTCAGCATGGAGAAACGCGGCTATGCGTTCTGCATCGGGGAGAAACCGTTTCAGGGCAACAACGACCGTCTCAGTCATGAGTAGAGGTGCGAGCGCTGGTAGCCGGATGCGATACCGCTGACTGCTTTGCCGACAATGAGGAGGGCGGAGCGGTTGATCCCGGCATCGCCGGCTTTCTTTGCGATATCCGCAACCGTACCGAGGATGATCTTCTGGTCGGGCCAGGAAGCATGGAAGATCACCGCTGCCGGGGTATCTTCCGGGCACGCGAGTTTTGCCGTGATATCGGCGAAGTGTTCGCTCCCGAGGAAGAATGCCATCGTGGCCGGGTACCGGGAGAGCTCGGCAATGTAATCTTTCTCGAGCGTTTTTCCTGCGGGCCGCGTGATGATGAGGGTCTCGGAAACTCCCCGTGGCGTGAACTCGGTGGTGAGGGCTGCTGCCGCGGCAAAGACCGATGAGACGCCCGGCACGATCCTTACCATGATGCCGGATTTTTTAAGTTCGGCAATCTGTTCGACAATTGAGCCGTAGAGTGCCGGGTCTCCGGAGTGAAGCCGGACAACCGTCTTTCCCCGACGCGCCCGGTCGGACATGAGAGTTACCATATCGTCGAGGTGCATGCCCCAGCTGTCGACTTTCTCGGCTGCGCTGCTCGAAGCGACAAGGACAGGATTGACGAGTGAACCGGCATAGATGAGCACATCCGCACGGTCAAGGAGCGCTCTTCCTTTCACCGTAATGAGCTCGGGGTCGCCCGGCCCGGCGCCAACAAACCAGATTACCCTGTCAGGATTATTTCCGGGCATACATCACGCTCATGTAATCGCTCTTATCGGGAAGATCACCGTCGCGGTACACTTTCATGTCCGGAAAGTACATCCGTTCTACGAGAACGAACTCCCGGTAGCCTTCGGCCCGCATCTCGGCAGCTTTCGCCTTTGGTTTTCTCACTTTCATGAGGATCTTCGTATCCGAGACCGTGCCATCGGAGACGGAAAAACCCTCGTTGATGGAGACCCCGCCGGCAGCGG
This sequence comes from uncultured Methanoregula sp., assembly GCF_963678795.1. Classification (NCBI taxonomy): domain Archaea; kingdom Methanobacteriati; phylum Methanobacteriota; class Methanomicrobia; order Methanomicrobiales; family Methanoregulaceae; genus Methanoregula; species uncultured Methanoregula sp. The sequence goes on along the minus strand of NZ_OY787453.1, from coordinate 1,760,116 downwards.
CAAACGCCGTGATGGAACTGATACCCGGCTCGGTCCGGAATTCTATATCCGGATGCGTCTCGGCGATCACCGCACAGAGCCTGGAGAATGTTGAGAAGAAATTCGGGTCCCCGAGGATGCCAAACACAGCAAGACCCTTCGCGGCAACCGGCGCGATCTTCTTTGCATTCTCTTCAAGGCACGTACGGATCCGGGCCTCGTCGTCCGTCATCGGGAAGTCGAGCATAACGGGGGTGCGGTAGGGAATGACCAGGTCGTGTGCAATACGGCCCGGAACAAAAACCCCGTCGGCCTCCCTGAGCAGCCGCACGGCCCGGAGCGTGAGGAGTTCCGGGTTCCCCGGCCCGAGACCGAGCCCTACGAGCATGCTGCACCCCGGCCAACGATGATATACACCGGATCGATAGGTTTGAACATGACGCTTCCCGCAATGGCGTGCGACCGCGAGATCTGCACCTGCACAACCTCGACAAAGAGCCCGAGCTCCTGCAGGGCATTCACTGCATCGGCAAGCGTTGAGAGGAGCACCGCGTTGATAACGATCGTCCGCCTCACTTTTTTTGCAAGCACCGGAAGAATGGCGAGAAGGTTCTTTGTACCGCCGAGAAACGCACAGTCATAGATCGTGTCGCTGTGCAGGAATGTCGTGGCTTCAGTATTGAAAAATCCGATATTGTCCACGCCGGCGTTCCGGGCGGTTTCCTTTGCAAGGGAAACGGCTTCCGGGCGCAGGTCGATCGAGTATACGTGTGATGAGAGCCGGGCCATGGCAACCGAGACTTTGCCGGTCCCGCAGCCGATCTCAAGAACGGTATCCGTGCTGCGGAGATTGAGTTTTGCAACGGAGACTGCCATGATCTCATCCTGGGTGGGACCGCCGGCAAGTTTCGGTTCGGACATCTCCACAAGTTTAGTTGCGGTAAGGTATTAATGCTTGTTTTAACGGCGGGAGAAATGGTTACCGATGAAAAATATACAACACGGGAACGAAGAAAATAATATTGAGGATCAATACCGTTTCATCACGGACGCACAGGTTTTCAGGAATAAACAAACGCTTATCAACAACCAGATTATCAGATCCTATAGAGGATATGTTTGATGGTGGAGTTTTCCCCGGTCACAAACACAGATTTGACCGCGATCCTGGGGATCTATAACTACTATACCCTGAATTCAACCGCAACATTTCACAGCGGGATAATGTCCCAAAAAGATCTGGAAGAATTCCTCTTTGTCGCTGTCCCGAAATATCCATCATTTCTGATAAAGGATAATAACGAGATTATCGGGTATTGTTTTTTAACACAGTATAAAAAGCGCCAGGCATACGATCGGTCTGCCGAATTGAGTATCTACCTCAAACCGGAATTCACGGGCAAAGGTATCGGCACTCTTGCCCTGGACCATCTTGAGGCTGCCGCAAAAAAGGCAGGTATTCGAGTGCTTGTCGGAACCCTTTGCGGGGAAAATCATGCAAGTATCCGGCTGATGGAAAAGTCCGGCTATTCCCGGTGTGCCCACCTCAAAAATATCGGTGAAAAATTCGGAAAAATTCTTGATGTCGTAGTATACCAGAAAGAGATCTGAATTCTTTTAAAAGAGATTTGACCCTGCATGAAAAATGCGAGGGAGGGAGTTCTTCCCTGGAACCCGATCCCTTTTTTTATGAGTGGGCGATTCACTTTTTTCCGGTGCCGTGAGAACCGGATTTACCCGAGGGGGAATCTGAAGGAGATCTTATGGAGGGGTTGTTGCCCTCGCAGAAGTGACCGTCAGGTTGCCCTGCGTGCTCACCAGCTCAGCCGTGATCCCGTCCATGCCCCCTTTCACGACCGTGACGGGGTACGTCTTGGATTCATAGCCGTTCTTGCGGATCTCCACCGTGTGGTGGCCGGGCGGGATGACGTACGGGAGGGCGCAGTTTGTGGGGCACCAGTATTCATTATCGATATAGACGTCTGCGCCTGATGGTATTGAGGCGATATGGAGAGTGCCGTTCACCTGCTGGAGAGTGCCGTTCACATTGAAGGTGCCGTTTCCATATTGGTAGAAGGAGCTTTGTGTCGGCCGGGGGGTGCTTTCCGTCTGTGAATGGGCGGGGCTGCTGCATCCCGCTGATATTATACCGAGCACGAGGAGGAAGAGAGCGATAGTCCGAAGCATGGTTAATCAGCTCAGGTGGAGGTTTTCTTTATATACGCTTTGTGAAACTCACCGGGGCTGACCGGGTCCGGGATTCCCTGAGGAGTTCAGTCGGGGGATTCTGGTGAAAATTCTTGAAAGGGACGGTGCATTATGTGGTGAAGAATGCTAACGGAGATCAGCCGTTTTACCTTCAAAAGCAGGTGATGACACGCCTTGATCAATGGGATCAGGGCGCTGATCAGGTCGGATGATCTGCTGATCAGCGCTGATTTATGCTGATTCGGCTGCTGATCCGCATAAGGATTATGTTGATTAGCGTGAATCACTGGTTGATTGGAGGGATTGATCATAGGATGGATCTTTGATATCTCAATAATCCTTGACGATTCCGACGTATTAACCCGAGAATATAAGAGAGAATTGCTTAATAGTAATCACCCTTATATTGGCGATAAGTGAGGCAATTTCTTGACAACTGCTGAAAAAATTAATAGTTTTTCAGATGCCGGAAAATTTCAATATCTAGTGGATTCGATCTTACGTTTTTCAAATCCGGAATATGCTTCGATTATTTCTACCGGAGTAAATATGGAGGGAAAAGCGATAAAATCGCCGTTAGATGGTTTCACTCAAGTTCCTGGATCACACCCTCCAAAATTCATAATGGTTCAACATACAACAGCAAAATTGGAAGATTTGGAAAGTAAATGGCTTTTTGATCATACAACTGCAACAGGAAAGAGAAAAGAAGAAGGTAACGATGGTGATGTAGTTAAGGCGGGACAATATGCCCAAGAAATTCGCCAAAAAAATCCAGATGCCGAATTTGTCTTAATCCTTACAACTAACCGTCCTTTGTCATTGAATAAACAAAAAGGTCAGGATCCTCTAGTTCTTAAGACATATCAAAAATGTCAGGACTATAATATTCATTGCGTAATTTGGGAACAATCACGAATCACCCATTTTTTAGATAATACTCCTGAGGGACACTGGCTAAGAAAGGAGTATTTGGGCATTGACGCTGAGTTACTCTCCGAAAAACTGTTAGAAATAATATGTAAAATCAATTTAGAACGATATAAACAATCATTTTTTTTAGGCGATGATGATTTCCTTCAGACAGAAATGGAAAAAACTGTGGAACGGGAAATTAATACGCAAAATCAGGGTCTTCATCTATTGATTGGAGAATCGGGTTTTGGAAAAAGCACGATCTCTTACCACTTATTGAAAAAACACATTGAATCGGGGGGTTTTGGTCTTTGGATTTCGGTAGAGAATATTGAAGAAGGCTTACCCCTTGAAAATATTATTAGTATCTCCCTGAAAAAACTCTATTCGAATATACGAATTGATCCTGAAACAGATATTTGGAAATATGCTATAAAACAACAATTCTTCATTGTCATTGATGATCTCAACCGCGCTTCAGATCCAACCAAAATTCTCCGAAGAATTATCTCATTTTTACCTCTAAAATCGACAAAAACCGGGGAACCCTTGGCGAAAATACCGTTCACCATTATATCACCAGTTTGGCCAAAATATTGGGCTCCAATTTCACGAGAATTTCAAAAAAATCCGCAAGTCCATCAGACTCAAATTAATAAGTTTACGTTCGATGAATCTGAGTCCATTATTATTGATGCGTTCCAAAAACAAGACACTCAAATTACACGACTTCAAGCGAATCAGATTGCAAAGAATTTAGGATGTGATCCGTTTTTAATTGGATTATTCGTTCAGTTTTTGAGGCATAATGATATTCAGATTTCCCTTTTGTCGAAAGATGTAATTGATCTTTTTATCCAAAGAAATCTTGAGGAAATTGCTCAAAAATCCGTCTCTCACTATCAATGTTCTGAATATAATGAGGTTCTATTAAAAATTTGTACTGAAATATTGATTCAAAAACAGTTTTTCCCGACATTCATTCAAATTGAAGACTGGTTACGTGAAAATCCCAAGTATATTCATATTTTTCGAGATCTAATCACAAGCAAAATCCTATGTTCGATGGATAACGAAAGATTTGTTTTTCGACATGATCGTATTCAATTTTTCTTATTAACTCAATCTATGGTGAAAATTCTTGAATCAAATTCCCTCATCAGGTCAAATGTTATTGCTGAGCCATTTTATGCAGAGATATTGGGACAATCAATTCTGCTTAAAGAACAGAGCGACTCTCAATTAGATGATATTCAAGAAAAAAATATTTTATCTCTTTTTGAATCTCTGAAAATCTTCGGTGAACCGAGTACGGATTATCATAATAAGATCATTGAGAGAATTATTGCGTGGAGCAAAGAAGAAAAGAGAATTGACTATCCCCTGCCTTCAGTTATTGAGGCGATTTGTTGGATTATTATCGATACCGATTCAAGTGCAATATTCCCAATAACCGATTATTTACCTCAATATTATTCTATTCAATTTGCCCGAATTCGGAATGGTTGTGTTGACAGCGGTATTCAGTTTTGCAGTAATTATAACCATTTTCAACCAAAATCAAACTTTTTGTTGCGAGATCGTATTTTTGAACATGCAAAAGATAAGCACCATACAAAAATTCTAAAAGATCTGAGAAATATTCTGCAATCGGAAAAAGTATCAGATAAACAACGATATGGTGCATTAGTCTTTTTAGGATTTTTAAAATTTTCTTCGTTTGAGAATAATATTCTCTCTTGTTGGAGAAATACACAAGATAAAAAACTAATTCTCCCCGCCGCCTTATGGGCAGGAATTGAATGTTGTGGTGATGCTTTAGAAGATACATTGAATCCAATGATGGATTATTGGGCATCTTTATCAAGCGATCATGAACCGGATTCTGGAGGATTATCTGATATTGTTGAAGTTTCCCAATATCTGGAATTTAGCGTAACTCATAATATGACTAATCGTGTAGCGAGATATCTTATTTCACAATGCGAAAGGCATCAAACGCTAAAATGGCCAATCCTTGTAGTATTACAGTATGTGGATGATCCCGATGCCATTGAATTTTTTGTGAAAAGAATTGCATTGGATTATCCCAATAGCTTTTATGCATTAAGTATTGCGGATCATTGGAATCGACGGAAATTTTCGTATGGGCGTCAGCTTTCATCACAATCATTAGACCGATTAGAACAATTATGGAAAAACGATAAAAATGACATTGAAGTAAGAAAAAAATCTTTCAGAGTATGGCAAACAGGAGCAAATCTTGCAGATATTGAAAAAGTTAAGACAATTTTACCAAACACCCCTCTATTCAATGAATCGGTAATATTGCGCACAGAATTGAAAGACTGGAGTGTATTGCCTGAGTACTTATCCTTGATTTCAGAAAATTATCATTATCTTTACGTGGCTCATCATCTTTGGTGTCATGATATCAGACAAGTAGTCGAAAAATACCTAGATTCATTCAAAGAAAATATTCCTCATGATTTTAAGGGAGGGCATTTAAATGAGCATTATGCCCTAAATCGTTTAATTATGGCGATTCCTGAAGGGGATGCCGAGGTACTGTTGGATTCATTTTGGTCACACTTGAAATATAGTTCAATATTCGTTCAATCGGCGTTGTACATCGGAACCCAAAGAACTCTAGATCTTGCAAAAATCGCTATTCAGGAATGTCCACCAGATATTGATATTTTCATACATGTTTCATCGCATTTTTGGGTTAATGATCAAGGAAGACCGCGAACATTTACAAAAAAACGATTGAATGACTTGAAGCCATATCTGTCTCGTTTTACTAAAGATGAAATACAGCATCTCTATTGGACGTGTGAAAGCTGTGGGTTTCGGGAATGGGCAAGAGAAAATTTAAAGGGATATCTTTCTGAAGAAGCTAAAAAGAGAAATCTATATTCAGATAATGATTTGCTCCAATACTTGCAAAAACCGGATTTAAAAGCTCATTTGAATTTTTACATAAACGATGCGATTGAAGAAAATAAATGGGGCAAGGACACTAGAGAACGATTATTACGTATCGGACATAGGTTATTAACAGAAAATCCATCCCAAACGAATTTGGAGATTGTATCAATTGTTTTAAAAATATGTGGTAAGCGTAATGATTTAGAGATAATGAATAATTTTTCTTATGTAGGGGATGCTCAAAAAATATTTAAAATTAAACAAGATACACAATTCCATATTTTTCATAGAACAATTGAATAAGATGCATCATTTGCATGATTTGTTATTCTTTTAAAATGGGCGCACCGCTATTCAAACAAATTTTTAGAACCGTGTGATATCAGATTTGAGGGATTCAAAATTTACGAGATACCTATAACCCCAACATACTTTGCGTGGATTCCGATTCGAACCCATCTATGAGACCAGGCCCTCAACCTAGCGCCATCCAACAAGCCATTCACCATCACGATTCCACCCCCCCACTCTACATTGAGTCGCTCGCACATCTCGCCGAATACCCGCCGGGCAAATTCCTTTTCGGAAAACGTACAGGTAAGTGCGTAGCGCAAAACCCGACGAGGCGTTTTGCGCGTAAGGGCTCGTATCGTTCCGGAAAATTTTTCAAAAATTTTTCCGGCAATCTGTAAAAAATTTTAAAAAATCCTGCAAAAAAATTTCCAGCACATTCCATCAAAATTTTCGCAGCCCCGGGCCTCCGCCACGATCCAGAAAAAAGGGTTGCACCAAAGCGATCAAATAGAGATGAGTTCCCCCATTTTCCGTCGTAACACCCCTCCCGGAAATCCCTCGTCCCCACCCCCGAATCCGGGCCCTGTACGAGCCCGGATTGTCATTCCGGAGGGCTGATCCCATGAGTAAGATGCAAAAAACAGCACTTTTTTACACACTTTTCCATAAAAACCCTTTTACAGCCGATTCAGGCAAAACGGAGCATTTTTACGAGGCAATATAAAAACCTTAATAGACGCTTTTGGTTGGCGTTTCTCAGTGAAAACGGGGGTAAGCAGGCGCAGATCGAAAAGAAGCCCTGTTTTGGGGCTCGGACCGGAAAAGACCGGCCGGGCAATTCCATGGCCCGGCCACCCTTGCCGGGTTTCCCTGGACTGCATCTCCCACGCGATCAGTTCTCCGACGGAGACCCTGATCATCACCCGGATGGATAGGGAAAAAAGAACATTCTCCATGGGAAACGTTGTCCACGCCCAAGGAAATTCGCGATAATTGGGCGTATTTTTAAAAACGGGGAATTTTTAACCCCACTTCAACCTGCAAAATAGCGGGCCTGTACGGGCCACCTGTTTTGGCTTACCTGCAGCCCGTCTGGGGCTGATTTTCGCTGCCCGGAGGCCGCTATGGGCGAAATCCGATCGGGATACTTTTTTACCCGTTCCGGCAGGCTTTTTTCTCCCGGAAACTGATGGGTCTGGTAAAACAGAGGCTGTTGTGAGACTGTGAAGGCCAATCCAGAAGAGACCGTATCGTTTTAGGGGCGCTCATCTCCCCGGCAGGTGCTCACATGAGCGGACGGGGGTGTAAAACCGCAAATCCCGCAGCGCAAAACCCGGCAAGGCGTTTTACGTGTCAGGGACATCGCAACATCAGAACGAAAACCGGAAACCCCCGGAGATCCTGTTCAGCCCTCCTCTTCCGGGAAAGAGAGAGAAAAAGGTTAACGCAATAATCACCTTTTTTATCATCCACTACCAATACTCATAATCATACTCATATCATGATTAAACTTGAAATTAAGAACATCAAAGGCAATTACTACCTCTATTTTAGAGAAATCCTTAAAATTAACTCAAAATCAATAACCGTGGCCCTTTATGCAGGCAGAATCGATAAAATAACGATAAATGAGTTTTTGAGCAAATACCATGAGTTCTCACTTCTCAGGTTAACGAAATATCTGGATTATCAAGTCGTCCGCTACACTTCCGAATATCTGGATAAAGAGAAAATTGCCTCTCTTGAAAACGTCCGGTATTACCATGATGAGTTTAAGGATCTCTACCCGGACGAGAGCACCCGGTACCTTGAATCCGTGTTCGTTCGATATGTCCAGGGGACCACAGCAATTGAGGGCAACACGATCTCACCTCAGGATACCCGGGAACTCCTTGAACATGACATCTCACCTGCCGGCAAGAAGGTCTCAGAAGTCTACGAGATCTTAAATTTCGTGAAACTCCGGGACTACCTGAAAACCTACGATGGAGATATATCTGAAAAATTAATCCGGAAGATGCATGCGATCCTCATGGAAAACCTGATGCGGACCCCGGGAGACTACCGGCAGATCCAGGTAAATATTGAAAAGGCCGATTACGAACCCCCGCCCGCAATTCTTGTCCCGGACATGATGACAGACCTCATCAGATGGTACCGGCAAAGCATAAAAAAAATGCACCCGTTTGAACTTGCGGTCTTGTTACATACCCGCTTTGAGCTGATCCACCCGTTCACGGATGGAAACGGGAGGGTTGGCAGAGCCCTCATGAACTTCATCCTGGAGCGAGCCGGTTATCCGACAATTTACCTTGGACTGCCTCACCGGAAGGACTATCTTGATGCGATTCAACCTGCCGATGATGGGAATTTCACCCCGATCGTAACCACCCTGTTTTCAATCTATTCTGACCAGCACAACGAGGTCACCGCTCACGTCATGAAAACCATGAAAGAGACCCGGACAACATCAAGAACAGAATACCTCCTGAAGGAATTCACCAGATTAAAAAGGCAATTTTCGAAAAGAAACGTTTGAAACGTGCGAGGGAGGGGATTCGCACCCGGGAACTCCTGCGAGACCAGCTCTTCAATCTGGCGCCATCCAACAATTCACTCACTGTCACGATTCCACCCTCTTGCATCTCCGCATTGAGTTACTTGCACACCCTGCCGAATACCCGCCGGGCAAAATCGTTCTCGCGTCGGACACCGCAAATCCCGCAGCGCAAAACCCGGCGAGATGTTTTACGTGTCAGGGACATTGCAATGTTTGAAGGATACTTCCAGAATTGAATTTCGTTTCAGGCAAATCAAAAACCAGACAACATCCGGTTAACATTTTTCAATCAAAGTCTGATTGATCCGGATCAGTTTTTCAAACGCGATCACGATCGCGATGAAAATTTTAACATCAAGGTTCGATTACATTTTTTTGCTCTGTAGAAAACCTCAATCCAAACAAATTGTATGAACCTGTCAAGGTTAGCGAGAATGATTTTGCAAGAGATTTCCTTCTTCTGAATCTGAAATAATCGAGATTTCAGGTCAGCCCCGAACCTTCGTTTGAGAACCGAGAACTTGGTTTCAACCAGGAACCGTTTTCGGTAACGGGTTGAATCAAAATTGTCGGTCATTTCTTTACGATATTTTCCCCAGACATGTTCGGTATTTTTCCAGATTCTGGTAGGAATAACCGAATCAGCATTCAGAGATTCCCGGATCATTCGGTGCATTTTTTCAGAATCGTATCCTCTGTCCATGAGATAACACTCCGATCTCCGAGATTTGTGGCATCTCTTGAGAAGAATGAAAGCATGTTGAGAATCGTGGACCCGGCTTTTCGATATCGTGAATCCAGTAATTACCTGCTGATCAGTATCGACAGCAATCGAAGTTTTTAGGAAATGTTTCCGGATTTTTCCGGTTCTTACGGAGTAATAGTGACTGGAATATCCGCTGGTGAACCCGGACGAATCGATGGCTGTGATAGAGATTGTACCGTCCTCTGAGTAGAATAATTTCAGAGTATTTTTGAAGAGAAGATCGAAGTACAAGGATTTGATACGACAGAGAAATTTTTGGAGCGTTGTGAAGTGAGGGATAGTTGTAAGCCCGAGTACTGCTCGGATACGATCCATCTCTTCGAGGTTCCATATGACTGTACGATAATCTTCTTTCCGGTATTCTTTGAAGAGAAGTAACGTCAGAAGTTGATGCTGGGTGTAATCTCTCCTCGAATATTTGCAGGAATACGGGGAAATCCTGGAAGATTGTACTATTGAAAATGCATGTTTGATAAAACGGATAAACCGGCCTGACGATTTCTTTATTGTCTCCTTATCGTTACTGAACATAACAATATGAGGAGACACCGTACCTTAGATCTTTCGGTCGATTTTGACTCTTTTTCATTATCAAGAAAATGATTTCTACAGAGCACATTTTTTGAATCAAAGTCCGGTTAAAAAAATACAATCAAGGCGTGGTTGAGAAAGTTAAGCAGGTTTACATCACGCTGAACGACAACTTTCCGTCGGTACCATGGTAGCGGATCAGTTTTTTCAATCAGGGTCTGCCTGAAAATTTCAAATCAAAGTCTGCTCAGAAAATTTCAATCAGGGTTTGCCTGAAAATTTCAAATCAAGGTTCGATTGTTCCGGTTCAGATTTCATATCAGGGTCATGATCGCGATAATAATTTTTCAGGCAGGGTCCGATCAAAAAATGGTAAAAAAATATCCTTTTTACCGATTCTCAAACACCAGTATCTATAATATCCGTAAGACAGAAATGAGTCCACTATGGTAAAACTTGTGGGCGAGCCACTGGTGATTCTTTTAGTCGAAGATAACGATGACCATGCAGAACTGGTTTTGAGAAGCATGAAAGAACACCGGGTGGCGAATATTATCTATCACGCGAATGATGGGGAGAAAGCGTTAGACTTCCTGTTTCACCGTGGCAAATATGAAGTGATGAAAACAAGCCCTCGTCCTAACCTGATTCTATTAGATCTTCGTCTCCCGAAGGTTGACGGATTGGACGTTCTTAAAACGGTTAAAGAAACACCCCATCTGATGCAAATCCCCGTCGTAATACTCACCAGTTCTGAAGCGGAAAAAGATATCGCCCGTGCATTTGAGTATCATGCGAACAGTTATGTGGTAAAACCCCTTGAATTCAAGAAGTTTACCCAGTTGATGCAAGAAATCGGAAGCTACTGGCTGGGGTGGAATATGGTTCCTGTTTACGATTCAAACAAGGAACTTCCTTCACTGGAAACTATGGAATCTCCTGTAATACCTCTTTAGAAGATTTTGTTCTGACTAAATTAACAAAAACTATTTTTTTCACGGTCAACAGTGCGTTATTTAAAGAAATGGTATCAGCCGGGAAAATGGTAACGGCCCGTCCTAAAATATTTCCGGAAACCCGTTATCAGTTACACATCAACAGGGTTTTGTACTTGCTTTGGATAATCTTCAGTCATGACAACGGAACATCCGGACCATATCCACGTATGCCCGCACTGTGGAAAATCAACCCTCAGGACAGAATTCCCTGATCAATACGAGGTCTGGCTCAGGTGTTCGTCCTGTAATTTTTTCATGGGTATGAGTCATGAAGACTGGCATCGCATGGAGAACAGTCACAACATCAATGAGAAGATCCATAAAATGGCAAAGACCAAAGAAAATACTCCCTGAAAAATCTCCTTTTTAGTTATTCACCAGAAGTGGGTGAGCAGCATCCAAAAAAACCCCGGGCATTTCCGGGAATGGAAAAAGGATTAAAAAAGTTATTGTATCAGGACCTGCTCCGTTGGAGAGTTCGTCAGGGCGTTGTAATAATCCACGGTGATGTACGTGGGAGTAAAGAGGCCCCCGTACGATTTGATCCACTGGCTGAGTGTCCGCAGGTTGTTGCGCGAGAACCCAAGTTCCTGCTTGTAGATGAACTGTAAATCCGTGTTATCCGTGCGAGTGAGTGCTGCTTCAAGATCTGCGATGTGTATGTCTTCTGCTGTTGCACTCACAAGAAGTGCGTCCTTTGCGGACATGCTGCCGGTATTGACACCATTGTTATATGCCAGTTTCAGTTTCTGGCTTGCAAATACTCCCGGAACATTCTTCTCGGGGTTGGGGATGCCGTACCGCTGGAGTATCACGTTATCGGCAGTCTGGTAGAATTTCGATCCATTGGCAATATTCTGGAATACCGGGATATCCGGGTGCTGGGTGGCCAGGACTGCATTGAGATCGGTGATGAACTTCTGGTCTTCCTGTAACTGGATGATATCTGCTCTTTCCGTTTCATTGAGCGATGCCTGTGGCAGGGAAAGGAAGGTTGTCTCAATAGTGGCAGGAGCGGAGGTTGTGGGAACAGCGGTTACCGTGGGCGTGACAACGGTGTTGGCAGCCGGCTGGCTGGTACATCCTGCGGCAGCAACAAGTATGCACACGACGAACAGGATTCCGATGAAAAGTGGTCGGGACATAGGATAGACTTGCTCGAAATTATCTTAAACGTTCTCTTCTGCATTCCGGGAGCGGTTACAAGTCCGGATTGCGGTACATCCATCAATGAAGCGGGTGATTCTGGACATCCCAAAAAAGGGCATTCACTTTTCTTTGTTCTTTGGCAGGGAAAGCGTAAATGTGCTCCCTTTGCCGACAACACTCGATACGGAAATTGTCCCCCTGATACGGGCAGCCCGGCTCCGTGCCATCGTCAGCCCGACACCAAGCCGGCCGTATTTTCGCGAGAGCTTGTCTGCATCGCTGATATAGAACGGGTCGAAGATTATCTCCAGTTTATCCGGCGGGATGCCGATCCCGTTATCGGTAACCGAGATCCGCAGTTCCGTATCTGACTCGTCGGTACTGACCGCAATTTTCCTTGGCGGGTTCGAGTAATTTACTGCATTCGAGAGGATAGCATCCAGGATCTCGTGGATGTACGGGCCGTTGCTGGTGATAACGGTCTCTTCCGGGATATTTACCGTGATATCCGCTGCAGCATCATATTTCCCCTCCCGGATTACCAGGCTGACCTGGTCCCGGATCGTAACCTGCATCATCTGCGGCCAGTAATGTTCGTGGATCGATTCCAGGAGGCTGAGTTCCATGATCTGGCTCACGATATGCCGCTCTGATTCAGCGTAGATCCTGATCTTTTTGATGATCTCGAGAGCATCATCCGGGATCCGGAAACCGGCCTCGTCATCGAGAAGCAGGTTGAGGTACCCGATCACCGGCTGGAGCGGGGTACGGAGTTCGTGCGCCGCGACATTGATGAAGTCCCTCTTACGGGCAAGTTCGTTGCGGAGCTGGTTCTGGATAGTCTCCCGTTCTGTCACGTCCCTCAGCGCAACGATGTTTGCCGTCTTCCCATGGTACGGGATGAGCGTCCCGACGGATTCGATGATCAGTTTTTCCCCATTGGGTTTTATGGCTGCATATTTCTGGAGATATCCCTGGTTTCCTTTGATGATGTTCTGCAGGTCATGGAGAACGGTTTCCCGGAATTCCGGTGCCACAAATGCGAGAGTATTTTTCCCAAGCACATCTTCGACACGGGAGTACCCGAACATGCGGAGAATGCTCTGGTTGGCATACAGGATTGAACCATTCAGGTCCTGGATCAGGATACCGTCAAACGCATATTCCGCCAGCATCCGGTACCGCTCCTCGCTCTCCCTCAGGGCCTCTTCCGCCTGCTTCCGCTCCGTGATATCCGTTGCCACCATCTGGAATTCGATGACGTTTCCGGCGTTATCAAAGAGCGCCCGGTCGGTTCTCCGGATCCAGCGCACACCCCAGGCTGGTACATTAACCCGGTGTTCGAACGTGAAGACGGGATTTTCCAGGTTCATGTGGGAATGCTGTTTTTTAAGAGACGGGCGATCCTCCTCCGGTAAAAACATCTCAAACGGCTGCCCGATCAGATCTCCCCGGGTCTTTCCGAAGTACCGGCAATACACATCATTTACAAAAAGGATGGTCCCATCCGGGCGGTAGCGGGCAATGAGCTCGGACTGGTCGATGACAAGGCGCCGTAAGCGCATCTCCTCTTTGTCGGGCGGGGGATCTCCACCCGTGACGGGAGAAGCAGGAGGTAATCCGGTACCTGCGGCAGGATCCTGGTTGCGGGGATGTTTGTCCAGAATGGCCCGCTCAATGGTCAGGGGAAGCACTTTGAGGTAATTGTAGTTCGGGTCCTTGGCGAGATAATCGTAGGCACCTTTCCGTACCGCATCTGCTGCAGAATCCTCATCTTCTGCACCCGAGACAACAATGATGGGTATGTCCCGTTCCTTAAGATCCGGGATGATATCGAACGGCGTCCCGTCACCAAGGTAGAAATCGCAGATGACAATATCCACCGGTTCCTGCATAAGGATCGCCCGTGCTTCCGCAAGGGAGCTGGCGATCCGGACCGAATAGGAAGGGTGCCGATCCCGTATCAGCCGGTTGAAAGCCATCTGGTCAACACGATCGTCCTCTATCAGGAGCAGTGTCAGGTTCTGATCGCTCGAAGGGGACGGGGTCATATATTCAACCGGGTAATTCGCTCAGTGTCCAGTAGAGCCGGATGGTCCGCATGACTTCCACAAACTGCTGGTAATCCACAGGTTTTATCATATAGCCTGCAACACCCTGTTCAAAACTCTGGACCTTGTCCATCTCTCCGCGGGACGTAGTGAGAACGATAACGGGTATCTTTTTAAGGTCTTCATCTTTTTTCACCACGGCAAGGAATTCATGCCCGTTCATCCTGGGCATGTTGAGATCAAGGAGAATTATGGCTGGCCGTACATTTGCCGGGTTCCTTAAAAATTCCAGGGCTTCTTCCCCGTTCTCAACATGGAAGAGCGGGTTGGTCACCTGGAGATCCTTGAGTGCCCGTTTCACTGACATCATGTCGACAATATCGTCCTCGACAAGGAGTATGGCCTTCTCGTGATTCATGAAGATCCTCCATCCATTATTTGGGATATCGGCACGGTAAGGTAAAAAACACTTCCTTTTCCCACTTCCGACTCAACCCAGATCCGGCCGCCATTCATCTCCACGATCTTCTTGACAATCGTGAGACCGATGCCTGTACTCTCGACCTGGTCACGGGGCTGTAGAGTCTGGAAGATCTGGAAGATCTTGTCGTAATACCGGGAGTCGATCCCCGGGCCATTGTCCCTCACATACAGTTTCCAGAATGCTCCTTCCTGCATGCAGCCGATATGGATCTCTCCGGCCGGCTTGTCCATGTATTTTACGGCATTCCCGATCAGGTTCGAGAATACCTGGTGGATCCGGGTCTTTTCATAGGGAATGACCGGAAGCGGCGTATCAATTGCCACCGTGATATCCGGAGTTATGGAAAGACTGTCGATCACTTCCCGGATCACGTTATCGAGATGGACCGGCTCTTTTTCTTCCTGTACCCTGCCAACACGGGAATACTCCAGGATCCCCTCGATCAGGCTCTGCATCCGGTTGACACGGTTGATGATAAGATCCAGCTGGGCTTTCCCGTCATCGTCAAATTTGTCTTTGTAATCCGTGTAGAGCCACTGGGAGAGGGACCCGATCGCCCGGAGCGGGGCCTTGAGATCATGGGAAACGATGTAGGCAAAATCCTTGAGTTCTGCATTGGCAGCTTCGAGTTCCCTGATGAGCTGTGCATTCTGCTCTTCCATCTTCTTCCTTTCACTGATATCGACAAAGGACTCTATCAGCATCATCTTGCCGCCAAGCGATATGCGGTTGACGCTCTTGATGACCGGGATCTTATTGCCATTGATATCTACGAGAATGCGTTCGGCATTGTCAACCTGCTGGCCGAGATCGGTAATAGGGCACCTGCCTTTCTCGGCCGGGCAGATAAACGTATGACAGATCCTGCCGACAATATCCTCTTTTTTTGCGTTGATCAGCTCCAGCGCCTTGGGATTGAGGTCGGTTATTATATGCGTTTCTGCATCGATGATGAGAACCCCGGCCTGGATGGACTGCATGATCGTCTTGAGGTATTCCTCGTTCTCCCTCAACGCCCTGAAGGCCTGTTCCTGCATGGAGGCGGTAAACGCTGCTACCGATACGATAAGGAGGAATGTTGCGAACAGGGCGAGAATGAACAGGACCTTCAGGACAAAAATGCGCGAGGCGAGCGTTCCTGAATCGAGATCGACACCTACTATGCCAACAATTTCACCCCGGTGATTATACACCGGTGCATAGGAGGAAAAGACCGTGCCCCATTCATCGGTTGTGAAATCCGGCTCGGTAACGGGGATGGAAAACCCGTTGAGCATCGCCGGCGAGACTTTGGAGTAGGGTTCGCCGATGCGTGCACCCCGCACAACCGCCTTCGGGTTCCCGTAATCGGCATCAACGGTAAAAGCAACGGTCCCGTTGACCCGGTTCATGGTGTAAATATACCTGATATCGGTGTTGGAACTACGGATACGATTCAGTTGATCCTGGAGGTCATGGTATGCAGGAGTGTTCTCATCGCCCGGACGCAGTCCGGCGAGCCTGTCACCATCAATAATCCCTGCCGCAGTCACAACCGATAAGATGCCTTCATGCTGGGTCGATTCCATGAGAATGCTCTGGGTCTCCTGGAACACGGCAATAAAGAGAAACACGGACACTGCAAGGATGATGAGAAAAATAACAAGGCCAATCTTCTTTATCGTTGAATTTTTCCAGAGTATTTCAGATATTTTCATGGGGACTCTCCTGGCCGGAACCGGTTGGTTTTTACAATGATCAGCAGGAATGGTATTAAATGAGTGTTTTTACTCCTGCTGTCATACACGCAAAAATACAACCCGGCGTCAGATAACCCGTGGATGAATTCCCAAACACATTTGTACTTTTCCGTTGAATCACCTGTCAGGAATACCATGAAGTTCGAGATTATCGGTGACAACCTCCAGATGGCAAAAGTCGATCTGGATGCCGGCGAAGGGATCTACGCAGAGGCGGGATCCATGGTGAACATGAGCGGTTCCATGACCATGGACAGCCAGCTCAAGGGCGGGATCATCTCCGGTCTCAAGCGTGCGGTGACCGGGGAGAGCATCTTTCTTACGCGGTTTACGTCCAGGGATGCTGCAGGTTTTGCATCTTTTGCAGGAACCATGCCCGGCAAAATATTTACCGTCCGGGTGGTGCCGGGAGACGAGTTTATTGCACAGAAAGCCTCGTTTCTCTGCTGCGAGGAAGGCGTGGAACTGGACATAGCGTTCACGGCAAAGATCCCGGCCGGGCTTTTTGGGGGAAGCGGGTTTATTCTCCAGCGCATGACCGGCGAGGGGACGGTCATCCTGCATTGCTGCGGGGACATTATCGAAAAAACCCTCCTGCCGGGTGAGGTGGTCAAGGTCCAGACCGGCCTTGTTGTCGGGTTTGAGGATACGGTCAGCTACGATATCACCCTTGCCGGCGGAATAAGCACAGCACTTTTCGGTGGCGAAGGTCTCTTTGTCACGACCCTGACGGGTCCGGGAAAAGTAGTCCTCCAGTCCATGAACCTTGCGAAGATTGCCGCGGCCCTGATCCCGTACCTGCCAAAACCCGAGATAAAAGTCAAACCGGTATAAATTTTCCTGACGATTATCCGGAAACCCATCCCAGTTTTTCGAGCAGGTACGCGGTCTCATCCTGTGCCTTGAAACCGTATCCCCGAGGCTGGACAACGAGCGTGATGGCATTTTTTAAGGGGATGTTCTTTCCCTTCATCTTGCAGAGAACGTAATCGCCATTGAAGCGGTGCAGGGCCTTGACAAATGCGTTCAGGATCTTATTCCTGTCTTTCAGGTCGCTTTTTTTGAGTTTCATTAAATGTTCGAAGATCGAGACATCGATGAGCGTGCTCGCCATCCAGCCGATCTCGCAGGTATAGCCAAAGATCCATGCGATGTGGGAATTCTTCGTTGTCGAGATGAAATCGTCGATATTGTTGCCAACGCTGCAGGAACCTATCAGGACACCCTCGATATTGGAATAGTTTGCCGCATTTTTTACTGCCTTGAACATGGCCGGGAGTTTCATGCCGGTCTTGGCCTTGAGCCCCCCGATCCGTTTTCCGGTTCCGTGGGCTGCCACATAGAGGAAAAGGCGATCCTCGCTCGTATTCGTGAGGTCGTCTTCGAGCGCCCGCCGGAACCCGGTCTTCTCGTAAAAATTTGCATAATAAATATTGAAATCGCCGCGGTAACTTTCGAGTCCCTCGAGAAAAAGGAGGACCGAGGGTCGCTTGGGTTTCTGCTCGGGAGTCCACCAGAGCCCTTCGATAACAAGGAGTGCGGAGCCTGACATGCGATCACGGTATGATAGTATGAACAAGGAGAGACCCCGGCAATGCATAAACCTTTGCGATCCCGATGGTCTCGCAAGAGTTTAATTCCCAAAAAAAGATGTTATGTATCCACCCGGACTGACCCCGGGTAAAACCCTGTCATCAGGATATACGGCGAGACAATAGTATGCCCGACCATGAAGCCCCGGAACATGGATCGCGAGGATGCGGAACGGATCCCGGCAAACGGGATGTACTCCACTCCGCGGTACCGTCAGCACAGACCCTTGAGAGTATCATCGATATGACCGGTGAACTGGAGCACCTCAATGAACTCGTAATGCTTCACCTCAATAAGACGGGGGGGTTCAAAGGCCCGGAGTCCTATCTTACGATCGTTTCCCCGGTCCTGGACAACCTGGAGACTGCCATCCGCCGGCAGTACCGGCCCGGCATGAACCGGGATGAGCTGAAACTCGTGATCGGGTGCTGGATTGACCGGGAGATCACGGGACTGCGCTGATCAGCATACCCTGGATACGGCAACCTCTTTGCATTATTCGTATGAATTATCCCTGTCCTCATCCGTGAGCCCGGCCGGGCAATGTCTTTCAAATCCTGACGGATTCCTTCTTCCCGGGGAACCGGTCATATTCCGGTTATGATGAAGAATCGTGGTATATCTTTGGGGATAATAAAAATAATCAAAAAAGGATTATTTTTGTTGCTGTCGCCGGCACGAGAGGATGATAAGGGCTCCGGCAAGGGCAACAAGACCAAGAACCGGCGGCAGGGATGATTTGGTTGTTGCCGGAACAGCCGGTGTACTCCCCGCGGGCGTTGTGGATACGGGAAGTTTCGAATCCTGGGTAACCGTAAATGTGGTAGTTTTCCTGTCAATTACCTGTCCGCTCCCAAGGCTGATCTTTGACAGGATCGTGTAGTTACCCGCAGGGAGGTTCTTATTATCGGGCATAACCCTGAATTCAAAGGTTTTTTCCGGCAGAAGTGCTGTACTCAGCGGTTCACCGGAATAGGTTCCAAGCACCTCACCGTTCGGCCCGTTTATCGTTATCGTGTTCACCAGGTTGTTCTGGTGAATATTGCCGGTATTCTTATAGCCTGTCGTTATCGTGGCCTGCTGACCGGCACGGGCCGTTCCGGCGTCGAGACTGGTTATGCTGCCCGCCATTGTCGGGGAACTCCCGATTGGCGTAAGAAATACCGGGATATTAACGTCAGAGGCATTCACCGCTTTGCCAGGAATGGTGTGGACGACAACCATGGCATACCTGCTTTCATCCCCAATATCAGCAGGAAGCTGGAATGTTAACATAATCTGTTTCTTGATCCCGGGTTCAAGGTGCACGTTCTCCTCGTTGACGGAAACAACTTTTCTTCCTGAATATTTGTACGTATCCTTGATCGGTTCAACAGCAACGTACTGGAGATCCGGTTTCTGGCCGATGCCCACCACCTCTATGAGAAGGTCAACAGGGTCTGCGCCCCACGGGATGCCGGCAAGGATTGCATAGTTGGCGGTACCCCCGGCAGGGGTGCTGCCGATATACTGGGTGGCTGATAAGTTCAGCGCAGATACCGGGAGAACGAGGCCGGCAAGCGCAAGGAAAACCAGTGCGGCAACCGGAATCATGCCTTTCCGGGATAGGATAAAACGGTCTGCCATAATATAACTCACAGGAAAGAGTTAGAGATCGTTACATAAATGGTTGTTGTGTTTTGCACCGGAGGAATACCGCAACCTGCATGTGATGTACGCGAGGATGGGGCAGCAGATTACAGGAACGATGTACCGGATTGGCATAATCTGTTCTGGAGAAACGGATATGAACTACCTCGGTTCACACCGGAATTATGAAAATCCCTGCGTTACGAGCGCTCATATACCTCATGACCTTAGCACGGCACGGCAGGGCAATTACCGGTCTTCAACAATTTGCAGGTAATGGAAGCGCCGCGGGAGCGCCAGAATTTTCTCAAATTATTTCTGCAGAGCCGAAAAAAATCAGAAGAATCCGGTAATCCACGTCCACATGTTGTGGATACCGGTAGAGATAACAACACCCGGATCGATCCCGAGCACCGGGAAGACAAAGATGAAGTACAGGACGGTTCCAAGCAGGCTGCCAAGGTTGGCAAGGGCTGCAACGAGAACCACCCGGAAGAGCGGTATCTTTGCCATATCCCCGAGACTTTCGGATTCGTAGATCTTCCGGAAGTCCGTGACCGGCGGTTTCCGTACCCTCGCCTCAACATATGCTGCAATCCATCCGGCATGCAGCATCGGGTTTAAGGAAGTCATCCATGCAACGCAGAAACAGGTGAGCGCTGAATAGGGATGCCCGCCTGCAAGCAGGGTGAAGATTGCGGCAAGAACCCCGTGAATGACAACCCAGAAGAGGAATGCGTAGAGCAGGACATTCCAGCCGACACCGGAGAATGCGATCGCCGCGAGCAGGAATGCAAAGAGTGCTGTGACGGCAAACCCGAATATCATGGCCCATGGCAATTTTTTAGGCTCCCGGACAAGGTTGTCAAAGGGAGGCAGTGTTGCCGGGTTGTCCAGGTAATTCGCTATTCCCTGCCGGTGGCCGGCCCCGACCACGGCAAGAATCCGCCCTTCGGGACGCTGGGCTTTCAGAATGACCAGCTGGTGGGCAATAAATGCATCCCGCTCATCGATGAGGGTACGGGCACCATTTGGGGAGAATTTGCGGAACTCCTCCATCACGACATCGATGACATTCTGATCCTTGAGCGATTCAATATCGATCTCCTGCCCTTTGTCGACTTCGGCAATGGAGATGATAAGGGCCCAGATCATCTTGATCTTTTCAAAAATACCCATCGAGTTCCAGAACCGGAGAAGGGTAACACGGATATCCCGGTCGACAAGGGCAATCGGGATATTGTTCTTCTCGGCTTCTTCGATCGCTGCTTTCATCTCAGCGCCCGGGTCAACGCCGACATCGAACCCGATCTTGCGCTGGAGGTAGGCAAGGAGCCACTGGACGAGCAGGGAGTTGAAATTTTTTACTTCAAGTACATCTTCAACCGTCGGGTCCCTGGCCAGTCGTTTGAGTGCCTGGAAACGGGAGGGATCGAGTTCCACGGCAACAACGTCCGGTTTATACTCCGCGATCGCAGCCCGGACTTCATCAACGCTCTGTTGCGAGACATGCGCTGTCCCGAGAATGTTTACCTCTGCCATGGATCACCGTAACCACTACTATTCGTTCTGCACCAAGATAAGCAATGAGGTGACTGCAGGGCGTCCCGCACCGGTATGCATGCACTGATTACAGGGAGTGATTACGCCCGCCATCATATGCATCAGATTCATCGCGGGAGATGTCGGCATTGATCTCCCTGATAACGCCCATCAGGATGATGATTATCGGTACGATCTCCAGTCTCCCCAGCCACATGAGAACGATAAAGATCCATTTCAGGGAGATCGGGCTTGCAGCACTGATAAACCCGGTAGTGAGCCCGGCATTACTGAGCGCAGATACCATCTCAAAGACAACTTCATCCAGCCGGAACGAGGTAATGTACAGGTGGAGAGAGACAAGCGTTGCAATAAAGATCGTGAGCACGTAGATGACGATGACCAGCAGGTGGTTAGAGATTGCGAGATCGGAGATCTTTTTTGACATGGTCTTTCCACCTAACCGGAGGGGGACAATAACCCGGCTGCTGACAAAAAAACGCCGGAACCACCATTTGACTCCTTCATAGACGAGCATCACCCGGTTCACTTTGACACCACCGGCAGCACTCCCCATAGCTCCTCCGATGAACATCATCATGGTCACGATACCCAGCGGGATGGTAACCCAGTAGTGGGGGTTTGAATTCTGGAGGCCGCAGGTGCACAGGCCGGAAACCGCAGTAAAAACACCCTGCCGGAATGCAGATGTCAGGGTGATGTTTCCGAAGATGAAGAGGTCAAGCGACGTGATGAGGGACCCGACAAGTGCGATGAGGAGGAGGGTCTTTACGGTCCGGTCACGGAACATGTCCCGCAGTTTGCCATGATAGAGAAGGAAAAAAACCTTGAACGGGATCGCCCCGGCAAGCATTACGGGAATGAGCAGCGCTTCAAGCATGGGGTTGTTGTAATACAACATGCCCCCGGTGTGGAGGGTGAACCCTCCGGTGGATATCGCCACCATGACAAGGTTCAGCGAATCCCAGAGCGGGATGCCCGCGAGCATGATAAGACCGGTGAAGGCAAAGGTAAGGACAAGATAAATCATCCACATGCGGCGGCTTGACGAGGCCGATGCGGAGACGAGTTCCTCCTCCCTGCCTTCCGCCCGGTAGAGCCGGAAGAGCGAGACCCGGGTCTTGCGCCGCAGGGAGATGCCAAACGCGATGATCCCGATCCCGCCGATCCACTGCATGTAGGAGCGCCAGAAGAGGAGCGTATTTGGCGTTGTGTCAAGGGATTGGATCATGGTAAAGCCGGTCCCGGTCCAGCCGGACATGGCTTCGAAGATTGCGTCCGTATAGGACATATTCATCCCAAACACGAACGGGAGTGCCCCGATGAAAGCGATGGCTATCCACGAGAGTGCAACCGCGCTTAATGTCACGGAGAACGAAGGTTCCAGATCCTCATGCGGTATATGTGATATCACGCGGCCGAGGACAAGAAAAACAACCGGAACTGTTGCGAGCGGGAGGATAAGATCCCACTCCTGGAAGATTGCAAGCACAACGAACGGCAGGAGGGATGCAATGCCAAGGAACTCGAAGATGAGTCCCATGTCATGCGCGATCATGGCAATATGCTCGATGCGCTTCATCTGGTAACCAAGGAGTGTGGGAGGGTTATGTTGTTATGGCTATCGTTTCCCGGGGCAGGTACGCGATGGTACAGGATTAATTAAGACGCTTCACTTCCCACTAGGTAATAATCTATGAAAACAATCCGCCCGGAGTACTACTTGTTCATTCTCCTGGTCCTGCTTTCTCTCGCTGCAATCATTGTTTTCTGGTCAGTCATGGATATGGTTCTCCTGGGGGCCTCCCTGGCAATTGTCCTGTATCCTGTATATAAAAAATTATCAGCCCGCATCCGGCCGGTTTTTGCATCGGTTATTCTCACCGCCATTGTCCTCGTGGGTTCATGTGCAGCGGTCTTATTCACGCTTGCCATCTTCTCTTCAAACGCTGGGACGCTCTCTGAAATGTTCGGGACTATCGGAACCTGGCTCAACAATCCTGCAACAAATCCGATGGCATACGGGGTTCCGCTCAACAAGGGAAATCTCGCGATACTTCTGAGCGAGGGTTCTGCACTTTTTGTCGATTACCACAGGACGCTGATCGAATACCTCCCCCTCATAGCCTTCAAGATGTTTGTCTTCTTCTTCACGCTCTTCATCCTGTTTATCCGGGGAGAAGATATCTGGAACAAACTTTTCTGCCATGTTCCGGAACCGGTACAGAGATACGTGACCCGCTTATCTGATGTAACCTCCGATACGCTGTATACGGTGTATATCGTCCAGATAGCCATTGCCGTCCTGACATTCTTTATCGCCCTTCCGGTCTTCTACCTTCTTGGTTATGGCAACATCCTCTTCTTCTCTTTTTTTGCTGCTTTCTGCGAGCTCATACCCATCCTCGGGTCTTCCGTTGCATTCATCATCATCGGGGCCTATGCTCTTGCACTGGGAGATACCCGGGGCGTATTGCTCCTCTTTGTTTTAGGTTACCTTGGTGTATCGCTGGTGCCGGAGATCTATATCCGCCCGGCACTGGTAGGCCGCAGGGTAAAAATCAATTTCATCATCATGTTTATCGGGATAGTCGGGGGTCTTATGACCATGGGTCTTGCCGGTTTTGTGCTGGGTCCGCTGATCGTGGTTCTCGTTATCACGAGTTACCGGATTTACACGGAAGATAAAAAAGAGCAAAATGCCGGAACCGGTACCTGCGATCCCTGAAAAGTCAGTATCTCCTCTATAAAAGAGAAAGGATTATACCCTATTTCTCACGACAGGTAATGAACGAATGCTGAAAAATTATTTTGCCATGCCCGGAATCGTCAAGTCGATGGGTCTTGTATTCGGTGATATCGGTACAAGCCCTATCTATACGCTCACCGCCATCTTCCTTCTCATCCCCCCCACACCCCAGAATGTAATGGGGATCCTTTCGCTTATCATCTGGACGCTTACGATCCTGGTCACGGTAGAATATACTTATCTTGCCATGCACCTTGGTAAGAAAGGTGAAGGCGGCACGATCGTGCTCAAGGAGATCCTTCTTCCGCTCCTTAAATCCGGCAACAAAGTAGCATTCGTCTCGCTGCTTGCCATTGTAGGGATATCGCTGTTTATCGGGGACGGGGTCATCACCCCTGCGATCAGTATCCTGTCTGCGGTCGAAGGTATTCTCCTTGTCCCGGGCCTTGAGAATACCCCCCAGATGTTCCTGATGCTGCTTGCTGCAATCATCGCAATCGGTCTCTTTGCATTCCAGAAGCGGGGTTCGGAACGCGTTGCGTGGGCATTCGGGCCGGTCATGGTGATCTGGTTCCTGGCGCTTGCCGTTGCCGGACTTCTCGCCCTCTTTACCGCCCCCCAGGTCATTCTTGCGCTCAATCCCCTCTATGGGATCAATTACGTGCTGCATCACGGGCTTGAGGGCTTTTTGATCCTCTCTTCCGTTATCCTTTGTGCAACCGGGGGCGAGGCCCTTTATGCGGATATGGGACACCTTGGCCGGGAACCCATTATAAGGGCCTGGTACCTGGTGTTCGGGGCTCTTGTCATCAATTATCTTGGCCAGGGAGCTTTCCTGATGGCGCACCCCGAGGCCCATAATATCCTCTTCGAGATGGTTTTCTCCCAGTTTGCCATCCTGTATATCCCGTTCCTTGTTCTGAGTATAGCAGCAACGGTCATTGCATCCCAGGCCATGATCTCCGGTATCTTCTCCATTGTTTACCAGGGAGTCACTACACGGATCATGCCACTTTTGCGCGTAGAATATACGTCCCCCCACCTGCGTTCCCAGATCTATATCGATATCGTCAACTGGCTTCTCCTGGGAGCAGTTCTGCTGGTCATTGCCATATTCCAGACTTCCAACAATCTCACGCATGCGTATGGTCTTGCAGTGAGCGGAACAATGGCGATCACGGCAGTCATGATCCTGTGGATCTATGTTCTCCGGGGCGAAATCATCAAATCCCTGATCGCAACCGGTGTTCTTGTTGTCGCGACGGTGTTTCTCATCTCCAACCTCCACAAGATACCGTATGGAGGATACTGGTCACTCCTCATCGCGCTCATACCGTTTGGTATCATCATGATCTTTGTCAACGGCCAGAATAAACTCGCTGCCAAGCTGACCCCCCTGCCGCTCGAGGAGTTCATCCCGAAGTTCAACGAGGTGTACCGCTCGGTCAACCGGATCTCCGGGACAGCGCTCTTCTTTGCCCGTGATTTCCGGAAACTGCCCCAGTATATCTCCCGGATCATGTTCACCAACAATATCGTCTATGATGACAATATTATCATCTCTATCATCAGGACCGAGCAGCCGTTTGGTGTTACGTGGGGAGTAACAAGGGAGATCACTCCCGGTATCTCGATCTTCGAAATTTACCTGGGATATATGGAGATCGCCGATATCGGCAGTATCCTGCGGGAAGCTGATATCGATGAGAAGACGATCTTCTACGGAATGGAGGATATCGTTACCACCCATCTCGTCTGGCGGATCTTTGCTGTCATCAAACGCCTCTCCCCGTCAATGGTCCAGTTCTATAAACTCCCCTCGGACAAGATCCACGGGGTGGTATCCCGGGTGGATATGTAGACATAAGATTTTTGATCCTGTCGATATCCTCTTATCGGCTCCGGACAAATATACCGGGCAGAGGGAATATCTGTTCTGGCTTCCCCGAAGATCTTATCCCGTACGGGAAAACAAAAAAAGCGTGGATATCCGAGACCGGCCAAAGGAGCGGGATTTAGGGTCCCGTCGCGAAGGCGTTCGCAGGTTCGAATCCTGCTCCACGCATCTGGACGCAAAGTTCGATGCTTCAGTTTTCTTTTTAAAGCCTTCATTTCAGAAACTTTTCTATGACTTACCCAGTTGCTCAATTACTTACAGCCAGTACTTTTCATCCAATCAAGAATGAACTGGCTGAAAACTCAATCAGGAACGCCCTTGAAAAATTTACCCTCACCCAAGATGATGCGGCCCGTATCCGGGAATTCATCTCGGAACTCCGGTCCTGCAAGAACATCAGTGTCGGGCGGGCGAACAAACTCACGTTTACGCTTGTTGCCTGGCGCCGGTTCATCGGGCCATTCTCGGGCAACACCATCGGTGATCTGTACGCCGCGATTCCTGAATTGAGAAATGCAAAGAGCTACCGTGAGCGCCCATTCAAGCAGAATACAACTGCCGATATTGTTGCCATCCTTAAACAATTCTACCACTGGATGATCGAGAACAAATACTCCGATATCAACGAGAATAAGATCCACAAACTCCGGAGATGTAACCACGGGCCCAAGTCTATGCCAGCAGACCCCCGGTTACCGATCACGACCACCGTACAGATGAACATGCTCATCACCTCCTTTTTCTGGGTGCCGATGCTCCAGTAATTCGCCGTCACCGAGTCGGGACAGTGTTGCTCTCACTTCTTTGGTGATGACGCGAAAAAAACTCCCGGATAATGGGCTCCGAGCTCTCCTGGTGCCCTTCTCGTAAGTAGAAATATAATTCACTGTTTAGTTCCCGAAACAAGTAACCCCCATTTAGAGGATAAATAAGAACATTTACTTCATCCCGCGGATATCCGGCAATTGTAACCCTAATGCACGTGTCCATGGTTCAGACCCGCCTCCTGTATCCCCGTTGTTCATCACCTATGATGCCCGGCATCACACCACCCTGATCAGGGTTTCCCGTCACCCAGTATACAATCCGTAACAATCGGAGAATCTCCCTCTTCTCAAGGTCTCTCTTGCCATTGAACCGGAAAACGTTAGGAAGGCGTACCACCTCGTTCAACGGAGTCATGAAATCCTGGGTGAAGAAGATGAATGGCACGCAGATCCCCAGCAACCTCAGTCTCTTGAGCAAACTGACGCCACTCATCCCGGGAAGATGGTAATCGGATATGATCGCATCAAGCTGGTTACGGCAGGATGAAATGATGGCTTCCTCTCCTGAACCAGCCAAGTATACCAGCATCTCCCCGGTCTCCTCAAACATATGCCGGACGAGGTGGCACATCTCAGTATTCGTATCGACAAACAGGATGCTCGTCATACAGTTGCTCCTGTCTGGGATATCCTCCGACCATCGTTACTCATGCTTATCGTTTTCCGATTGCTTCTGCCGGGGCAGTGCCATGAGAGCAATAACCGTAGTCACAAAGACAATACCCGCAGCCACGAGCGAAGCGATCGAGAACGCATGCATCCACGCAACCTGTGCAGCCTCTGCAACGGTGCCCGCGTCGGGTCCCAGGGAAACTGCCGTGTTCAGCGCTGTTGCAAGCGAAGTCTCAAGGCTCGTCTTTATTGAGCCGGAGAACCTGCCCGAGACTTCAGTGATGTTACTCACATACACTGCGCTGAGGATTGCACCGAATAATGCAACGCCGAGCGAGCAGCCCAGTTCGCGGGTCGTATCGTTCATCGCGGAACCCATACCGGAGCGGTTCTTCGGGACCGACGCCATGAGGATGTTTGTGCTCGGCGTCATAGCGAGACAGACACCGGTTATCATGACAAGCATCGCCGGCAGCATGCCCAGGTAGGTCGTATCAATAGTCCAGGCAGATATGACCAGGAACGAGACCGTGATAAGAGCAAGGCCGGTGATAATCGTATACCGGTTCCCAATTTTTTCCACGATATTCGGTATGACCGGCGCCAGTACCGGGAACGGGATCATGATCGGCAGCATCAGCAGTGATGCAGTCAGGGGCGACATGCCAAGGATGAGCTGCTGAAGCTGGCTAATCGTGAAGAATATTGCTGACATCGCCAGGAATGCGAGTGTCAGGGTTAGGCTCGATACGGAAAACGCCCTGTTGTGGAAGAGGTTCATATCGAGCAGCGGCGATGCGGATCTTCGCTCCCACAGGACGAATACGGCAAGGGAGGCAAGACCGATGAGCAGGCCGGCAAGCACCGTCCCGTCAAGGATCCCCTTCGATGGCGCTTCGGTGATGCCATAGACAAGCCCGAATATACCGACAGCTGCGAATACGCCGCCGATCCAGTCAACCGCAAGACCTTTATCATCACGTGATTCGGGGGCGATCACCTGGTTGATGACAAAACTCACAGCAGCAAT
Source organism: uncultured Methanoregula sp. (assembly GCF_963678795.1). Classification (NCBI taxonomy): domain Archaea; kingdom Methanobacteriati; phylum Methanobacteriota; class Methanomicrobia; order Methanomicrobiales; family Methanoregulaceae; genus Methanoregula; species uncultured Methanoregula sp. The sequence goes on along the minus strand of NZ_OY787453.1, from coordinate 1,731,611 downwards.
GGCTGCGCTCAGATAGAAGATCGAGTTCCAGTTAATGTACTCCATCAATATGCCGCCCATGACACCGCCCAGCATCATACCGATGCCGGTGATAGCGCTCCAGATGGCAATAGCCCGGACCCGCTCTTTTGTGGGAAAGATATTGTTGACAATCGAGAGCGTTGTCGGCATCACGAGTGCGCTTCCAAGGCCCATGATGCCCCGGGCAATGAGCAGCTCGATGGCAGAATGCGCCAGGAACCCGGCGTAAAAAGCACTCGCGGCAAACGCCAGAGAGCCGATCTGCAGGGCAAGTTTCCTGCCGTACCGGTCACCGCACGCCCCGGCAAGAAACAGGAGGCTTGCAACCAAAAGCGAGTAAATATTCACAATCCAGGTCTGTTCAAGCTGGCTCAGCCCGAGGTCAACTGACATCAGCGGGAGCGCCAGGTTAATACTGCTGTTTGCCAGCATCACCCCGAGCAGCGCCAGGCAGAGTGTTGTTAAAATGAACCAGCGACGCTTATAGATCGTCGGGTCGATACCATCAAAATCCGTATGTGCGATATTGCTATCCATCAATCGGTCTCCCTGGTTGGCTTGTTGATTTCATTGAGCAACATCCCGGGATCTGTCCGGGATTACCGACTATCGTTATCATGACTTATCCCGCAACGGGCCCCCCCCATGAGAACAAAGCGTGCCTCCCCGGCATCAGCCTGTACTCTGTCCGCGCATCCACCGGGATAGTAATCTGACCTTTTTTCTGACATAGCGGCAGGGACCGCCGTGAATATTCTGGTAAAGAAATACCCATCTGCAGTTACCACAATATGGATATTCGTGTAATCCGGATTACCGGCCATTTCCTGCGGACAACTCTGTGGACTACCAGGTTCGGGGTGATGACCCGGATCTGGCACGCGATTGTTTTTCCGCTCCGTTGTATTGTCAACCATAAGGAATTCCCCGATTCGTCAGTGATTGGTTCAAAATCATGCTATGCCTCGTGCAGGAGGAGGGTGGTATTTCGGTAGAACCGAAAGACCACATATGCAATTTGAATGACAAGGATGATCGCAGAGATACGGGCTGATACCGGTACTCCGGCTGCCATCACGGGTATTCCAGCAACGGTTCCATGGTTATCATATTCTCATCACACTTCCTTCGTTCGTGAGAGATTCCTGGATTTTAACCCCATTCCAGCATCAGAATCGAAAAAAGCCAGCCAGATTCGGGGAGACAACCGATGTTCGTGACGAGATCCCACGGTATTTTCTAATCTGCTGATCAGGCCGGGCTCTTCCTATTCTGCAATAAACATCCGGGATACGGAAATCCCTTACTCCTCACTACACTTAATTCACTTTAAGTATACTTAAAACTATTTAGGAATAAAAAAATTGATTTAAACATTGCGAAAATACATTACGGTTAAAAATGAATGATAATCCGGGAGATCACCATGGCTCGTGTCAATCAGGAATATCGCGAAGGAGCTAGGGAGCGCATCATTACAGCGGCAATAAATGTGGCCATTGAGAAAGGATGGAAGGCGATGACACTCGAAGCTATCGCCCAGAAGGTTGGGGTATCGATTCCGGCGCTCTACAGTTATTTCCGGAACCGCGATGCATTGGAGAATGAAGTTGTCAACAGGGTTATCCAGATCCACGATGACGAATTTGTAGCAACCCTTTCCCGCGATGGAGACATCCACCGGATTATCCAGAATTATGCCGATTTGATCTTTATCCACCAAGCACGCCACGTAAATATTTATTCCCTTCTGCCAATCCGGTTTCTCAACGATCCGATGATGCACGGGAAGGTAGCGGATTCTATGACTGCTGAATTAGATCTGATCTCGAACTGTCTGACACGGGCGAAGTCACGGGGGGAGCTGAAAAAGTATTTAGATGTCAACGAATCTGCACAGCTAATCAGTTCACTGACGGCAGGCATCATGCTCAAGCTGATCTTCGACAGCCAGATCAATGAACGTATTGAAAGAAAACGCTGGATCACGGGTGTTGAGCGGATTCTTTTGATTAGCCAGGATCCCGACCGGGCCGATGTTCAGTGAGAATAACTGGCGACGGCTTGTCAAAGGCGATGATTTTTCCCTCTACCACTAACATTCATTAGTGCTGCGGTCCTGTTCCTGCCGCTCTTTGTGTTCCTGCCGAAGTTTATTCAGAACGCGATGAAGGCGGATGCAGATGCAACGATCGAGGCGTTCGGGAAGAATGAGCATGTCAGGAAAGTGTTCTCGACCCTGTTCGCTGCAATGGCCAGGCTGGTCCTGGCCCGGGTTGTGGACCCGGCGACAGCTCAGCAGGTTGTGGGGGTGATTATGGGGATGAGGATGTAAAAAAATACAATTTTTTTAATACACATTGTCAACTGTGAAAAAAATTTGATCTGTGTCTTTCAATACAAGATTGAGGTAACGACACCTAGCAAATAAACGCTGACGAGTAAGCCAATAATTTGCATGATGATATTGGTACTTTCATTAATAACCTGACTTGTCGTCTTCATAATACCTCCCGGTATGACCTGAATTATTCTCTTATCTCGTGAAGCAAAGTATTTCATCAGGAAAATGGAATTATAATTTGGTAGTTGATAACTCCATGTGTCCTGAAGGATACTTGGTCTGATTAGATGCCCGATGCATCCAATCTGTTTGTTTTTGTTTCATTTTTTACATCTGATATCACCTCTTTCCTATCTGTTTGGTTGCTAGTGAAAGTGTCGATAGCGCAGGTTTCGCAGGATAAGCAGAAACGGCAGTTACTACGAAAGAAGGGAAAGTTCAGGCTCTGTAGAAATGCTAAGTTCACAGACGTAAAAAGACCGAAAGATCTAAGGTACAGTGCCTCCTTACTTTGTTATGCTACTAACGATTAAGGAGGCAAAATAGTGTCGACAAACCGGTATATCAGGTTTGTTGAATTATCCTCTGGCTTGATCCGTGATTCCCGAATTCCTATTTTCTCATCCAAGTTCTCCAGAAAAACTTACACTCAACATCAGTTACTCATCCTTCTTCTCCTGAAAGAGTACCTTTCGGAAGATTACCGGGACACCGTAGAACTTACCGAGATCATGGATTCACTCCGTGAGAAGATCCACCTTGATGAAGTGCCACACTTCACGACGATCCAGAAATTCTGTCAGCGGATCAGATCATCAACACTTACTCGGTTACTTAACCGGCTTATGAAAATATTCTACGACTGGGGTGAACGAATCCCAAGTACTGCTATCGATTCATCCGGGTTCACTAGCTCGTATGCCAGCCACTACTATTCCTGGAGAACGGGTAAGACGAGAAATGATTCCTGAAAACCTCGATCTCGGTCGACACTGATCAGCAGATCATCACCGGTCTGATGATTTCACAACACCCGGTTCATGATGTCATTCATGCGGAAAAACTCCTCAAACAATGCCACAGAGTCAGGCATTCTGACGTCTATGTCATGGATAAAGGATACGACTCTGAAGATATTCACCAACTTATCAACGAGACTCTCAACTCTGACTCTCTTATCCCCGTCAGAAACAGAAAACGTAAACGGATCTCCGGATATTTTCGACGACGAATCGCTCTATCTTTCGATGATGAAAAATATCATCAGAGAAACAAGGTCGAGACCGTTTTTTCGGTCCTGAAAAGAAAGTTCGGGGAATCTCTCAAGGCTAGGAAATATCGCCTGCAGGTTAAGGAGATCAAAATCAAGGTAATTCTCTATAACATCTCAAGATTCATCTTGGTTCTCGAGATTCTTATTGCGGTGAGGAATTCTACAGAGCCGAAAATGAGTATTCTCTTATGTGGAAAATGGTAGTGAAGCCTTGTGTCTTGGGGATAATGATAATGGTCTATTGACGTTTTGCAATATACTTGCTCGCCGCCCCGTTCCGCACGCGTCGTGCACCTTCGGCGCCCTCGCCCATGCTCCGCGACCGGCTCATTTTATGCGCGATTTAATATTTTTAAATTTTTTTTGATAGTAAGTTTTCAGTAAAATTTATATTTATTTGGCACAACAAATAATTCCATATCATTTCTTATTTCAAAATTGAAGAAAAATTCACCGTTTGCGCATCGCACTTGTTGCCCAGAATCCTGCTCCACGCATAGAGTTACCGGGTCAGTAAACGGTGCCCTCTTTCGATGAATTACGATAATTCCAATCCGATTGTGGCGGGGATTTGGGATAATTCTGAAATTCAGATTCATTTGCATATATTTTTGTCAGACTCTCGTTTCCTCCGGAATAGAGTAATACTCTGGGGAGCGGGGGCAACAGAAGAACCGAAACACTTGTGATGTTTTTTGCACCATCCGCATAGCTCCTTGCGATCTGATTGTTCTCGATATTCCAGATCCGGTCAGGAGGCGTGTCGATATCAATAATGAAGGGAAAACAGAATACCCCGATTACCTGGATGATGACGGATAGTATCACAAGCATAAGGATGAATGCCGAGATACATTGTTTTTTTGGAGCACTCAGCCTGCTGTTCCGGAATACCTCCAGAAAAACTGCCAGGAATATGACTAACACCGGTAACATCCCTGTAAGGAAACGCGGTCCGAAACAGTAGCCCCCCTTCCAGTCATAAAACAGGCTGTAGACCAGAATATCAAAGAGAATCACCGGGCCAAACCATCGTAACATGGCAGCAATATTCTGGTTTTTGATGGTATCCAGCCGGAAATAACCAATTATTGAGAGAACCAGGACGGGTGAGTAAATAAAAAGGCCCCTGCTCGGGGATACAAGCAATGCCAGATAACTGGACCAGAACTGCCAGTCCAGGTGAAACAATGAAAGGTTATTGATATAACCTCCAAAAATATTCCCGAAAATACAATAATTATATACTAAAAACGGGATCCCGCTTACTATTCCCGCAGCCAGGAAATACCGGAGCCGGTTCCTGTACCGGAATATAATATAACCAAGAACCGGTATCAGAAGCACTGCATCCGGGGGGCGGTTGAATATGAAAAGTCCTGCAAGTAAACCCAGTCCTACCATGTTGGAACTGGAGGGAACCTCCTCATTCCGTACAATAAGATATATCATGAGAATTAAGAGAAGCTCGGCAATCCCGTGTTGCCATAACGCCTGGCTGCTTATGGACCATGTCGCGGTTGCAAATGCAAAGATACATGTTGAGATGATGGCGATCTGATTCGAGACCAGTTTTTTTAACGTCAGATACAGGACGATGCAGGAGAGTGCTGCAATAAGAGCACTTGCTACATGGCCCGTGATAAAAACACTCGTGAAAATAGGGCTGTTTTCTGTCACGGGTATGGAACATAGTGAAAGAATTGCATATTGAAATGCAAAGACTGGTAATACAAGTACCGGTGTCACGATCGGAAAGAGCGAGTAAAAATGTCCCCCCACGTTGATGAATGAATACGACAGGCTGGGATCATTTAAGAAAAACGCCTGGAATGGATCGCCCGTAAGTGTGTGATTCAAAAGAATACTGTAGGGCAACACTACTGCCGGAAACGTATCTCCGGAACTTCTCATTTCCGATACTGTACTATAAACAAAAAAAAAATTAAAAATAAAAAAATCAGCTGGTACTTATTGATTGGCAACCCGGATGAAGCACCCTTCTCTTTATCTTTTAGAGCCTCGCGTTCCTCCTCTCCACCGGTGTCATTATCGCCGTCATCCTCATCATCCTCGTCATCACCTTCCTCATTGTTGTCGTCCTCGTCATCCCCGGGAAGAATCCTGCGATAATAGCCGGTGTACATAACCGCTCCTATGACAAAAACCAGGGGAATTCCGACCGGAATGACAAATCCTGCCGGTCCATTCAGGAAAATACCGTACTGGAGGAAACAGGAGATCACAAATGCAATTCCTGCAATAATTGTCAGGATCGAAGCCGGTTTCACCCATGTTACGGTTTTACCCTGGCAGGAAAAAAGGATGAGACAAAGCGCCGCCACCAGCATGCAGGTGCCGCACAAACCTGCTGTGAGCGAGAGTGCACTGCGTCCGGTGATCATGCCGGATAATACGTACCCGAATTCATTGATAACGGATATGAAGCTCACCCCCGCATAGGAGTCCTGATACCGGAACAATGCCCACTGCACGCCCGATCCCATCCCTTTACCAATCGCATAAATGTTCAACGGGATGAGGAACGTGAGGCATTGAAGAATGAGAGGAATCCGTAACCGGGTCATGATACGCAGGTTATCATTATCGCCGGAATTAATGAACGTAACGAAATAATTTATTCCGGGAACAGAGTAATCCCAGCAATCGTTTCAGCAGAGCCTTCAAATATCCGAATGCCCCTGAAAAAATAAAAAAAGATTAGAATTGTTTGTCCACGAGGGTCTGAGTTGTCCCGTCGTTGAAGTAACCAATGAGGATAACCCTCTTACCGACAACGGATCCTACCCCGGTAGAGTTGTAATGACCTGTAGTCAGGTTCGTACCAGCTAAGATAACCGTTTCGGTACCTCCGTTGACACTCACGTTGACAAGGTTAAGTGATGCGAGATCGGTTCCCCCGGAAACGGTTGCAACTGCATTGTTATTTTTATCCAGGGTAAGGGTGATCCCAACGGTCTTGGAAGACTGGATGTTTCCAGCCATGCCGAATACGAATGCAGCGATAACGGCTGCCAGGATCACCGTGATGGCGACCATGAGGATAACACCAATAACCGGTGATACTGCTTCCTCATTGTGTTTCATGTTTACAGACATCGATCTCTACCTCCGGATAATTTAGAACTGTTTGTCCACGAGAGTCTGGGAAGTCCCGTCGTTGAAGTAACCAATGAGGATAACCCTCTTGCCGACAACGGATCCTACCCCGGTAGAGTTGTAATGACCTGTAGTCAGGTTCGTACCAGCTAAGAGAACCGTCTCAGTACCGCCATTGACGCTCACATTCACAAGGTTAAGTGATGCGAGATCAGATCCTCCGGAAACGGTTGCAACTGCATTGTTGTTTTTATCCAGGGTAAGGGTGATTCCAACGGTCTTGGAAGACTTGATGTTCCCTGCCATGCCGAATACGAAAGCCGCAATAACGGCTGCCAGGATCACCGTGATGGCGACCATGAGGATAACGCCAATAACCGGTGATACTGCTTCATCATTCTTTTTAGTAAAAGCCATAGTTAAGACTCCTGATAATGCCCGCAGGGGCAAGACAATGTATGAGTTTCTATATAACATCTTTGTATAAATATGTTATCCGTGGATTTTCTGGATATGGCACAGCAATGAATAGAAATGGTGTTTAAATTCTCCTTTTCATACCTTTTTTAACAGAGTTCAGGAAAGTCATTTTTTGCAGGATCGAGCTGGATTTCATAGGGTATACCGGCGAGTGCAACTGCCCCGAGCGCTCCAATCACACCATTTCCCCCGATTAGCATAATCCCGAACTGTTCAGCAGTTGCTTCTGCAACTGCCCGCGTTATCACCTGTTCCCGCACGAGCCGGCCGTATTCCTGCAATCCCTTAAACGGTCTGAATCCTGCCCTTATGGCAATTCCCCACTCGACAGAGAACGATTCATCAGAAACAAACCTGCGAACCTGTCCGGCAAGATCAAAGAACCGTTCCGGAAGAATGGCAATCTCTATATAACTCGCTGAATTTCCGGCAGTTTTCCGGAAAATATCCGGATTGAGCATGACAACATGGTGACTGATCGGGATGATCCCTTTGATCCCGGAAAGATGATTGAGAAGGGCGAGTGCCAGGGCAAATGTTGCTCCGCCATCACGGGTATCAGTATCATCCACACCAATGATAACCTGCATACAGGCCGAAGTCCAGACTTTTCCCTCAACAATATGGTCTATATGTCGGGGCTCTACCCGCAGTACCCCCTCTGCACGGGCCATCATACCGGAAAGTGAATAGGCAGGGCCTCCGATACAGCGTATGGTCTGGATAATTGCATCCCCCTGCCTCTCAACGCTGCAGACACCTACCGCGGAAAGGGGAGCGAGGCCAACTGCTATCTCACGCTCACCCAGAAATGCCGTTTCCATAAGGAGAGTCCCGTCCCGCTCTACATGATAGAGAATTCCTCCCGCAAGGGCGTGATGATAACCACAGAATGCTGCACAGGCACTGCTCATGCATTCGTGATAGATTGCAACCTGGTCCCCGTCAACCGTTGTAAAAATGCGCCTGCATGTGCTTGCAGGCATTGCACTGATCGCTGCATAGCGGGCTGCATTCCTCCCGCGTTTTTCTTCCTTTAACAGGACACAACCTTCATTTTGGAGCCGGTAAACCCAGTCCTGGGCGGTGCTTCGTGGAATACCTGCTGCGTGATGGATATCATTGACGGTAAAAAAACCTTTGTCGATAGTGAACTGCCTCATCAGGCGCAGATAATCGCGGCGGTGCTCAAGAACGCTGGACATAGCGATCGCGGATGAAGAGCAGGTCACCGATGATAGCACTCGCGGTCTCGATCGATCCTGCACCCCTTCCAATAAGGGTAATCTCTTTTGCAAGATCGGTCTCGAGAGTCAGGGCATTTAAGGTTCCTTCGACAACGAGGGGGTGATTTTTCTCAATAATCCTGGGAGAGATGCGGAGGATATTCTTTCGCGGGATCGCTTCAGCTATCAGGCGGATAGTGCACCCGTCTTCTTCGGCGAGGCGGAGGGCATCGGCAGTAAGGAGATCGATTCCCGTCCGGTCTACATTATTCAGTGTCATGCCATTATCCCAGATAGTATTGGCAAGGATCACCAGTTTTATCGCGGCATCGATACCCTGAACATCATAGGTTGGATCTGCCTCGGCATATCCCATTTCCCGTGCCTCCAGTAATGCCTGCTCATAGGTTAGTCCTTCGGCAGCCATCCGTGTAAGTATATAATTGCAGGTTCCGTTCAGAACCCCGAAAAGCCCGAGAATCTCATTACCTGCAAGGCCGTGCTCGAGTGTGTGCATGATGGGGATTGCACCGGCCACCGTGGCTTCGTACCTGAGTGCCACATGGTTCTTTTGTGCCATCGTCCGTAACTCTTTGCATGCCAGTGCAATCGGACCTTTGTTTGAAGTAACCACGTGTTTTTTTCGTGCAAGTGCCGTTTTTATATGCCCGATAGCCGGTTCACCGGTAAGCGCATTCGTTGGTGTAACTTCTATCAGAACATCATACTCGGCTTTTTTTATCACGTCCGATGCGGAAATGTGAGGATTGCCGCAGGAACCCCCGTTCTTCTTGGCAGCGAGAACCGATGGAATATCGATACCGTTACTGTCCATGCAACCGCTCCGGGAATCGGCGATCCCGGTGATAATGATCCCCAGGTCCTTTTTTACCAGGGTTTCGGCAACACCACGGCCAACCGATCCCATACCAATGAGTGCAACCCGCATCATGCAATATCCTCCAGCGGTTCTATGAGCAGGAGGGATTTCTGGAGCGCAACCCTTCGGAGGATTGCAAGTGCTGCCGCCATATCATCCCTGCTCACTGCCTTTATGGTTATCCGTGAAGAAGATCGCTCATTTACTGCCGGCATACACATGGAGAGCTCGCTGACTTCGGCAAATCCGGTTGAATCAATCTGCCCGACAGTGTCAGACAGATCGGTATGCATCAGATGACCGATCATGATGACAGTCCGGGTGTATAACAGTCGCTCCTCCCCGATACGCTGGATATGGACTCCCTGCTCACGGAGGAGGCCCTTAAGTTTTTCCAGCCGTCCTTCAGGCAGTTCAAGAACAATCTGGACATCCAGGATATCAGTATCCGAATCGGGTTCCCGCTGGTGGATGACGGCAATGATGTTTCCCCCCACATCGGAAATTGGCTTCAACGCTGCTACAAGCTGACCCGGTGAATCTTTCATTTCGAGCTTCATGGAGATCTGCACGGAACCACCTTTCAAGTAGTAGATCGGCTTTCAAGATAAATTGTGTGAATTTACGGCCGTTTTTTTACGGGTTTGTGGAATGCCTGCGAGTAATGAATGGTGAATTACCGCCGTGATAGTGCTGCCCGTCTGTTGCTATTGAATAAGTAAAATCCAATGCCCGCAGAACAGTCAGATTGATTTTTCCGTTCTACTGGAAAATTCTCTTCTCCTGAATTATCGTGCCCTGGTATCCCGGTATTTACCAGAAAATTGCGTGAAGAATCTCTCTATAAAAAAATTATAAACGGCGAAGTTTATTATCGACCTTTTCAAAGAAATTACGTTTCACATCAATGAACAGGGCCGGGTTTTTAAACATCATCACGTCTATGGAAGTTGAGGTCCCGAGTTCGTATGTCTGTTGCCCGTCAATAACCAGGTTTGCGGTTTTGGAGCTCTCGAGCCGGATGCTCAGGTTGCGGTTGCTGCTGATAAGGTGCGGCCGGGAAGAGAGCATATAGGGTGCAAGAGGTACGAGAAGAAATCCATGGATGCGTGGATCGACAATGGGACCCCCGGCACTCATGGCGTATGCGGTTGAACCGGTTGGGGTACTGATCAGGAGACCATCTGCCCTGAACTGTTCTGCTGCTACGCCATCAACCACGATCGTGAAACGGAGCATTTTTGCCGGCCTCGTTGTCACAATGAGTGCTTCGTTGAGCGCAATCCCCAGACATCTGCCATCTTTTACCAGAGCAATTCTCATTCGTTCCTCAATAGAGAATCCGGATGGAATCCTCCGGATAAACTCCATGGCTTCTGAAGGTTCCAGATCTGCAAGGAAACCAACTTCCCCCCAGTTTATGCCAAGAACCGGTATCTGGACCTCCAGTTGCTGGATGGTACGGAGAATTGTACCGTCGCCTCCGACAATGATGCAAAAATCCGCGGGAATATCCCCCACGGGTGTACCTGCTGTACCGAGCGCAGCGGCAGTATCCGAATCAAAAACCGTAAAACATCCTTCCTGCTCCAGAAGATCTCTGATTTTCAGCGTGAAAGCCAGGGCATCCTTGTTATCGATCCGGGAAACAATGAGTGCTTTCAATCGTTTTCACCTCAGGTATTCAATCACTTTATGGTGGACAATCCCGTTAGTAGCTATCAGGCACCGGCCAATACTGACGTCATCAGGGAACTGGATCTTATTCCCCTCGAGATCGGTGACACGGCCCCCGGCTTCAGCACAGATCAACATCCCGGCAGCAGCGTCAGTTACCCGGAGGGTTCCCCGCAGGTCGATGAATGCATCAATCCGTCCCGACGCAACATAGCAGAGCTCAAGTGCAGAAGCTCCCAGGAGGCGCCATCTCCGGATTTTCTGACCGAGGTGCATAACTCCGGATGGATTGAACTTCCGGCCATAAACACTTACAGCGCATTCATCAAGGTTGGCAATATCCGAAGTATGGATGGACTTTCCGTTACACCGCGCGCTGACACCCAGTTCTGCTGTGAATGTTTCTTCAAAAGCAAGGTTGCGCACGAATGCTTTTTCTATAACTCCCTCCCGTGCATATGCGAGAGAGAGTGCATAGAACGGAATTCCTGCCAGGGCATTGAAGGTCCCATCAACCGGATCGAGAAAAATCGTACCTTCACCCCCGTCCATTTCAACCCTGCCGGCTTCTTCACTTATGAGGAGCGAGCAGAGGGAATTTTCCTGCAGATAATGGAGAACACAATCTTCTGCAACCTGGTCTATTTTTTTTGTGGGAGTTTTATCTGCGCCCATCTTGAGCGTAATTCCACCTTCCGCGGTTCCCACAAGATCTGAAATACTCTCTGTGACATCACTTGCCATGTCATTGCATGCAGAAAAAAAATCCATAATGCACAGGTCCCTGTATCAACGCTGTATTTATGTAATGCAATAGAGATAAATTATTAACACGCTATGTTATTGTCAGTTTAGGTGTAAAAAATGAAAGAACAGACTGAAATCGGAAAAATCAAGGAAGGTCGCTATATCGTAATCGAAGATGAACCCTGCCGGGTTGTGGGAATCGCGACATCAAAACCCGGGAAACATGGTGCAGCAAAAGCCCGTATCGATGCAGTAGGAATCTTTGATGGTGTCAAGCGTTCCATTGTCCAGCCTGTATCCGCAAAAACCTACGTACCGGTTGTCGAGCGCAAGAGCGGCCAGGTGCTCTCCATTGCAGGCAATATGGCCCAGCTGATGGATATGAAAGACTATTCCAATTTCGAAATTGCCATCCCTGAAGAGAAGAAAGGGGCTGTGGAAGTCGGGAAAGAGTACATGTACATAGAATCAATGGGAAAGAAAAAATTCGATTAAAGATGGATTCAGTTTTACAACATCTGTTATCAATCTCCCAGGTTTTAATTTTTTAACGTGTATTAAAATTTTTACTTCGTCTTACTATCATATTTCAGGGATTTACCTCAGAACCGTTATCAGACTGGAGGTGAACGGTGTCTTTGATTCCGGAACTCATGTAATGGTCGATCTCAGACGTTTACCAGAAGATGAATGCGAACGTCTTTGCATAAACAAAGGATACTTCCTGATAACCCCTCTTCTGAACCATACCGGATATATTGAAAAATTTTAAAAAAAAGATGATGAACCGAAAAATCAGTATTGCCCGACATATTTCGTTGGTATCCGGATGTCAATTTTGTATGATTTCAGGTTTTCTGCATTGATAATAAAATAATAATTTTTCTGCCCCTCAAAAAATTTTTCTTTCCATGGGCGGGGATCGGTTCCTTTTGTGTCATAATCCGATGTCTTTTTTTCCTTAAGGATACTGCCTCCCATTCCCAAATACGCTGTTTCTTGAGGTGCAGCTACAGCCGTGGGTGCAACTCCAAGCCAGAGATTGAGATCTATTCCCCCCGGCGGAGAAATGACCCGTACGATACGGTTTGGATCATCGGCATCCATAACCTGGAGTGTGAACTCGGGTTTTACGGTACTATATGAACCCTTGATATCACTGGAATATGATCCCGCGCCATAGTCACCTTTGGCTTGAGTTACGACCGCTACAGAATTCGCTTTTTGAACAATGGGATCTACGGTATACCAGAGTTCCCAGTAGGGAAATGGGATGTTCATTATCTGTGTTGTTCCACTGTATTTCCCGGAGAACGTGGCATATGTAGTCATATTGACATACCGGGGGATACTGTCAATTCTCGTGCCATTGGGTAGGGTCTCGTTTAAGGAGATTCCATACGTGGCAGGGTTGACAAATTCTACGCTTTTAACCTTGGTATTCCATGTGGGAGCAGGCGTTGGCACGGTAGTAGGTATCTGAGTAAGTAAAGGTGATTGCGACCGGGTGACCGTAATTCCGTTTGTCGTGGAACTGCCGGAGGAGCCAGATGAACCCGAAGGAGTCGGTGTTGCAGATGCCGGAAGACCGATATTTACGGGTTGACCGGTAGCTATGGGTTTGATGACAATTGCGATGATAAGGAGGATGACCACTGCGAGGACACCGAACATTATATCTTTCTTATCCATTACAGAACATTACAACGTTTCTTTTGTAAATAAATATCCATCTTTCCAAAATGCAGGAGGTTTAATAATTGAAATAATCATGGAAAGAAAGATCTGCCAAATGAATAATAAACGGGACCGTCTTTTTAAGCGCTTTGAAATTCACTCTAAAAACATAAAAACGCCATTTTTCAAAACATTATTCTAGCAAATATATATATAAGATTAAATTACTTTATCAAATAAGGGCTTCAAAACAGTATCAGCCCCCAAAGGTGGATCATGAGATCATTCAACCATGAAAATGCATTCACCGGCCTCGAGGCAGCGATTGTGCTTATCGCATTCGTTGTCGTTGCGGCGGTGTTCTCGTACGTGGTGCTCGGCGCCGGGTTCTTCACTACCCAGAAGAGCCAGGAAGTCGTCCACACGGGTGTACAGCAGGCGAGCTCAACCCTTGAAATCGTTGGAAATGTCTATGGTACAGGTTCAGCAGGCCAGTCAATTTCCAAGATTAATTTCACCTGTGCACTTGCTCCGGGCGGAACCCCCGTGGACTTTGACAAAGTCGTCATGACCTACAGTAATTCATCAGTACTGGAAACACTTGCACGGGGAACGAAAGGTAATGCTCCGAATGCCGGGCAATGGACTATCGCAAAGGTCCAGAATGAAGTGACCAATGACGATGTTCTTGAAAAAGGCGAACAATTCGATATTGTGGCCTCCCCGACAAATGCAATTCTCAAGAACGATCAATTCCAGATTGAGATTAAACCTGCCATTGGTGCGGCTCTCGCTATCTCCCGTACTGCCCCGGCGTCAATCCAGGCTGTAAACACAATCTACTAATTTTTTTATAATCGATGGATCTGACTTTTCTTCCACATGGAATGCTGCAGGAAAAATAGCCGGGTTTTCCCCCAAATCTTTGCGAAAACTTTCAGCGTCACGTAATACGCGCGTATTCGGGGATAAGAATGTTTATTAGTTAAAAATGTAATATAACGATTAGATATCTTATGGCGGTAAACCAGTCTCAGGTCGACCATATTATTACTGCCGCATCAGAAGATGATCCGGAAGTCAAGCTCCAGAATCTGGAGCGCGAGGTCGATCTCATTAAAACTTCCATCAAAAGGCTCTTAATGGACATCCGGGAACGGATGAACGAACTGGAAAACCCCTTTACGCTGTCGCCCGGATCCGGAAGTGAATCCGTTTCATCTGCAGCAGGGATAGGATCGGATGTAAATGATGCAAAGAGCTCTGCTCTTGAAGCCCGGGAAGCAGCTCTGGATGCCCGCGAATCCCAGCTTGATGCTACAAAAGCAAAGATGGAAGTCGAACCCAAAAAAGCAGTCCCCCCGGTAAGAGATGAACTCCCGGCTGCCCAGCCTCCCGTAAACGAGGAGAAGAAACTTCTGGATGAACAGATGCTTTCTGCCTTAAAAGCACAGATGACTCTGGCTTATAAAGCGCCCATGGCCGTGCCCCAGACTCCTGCCCCGGCACAGCAGCTGAATGAGAAACTCCGTCTCCAGAAAGTATACAAATTGTTCAAGTGGACACACCAGTCTGTAAAAAAATTCGGCCACGACCGGCTCGAGATTATGCTTGAATCCTACCGGGTCATGGGGTATATACCCAAGGAATCTGCGGACGAGATCCGTGAAATCTCTCGTCTTATGCCTGCAAATCTTGGTGAGGAGCATGAAGTCGGGCCGGATGAATTTGTTGCAGAGCTCTATGCACTCAACCGGATACTTGCACCCAACGACACATCCCTCGACCGGGACATGATTGAAGTGATGATGGAGCAGCGCCAGCAGGATAGTCCGGTTCCCGAACGAAAATCCGAGGATCGGATTGACCTCTCCAACATGGCACTGAACGAGAAAAAGACATCATCGAAAAATAAAGAGAAAGATGAAGAATGGATGAACCTTCCGGACAGGATATAACCGATGTCGGCCGATACCATTACCACTGCTTTGTTTCTCATTACGGCGGTCATTGCCGCGGGTGTACTCATCAATGCCATCTATCCTGTTGTCTACAATATGGCCGGGACATTCTCATCAGCCACCCATGAATCCGATCAGCGGCTTCGTACTGATTTCAAGATTGTTCTCATCACGGCAAATGGAACTACAAAATACGGGACGGCATGGATGAAAAATGTCGGAAGTGCAAAAATTTCTATGGATGAGATCCAGCGATCCGATGTTTTTTGCGGTGCCGTTGGTGAATTTAAACGACTGGATTATAACTCCGGAACCTCTGATCAGTGGATAGCAGTAATCAGAGAACCAGCGCCGGCAAACAATTTCTGGGATCCGGGTGAAACCCTTGAGATACAATTCGAGGCCAGTTCACTCCCGGCAACGTCAAGTACCAATGCATATTTCCAGTTAGTCCTGCCCAACGGAATCTGGCGATCAACCGAATTCACGGTGAATTGATCCACTATGGCTGTTGCAGAAATAATTGGAGCCGCGATTGGAGTACTTCTCCTTGTTGTCGTAGCTTACATCCTTGTGGGGGGGACCCTTTCTGCTGCAGAAACCCTGGCAAACGCCCAGAAAGATCTGACATTGCAAAGTGAAGCACGAATGCGTTCGGAGATCCAGCTGAACCGGACGGATATCGGCCCGAGCGGATCCGGCCCCCTCACATTCAGTGTAACAAATACAGGAAATGAGATTATCTCCGATTTTTCCAGAATGGATCTTTATACCTATAGTGCTTCCTCTGATGAATGGCAGCGTTTAATGTATGATTCCTCAGGAAGCCCGGGCACCTGGACAATTACCAGCTTTGAATCCGATTATATTCATCCAAGAGAGCTCGATCCCGGTGAGAAAATGTGGGTCAGAGCAACCTTTGTGGGTAATTGGCCCCAACGGTTCCAGGTCACAACAAGCAACGGGGTTTCCGCGTCAACGGTCACATGATGAAAGGAGGAGAAACAGATGGCTCACATTTCTGACCTGATGGGGGGGGAAGACCGGCAGATTATCTCCACTGGAAACAGCGAACTGGATAAAAAAATTGCTGACGGCCTTCCCCTCGAATCGCTCACACTCATTGAAGGTGAAAACGATACCGGGAAGAGCGTACTCACCCAGCAGATCATCTGGGGTGCCATGAAACAGGGCCTGTCCGTTGATCTCTTCACAACCGAGAGCACAAGCAAGAGTTTCATCAAACAGATGGAATCCATGAGTCTGGATATTTCGGAGTACTTTGCCTGGGGTTACCTGAAAATATTCCCCCTTCACGTAGTCGGGTTCGAATGGAAAAAAGAGGAGATGGAAGGGATCCTTGCACGTCTTATCAGCCACATCCAGCAGAGTAAATCACAGGTTATTGTCGTCGATTCCCTCACGCTTTTTACCGAATACGCCCAGACCGATACGATCCTTACTTTTTTTACCAACTGCAAATCCCTGGTTGATCACGGGAAAACAATTCTCGTTACCCTCCATACGTACGCCTTTGAAGAAGATACCCTGGTTCGCATCCGTTCAATCTGCGATGCCCATCTGAACATGAAAAAAGCCCTTGTCGGTGACAAGTATGTCATGGTTATGGAAGTTATCAAAGTCCGGGGTGCCCGGAAAACCACGGGTAACCTTGTGAGTTTCGAAGTTCACCCGGGGTATGGCATGAAGATCATCCCCATGAGTTTTGCGAGGGTCTGATATGGGAACCCTGTCCGTTGCCGTCAACCTTCCGTTCACCCCAGAAGTTGTGGATTCAACGGTCGATTTTTATAATGATATCGAATCCAGCCCCCTCTATAAAATGCTCCCGGCAAATGCCAAAGAGTATGTCAAGGCCAGTCCACACCTCCTTGAATATCTCCACACGTTCCCGGTCAATACCTATGGGATTCCACTCTTTCTTGCAGAGCTGAAAAAAGACCTGCGGA
This sequence comes from uncultured Methanoregula sp., assembly GCF_963678795.1. Lineage (NCBI taxonomy): Archaea > Methanobacteriati > Methanobacteriota > Methanomicrobia > Methanomicrobiales > Methanoregulaceae > Methanoregula > uncultured Methanoregula sp. The sequence goes on along the minus strand of NZ_OY787453.1, from coordinate 1,714,235 downwards.
CAATGAAAAGTCCCAATCTCATCTATCCGGTAAACGACACAACGTTTGTCCATATCCTTCCGGATCCCGATGATGTGAGGAATTTTTACATCCCCATCGAGCCATCATTCCTGCACAGCGTCAACCTGATGCTGCCGGTTATCGAGACCAAACTCATTGATCTTATTGACGGGCTTGACGAAGATCCCATCAGTGACAAAGAACGGGCGGAAGTCCTCAAAAAGATGCTGGCTACGGTCGCGATCACAAAGCCGAAGAATGTTGATATTTCCCAATTAACCGGTGGTGGGGCCGGGAAACAGGATATGAAATCAAAGATGGTAAAATTTTTGAATACCGATTTTACTGCCCAGAAAAAGATGAAGGACACCAAAAAGAAAAATCAGGTCCCCCTCACTCCGGATGGCAAGGTAATCCTGACAAATGAAGAATACCGGGCTATTGAATACCTGCTGATACGGGACAAGATCGATATGGGTGTACTCAAACCATTCCTCTCTGACCCATACATCGAAGATATATCGTGTGACGGAGTCGGTCCGATCTTCATCGAACACAAGATCTTCAAAGGTTTAAAATCAGTCATCGAGTTCAAGGTATCGAGTGAACTTGATGAATTTGTCGTTAAGATGGCCGAGCGTATCAAACGCCCCATTACGTACCGTAATCCGATTGTAGATGCTACACTCCTTGACGGCTCACGTATCAACATCGTATACGGCACCGCAATCTCCCGCCATGGCAGTAACTTCACGATACGTAAAGTGAACGAGGTGCCGCTGAGCATTCTCGATATTATCGCAAGCAACGGCATTGACTATACGGCTGCAGCATATCTCTGGGTCTGTGTGGAATACGGGATGTCTCTCTTCGTTTCCGGAGAGACCGCCAGCGGAAAAACCACGCTCCTGAACGCAATCACCGCATTCATCCCCCCAGAAAACAAGATTGTAACGATTGAGGATACTCCGGAATTAAACGTTCCCCACCGTAACTGGATCCGGGAGGTTGCACTTGCCAAGGGTAAAGGAGAAGGCGGCGGGGCAGCCGGGGAGGTGTCCATGTTTGACCTGCTTAAATCAGCTCTCCGTCAACGCCCCAACCAGATCCTTGTGGGTGAAATCCGTGGTGTCGAAGGTTCGGTTGCCTTTGGTGCAATGCAGACCGGGCACCCCGTTATGAGCACATTCCACGCTGCATCCGTAGAAAAACTTATCCAGCGTCTCTGCGGTGATCCTATCAATATTCCCAGGACTTATGTCGATAACCTCAATCTCGTGGTTATCCAGAGTGCCGTCAAGCGTCCCGACGGGCAACTGGTACGACGGATGATCAGCTGCAATGAACTTGTCGGGTTCAACCCTGAAACCCAGGGTTTCACGTTCGTTGAGATGTTCAGCTGGGAACCGGTCTCGGATACGTTTGTCTGGTCGGGTAAGGGAAGCTCATTCTTACTCGAGAACAAGATTGCCACCATGCTTGGCATGCCTGAAAGCAGAAAAGCTGAAATATACCTGGAAGTAGAAAAACGGGCAAAGATCCTGGAACGACTCCATAAAGCCGGATATACCAAGTTCTGGGATCTGTTCCACATGATGACGAAGATCAAGAAACAGGGTCTCCTGACCATCGGTTCCTGATATGGCTGATACCAAGGGAAAAGAAAGTGCGGCAAAAGATGCCAAACCGCTCCCGTTTGCATCAACGATAGAGAAAATAAAAGACAAAATGCTGCAGATCACCGAAGGCAAGAGAATGGGTGCTGATCTTCTGTTCATGAATACCTACATGGCATCCCTTGCACTTGCCAGTGCATCGAGACCGGAGATCTTCGCGTATTCATCAAACCGGAAAGAGTACATCTCCGCAAAATACATTACCAAAGTTGATACCCTTGTAAAAAAATGGAGTTACAGTTATTCCGAAGCACTCAGTATCGTTGCCGAGAGAACAACCAATCCTACGCTTCAGAGCATGCTCAACCGGTATGCAAATGCCATCGAATCGGGTGTCCCGGATGATGATTTCTTAAAAAATGAGCTTTCAACGGTGAAGAGCGTTTACCGGAGCCAGGTTGAACAGGGGCTTGAACTGCTCAAGAAATGGGGAGATGCCTATATCGCCATGCTCCTCTCCGGAACCGTTATCGCTGTTACGATGATGGTATCGATTGCCATTTATGCCCCGGCAGGACTTGACTCAACCCTGAATATGTCCTACGGTATTATCCTTTGTATCTGTGTTTTCGGAAATGTCCTCATGTACCAGTCCGTACCGGATGATCCAAAAACCCATGGTCTCAAAGACCGGACTTCCAAAGAACAACAGACAATCCATGCAATGGAACGGATTATTGTCCCGCTGACGATCCTTTCAGTTGTTGTTCTCGGTCTCCTGGGGGTATCGGCAGCGCTGATCTTTCTTCTCGTTGGCGTACTGATGGCACCCATGGGGATAATCGGGTTTATTGATGATTCAAATATTACCCTGCGGGATAGTGATTTTTCAACATTTATACGGAGTTTGGGTTCCGTCATGGGGGGCCAGGGAACAACGGCGGTATATGCGCTCAATACTATCGACAAGAAATCTCTCATCGCCCTTGAACCCCTCGTGGATTCTGTATACTCCAAAATGAATCTTGGCCTTGATGACAAACAGGTGTGGGACAAGTTTATCGGGGAATCGGGAAGTAATTATATTTATAAATACATCAACATCTACCTCGATACCGTCACGCTTGGCGGACCACCCGAACCTATAGGGACTGTTGTCGGCTCATCAATGCTCGAGATGGTACTGCTCCGGGAGAAAAAAGATATGCATGCCCGGAGTTTCATTGTCCTCCTTGCTCCTATGCATATGGCGATGGCGGGTATTTTTGTTGCGCTCTACCGTATCATGGTAGTTCTTACAGGATCAGTAGCCCAGATGATGGATAAATTTCAGGCAGCACAGAACGCAGCAGGTACAAGTGCAGGTTCCGGCGGGGGTATATCTGCCGGTGCTGTACTTGGCGGGGGAATGACCATGTTTACGAATTTTCCCGAAAAGGAGATGGGAGCGTTTGTTGTGTATACCCTTACCATCATCACCGCCTCTAATATCATTGCCGCACGCATAGTGGGAGGTGGCGATCGGTATATGTATTATTTCTACACAGCATTATTCTGTTCATTGACCGGTATGATCCTCCTGGTGGGGCCCCTTGTGGTCGGGTTGTTCTTCAGCCCGGAGGCACTTCAGAACATGGCTAAAGCCGGTGGAACAACATGAGACTGAGGAATCTGTCATGAAAGAGAGAACACGTCGAATCGTCCTGTTTGCAATCATCGTGATAACCGGCTCTGTGATGATCCTGTTTGACGTTCCGCTCATCCTCATGATACCCCTCGTCATCCTGGTCGGCTTCATAATACTGTTCGTTCTTGGGGCGATCACTCTGGCGGACATCAAATCAGCTCTGTCACGTCCAAAACCTGCTGCAACTCCCAAACCGTCAGGCACTCCCCAGAATAAAGGCAGCATCTTCGAACGGATAAAAAACCTGAAACTTACCAAACGAGATGCAGGTAGCAATGCACAGACTGCATCCAAACCCGAGAAAAAGCCCGATAAGAAAGAACCTGTAAAAATCCCCGAGAAAAAAAGCGGTGTAGGTGGCCATATCAGTTCGTTCATCTCCTCCGTCAAATCTATTGGCACGATACTTCAGGCCAGGTCCAAAACGCAAAGAAAAGTCGGGGATATCAACAAACAACTGGATAAAACGGTTAATGAAAAAATTGTGAAAAATGCAGCTCCGGCAATCGCTGCACCATCAGCCGGGGGTCCAGGTGCTGGGAGCACTGCCGCGCCGGCAACTGAAGCCGATCCGTTCCTGTCACTGTCTGATGATGAATTCGATCCGGGACTTCTTGACGGGCTTGATGACTCCGACTTTGCAACCCCCCCTCAAGGACCGGGAGCGTCACCGGAACCATCCGCTGAGCCCGGATCAGAATTACCTGATCCCACCGCAGAACTTGATGCAGCCACAAATGAAATCCTGAAAGCGCAGGGCGAGGGCAGTCTGGATGAGTTTTCCGGGCTTGAAGGCGGTGACGCCGCTATGGACGCTGAGTTCGGCGATCTTGAAAATATCAGTCTTGACGATATGGATGTTGATGCCGATCTGGACGGGGAAGATCTTGCCGGTACGCCGGAACCGGCTGCCGCTCCGGCAGAATCTCCCGCGGCACCTGCACCCGGCACACCTTCGCCGGATGCATCCTTGACTGCCGTCAAAACGGCCTGGATTCCATCAGATGCTCCAAAAGGTGCTGATCAGATGGAAGACCAGATATCTACCCAATCGGATATGGCTGCATTTGCGAGCGGTTCGGGCAGCGATGAGGATATGCTGAGTTCACTCGCATCTGATGTGAAACGTGTTGAAAAGAAAGTAGATATCAGCCTTGTGCGCGAACTCAAAGACTTCAAAGCTCCCGCAAACGAGATCGAAAAAGAACTTGATGACATGTACAAAAAGATCGGCTCTGTCAAGAATACGCAAGAGAAAAAAACGGATACGCCTCCTAAGAATGGAATGAAATAAACACATTTATGGTAATAGTACAATGTATCACCAATCCAGTAACGGGAAACAATACCTGCACGTGAGGATATATGAAAGAAGTTCCGGCAAAAATCGAGTATAACAACCAGTGGCTTGTTATTAAACTGGGTATCGGGGAGGACCGGATAGTCCTTCCGGCTCCCATCAACCAGGAGATCCTCTTCAAGGCAGTTGCAGATGTTGCAGAACGGAAGAATATCCTTATCATTACCGTGAAAACCGATAAAGAAACGGTTTATAAAATCCTGTCTGTTGAAAAAGTATTGGCAGTATTAAAAAAACTGATCCTCGGCTCATGCAATGCATACCGCCTGATGGCATATTTCATGTCCCCGGCAATACGCGGCGGTGTAATGATCAAGGAGGCTGCCTGGGAAAAAGGGAGTGTGGTTGTTGTCCAGAGCGGGATCTGGTTTGTCAGTGCAACAAAACAGATCTGCGTTCCGGTAACGGATGTTGCAGCCATCGAACTGACCAAACGGGACGTGCAGGGAAAACCCACTGAAGTGGTAAGGATCGATCACGTCGAATCCGGAGAAGTCGTCTCAAGTCTTGTCCTCTGTCCGCTTTCAACGCTCCAGGTACTCTATAATTTCCTTAAGGAAACTACAAAAGGCATGGACATGAAAGGAACCGAGCTTGATGGTGTTGACCAGCAGGTGGCAATGCTCATCTATTCGGGTATGGACTCACATGCCATCGAAAATATGCTCAATATTCCTCACAAGCAGCTCGATGCAATCTATGATAAAATCCTGAAGCTGGGCCTTGCCGAAGTGGTTACGATCCGGCGTGAGGTCCAGTTGACAACCAAGGGAGTCCGGTATATTTCAGATGCTACAAAATCACAGACAAACTGACCGTATTTTCTCATCATTCCCATACAGTTTTATGCAATGCTTTCCCAATCACATATTTGATCGTCAATGGGAAAGATTCTGATCGTGGATGATACACTCTTCATGAGAACTCTTCTGAAGAATATTCTCTTCTCCGGGGGACATTCCATAGCCGGGGAAGCCGGTGATGGAGAAGAGGCGGTAGCAAAATATAAGGAACTGAAACCGGATCTCGTCACCATGGACGTTGTGATGCCGAAGATGAATGGTATTGAGGCATTAAAGGCAATCAAAGCGATCGATCCAGGTGCCAGGGTAGTTATGTGTACTGCCGTGGGTCAGGAACAGATGGTAAAACTGGCCATCAAATCCGGAGCCAAGGGCTATATTGTCAAGCCGTTCCAGGCACCAAAGGTACTTGAGGAAGTCAAAAACGTTCTCGCTTCCTGATGCCATGGTAAAAGTACTCATAGTTGATGATTCCGTGTTTATGCGCACGGTCATCCGGGATATGGTAACCAGGGATCCTGCCATCGAAGTAGTGGGAACTGCATCGAATGGCCTTGATGCACTTGAAAGGATAGAAAGCCTCAAGCCGGATCTAGTAACTCTTGATATCGAGATGCCCAAGATGAACGGGATCCAGGTCTTGGAAGAGCTCAGGAAAGTTAAAAAGCGCCCGAAAGTCCTGATGCTGAGTTCTCTTACCTCAAAGGATGCGGAAATGACCTACCAGGCCATCCGTCTCGGTGCGGATGATTTCATGCTCAAGCCAAAAGATATTCCGCATGTCCGGGAGATCGAGGCGGAACTGGTTTCCAAAATAAAACATCTTGTAACGCTTATCGCCGCTCCCACCATCCATAAGCCCCCAACGGCAACCGGGGCTGCAGAGCGGGTCGTACTGATCGGTTCTTCTGCAGGGGGGCCACCCATGCTCGATACCCTCCTTGCGGCCCTGCCTGCCGATCTTCCGGCAGGTGTGATGGTTACCCAGCATATGCCCGTGGGATTTACCGCAGCTCTTGCCGAACGTTTTAACCGCATTGCATCCATGCCTGTCAAGGAAACGGAGAATGGCGATCCGATCGAGACCGGAAAGATCCTTGTATCAAAAGCAGGCGTACATACGGTTATCAGCGGTGTCATGGAAGGAAACAAACCGCTTACCGGCCGTATTGTCCACTCCAATTCGCCTACCCTGCATGGAGTCCGGCCAGCCGTTGACAAAACATTCGAATCCGCTGCACATGTCTATGGAAAGAATATCGTTTCCGTGATTCTGAGCGGGATGGGTAACGATGCAGGCGCCGGAGCACATGCTATCAAGGAAGCCGGGGGAGTGAGCCTTATCTGTGATGAGAAGGATTGTCTTGTATACGGAATGGCCCGATCCGCAATCCAGCATAATGCAGTCGATAAAGTTTTGCCACTGGCAAGACTGGCAAAAGAGATCGAACGGGTAGTGCACCAGATGGAGGAGTCCGATGTCTGAATTTGAGGCGTACCGGGGATTGTTTGTTGCTGAATCGCGTGAAAATCACGAGAACCTGGTAAAAAACCTGCTGATCCTGGAAAAAGGTGTTGACCAGAGTGCTATCGATGAAATTTTCCGTTCGTGCCATACGTTAAAAGGCGCATCGGCTTCAATGGGTTTCTCCGATATGGAACGGCTCTGCCACGCCATGGAAGATGTATTCCAGATCATACGGAGCGGGAATGCAGAGATCTCCCAGGAACTGGGGAACCTTCTCCTGGCATGTTCTGATGTCCTTGAACAGATGATTGACGATGTTGAAGCCGGCGGGGATTCATCTTCCCGGAATCCCGACGAACAGGTTCATGCCCTTAAGGACTGGCTTGGAAAGCGCGGGGGAACCCCGGAAAAACCAAAGGAACCGGCACCCGTAACTTCCCCGTCACTGGAGATAATGGATAACGGACAGACTGGAGATGCAGATTCTTCCAGTTTACCCGAATATGATATTCACATTACCGTAGCCAGCGAATGCATGATGAAAGATGTGCGGGCCATGCTCGCCATCGGCAATCTCGAAAGCCTTGGGACGATTGTCTCGATTAACCCGTCAAAAGAAGATATTGATGAAGGAAAATTTGAGGGCAGCTTCACGTTACGGATCAGGAGCGATGCCGGTGAAGATGCCCTCCGGACATCCGCTTCGGGAACCGAGATCGCATCAGTCGAGATCAAACCGGTTATAACAGAAGAAAAAGAAGAGAAGGAAGAGATTGCAGTCACAGATGCTACGGTAACCGCTAAAAAAGGACCTGATGCAGATAAAAAACAGGCTGCAGCAGCTGACAAGAGCCGGGAGATCAAGCATCTCAGGGTAGATATCCACCAGCTCGATCATATCATGAATCTTGTTGAGGATCTCGTTATCAACCGGGGCCGGCTCAAACAGATCGCTGAACAGCACAGGATCAAGGAGATGGATGAAGCCATCGGTATGGTTGAACGATCCGTATCCGATCTGCAGAACCTGATGATGATCATCCGGATGATCCCCCTCAACCAGATCTTCAACCGCCTTCCCCGGGTAGTCCGCGATGTAGCCCAGTACGATGGCAAAGAAGTGGAATTTGTTATTGAAGGCGGAGAAACAGAACTTGACCGGAGCGTTATGGACGGGCTTAACGATCCTCTGCTCCACCTTATACGAAACGCCGTCAACCACGGTATCGAATCTCCTGAAACCCGTGAAAAAACCGGCAAGCCCCGCAAAGGATTTGTCAAACTCTCTGCCCACCGCGATCGCGACAATGTCATTATCGAACTCATTGATGACGGCGCGGGCATCAATGTTGAAAAAGTCAAATCAAAAGCGGTGGAGAAGGGTTTAATTACCCAGGAAGCCGCAGATATCCTCACCATTGATCAGGCAATTGATCTGCTCTTTCAGCCGGGCTTTTCAACTGCTGACAAGATCACGGATATCAGCGGACGTGGTGTCGGGCTTGATGTTGTCAAACGCTCGATCGAAGCCCTCAAAGGAACGATACGGGTTGAGACCGCCCCAGGCAAAGGGAGCAGATTTGAACTCCTGCTGCCACCCACCATGGCAATTGTCGATGTGATGATTGTCAGGATCAACGGGAAGCGCCTGGGAATTCCCATCAGCAGCATTGTCGAAGTAGCCAATTTCAGGCGTGATTCAACCCATCATATCGGAAAGGGCGAAGCGATATTGCTCCGGGATGAGGTTCTTCAGATCATGTGGCTGAATGATATGGTTGGTGTATCCAATGCCTGTGAGATCCTCATCGTTGTTCAATACCAGAAAAGAAAATGTTGCATTCCGGTTGATCTGGTCGAAGGTAAACAGGAAGTCGTGGTAAAACCGCTGAGTCGTTTCATCGGCAATACCCGCGGAGTCAGTGGCGTTACCATTCTGGGGGATGGCGAGGTTGTGCCAGTGCTCGATGTAAATACTATGGTATAGGTGATATCATGAAACTATCAACAATCCAGTCAGATGCAATCCAGGAGCTCGGAAATATCGGGGCCGCACATGCCGCAACTACTTTATCTCAGATGCTGGGAAGCCCCGTCGAAATGAGTGTACCGGCGATCAAGGCAATTGATATCTCCGAGCTTGGGAACTATATGGGCGAAGAGTCTGCTGCGATGGTGGCGTTTGAACTTCAGGGCGAGATACCTCATGGGGGATTCATTATCTTTTATATATCCCGCGAATCAGCGATCCGCCTCACCAACACGATGCTTGGCTTGACCGATATGAACCGCCCTATGAATGAGATGGATGAGAGCGCTCTCCTCGAAGTGGGCAACATTATGGTCTCCGCCTTCCTTGATGCAACCGCTGAACTGCTGGGATTCATAATGCTTCCTTCCCCCCCGGCGCTGAGTATAGATATGGCCCACGCTGCCATGTCCACCCTTATCGCCCAGATGGGCGAAGAGATCGACGATGTCCTTCTTTTCTCCACCGAACTGGTGTGTGAAGAGCATAAAATTGACAGCGATATCATTATGATGCCTGAGAACACCACGCTGGCACGCATTGTCGAACTGATGGAAAACATGATGAAAGGCATTTAATCCTGTTGTGACCGCGATGGCCGACCCTCAATCCCATGAACAGACTGCAATGATCGGAATTGGTGAATACCGTGTAGGTTCTTTCCCCATGATGACCATCGGTCTTGGTTCATGTATCGGGCTCACATTGTATGATGATACCCTTAAAGTCGGTGCAATGGTTCATATCATGCTGCCTGAGAGCGCCGGAAGAAAAGACCGCCCGGGCAAATATGCTGATACAGCGGTCCCCATTCTTATAAAAGAACTGAATGCGATGGGCTGCAAGAACAGGTCCCTCGTGGCAAAGATGGCTGGTGGGGCAAGCATGTTCGAATATTTTGGTGCGAACCTCAATATTGGTGAAAGGAACGCCGAAAAGATTCGGGCTCTCTTAAAAGAACATAACATCAAACTGGCAAAAGAGGATGTTGGTGGTAAAGTCGGCAGATCCGTCACATTCTTCCCCCAAAACAATGGAAAGGTCGCGATAAGGAGAGCAGATGGCACGACCGGTGAACTGTAATACTGTAGTATTAACCATCATCCTTATTCTCTTCATTTCCCCGGTCGCTGCTGATGTTTCAGGTTCGACGGCAATATCGTCCGGTAGTTCGCCTGAAGTTACCCATCAGCCTTACCGGATTGAACTGTTCATTCCAACGGCAACCATGATCCATTCTGATCAGATTAAGGATCAGATCAACGGCCTCAATGGGAATGATGTCCTTATAGCAACGTCTTTTGGCCTTTCAATCTACAATGGAAACTGGGAGACCCGGCACATGAACCTTGATAATGTCTCGGCGGGACTCCTGGAAGATTACATCACCGCAATCGAATATGATGCCAAAGGCAACCTCTGGCTGGGATATGCAGGCGGATTACAGATCTATAACGGCAGGTCTTACCAGACTATCACTGACCAGCAGCTCCTGAAAAATCTCCAAATTAATGACCTCCAGCGCTGGAATAACGACATGTGGATTGCTACCGGCAATGCGGGGATCCACCGTTACCATGATGGAACCTGGACCTGGTTCCAGCCGATGACTTCTTCGGGACCGGGTTTTTACGAGATTGACAGCATGGTTGTCGATCCTGCAGCGAATGCAATGCTGATCGCAACAAACGATGCGGGATTATGGATCATCCGGTCACCGGAAGAACCGATACGGTTTGAACTGCTTGCCGGTAAATACACCCCCAACGGCCAGATGGAACATGTCCGGCGCGATCCACTGGGAGGGGCTTATTTCTTTGATAAGAACACCGTAGTGCATTACCGGGAGGATACCGGATTTGTTCCCGTCCTGACGATAAAGGATCTTTCTCCAGGTAATATTGGGATAAATGATATCTCTGCGGGCCCTGATGGAAAATTGTATGTCGCCACTGACGATGGCCTGTTCATCTGGGAAAACAATGCAGTGTTCCGGCACCTGACCCGGTTTGAAGGGATGGGATCATCCACGGTTGTCCGAACGGTAAATGTTGATACCCAGAACCGGGTATGGTTCTCCACCCAGGGATATGTCGGGTATTATGTGGAGAAAACAGAACTGGATAACATTATCGGCATTGAGCTGGTGACGCAGGTGCAGGACCCGTCTCTCCTCCAGACCCCCCCTCTTACGGGAAAACAGGCCACGGGTAATCCGGCAGCCTCCTCAAAGACCAGCTCTGTTGCCAAAAACAGTTCCATTTTTGATCCGGTTATTGGCATTATTAATTCAATATCCGGATTATTCGGTGTGAAAATCATCTCGTAAGGTAATTCTGAACGATCATTTAAGGGACTGGCGGGAATTCGTTACCCGCGAAGAACCGGCAATTTCCTGTCGATTTTACGGTTTAATTCTTCAAGACAGTACTGGTCAATTGAGTCGAGGAGAGTCTTTCTTGCTTTTTTCATCCTGAGCTCGTCATTTGATGTAATATCTCCGGCAAGGTACCTGAGCGTTGTGGCATAAAACTGGAGCCGGGAAAACTCCTTTTCGAACTCGGCCAGCCTGTTGATGGCTTCTTTTTGCTCGTTGCTGAGAAGATCAAAGGCAAAGTCAAAGAGTTCAACGAGATGTTGTGGCATCCCCTTCGTTATCGCCAGCTTACGGAAACTATGATAGGTTATTTTCTTGTTTGTCAGGAGTGATAGTTTAAGCCCGAGGTAGATCGGCTCGAGATTATCCGGGTATTGTTTGAGCAGCTGGTTTACCACACCTGCAGCCCCGGCAGCATCGCGGTTTTCCAGTTTATAGTAATACATCTCCCGCAGGAACTGGATATCATTGTAAAATCTCTCGGCACCCATTTCGAGAAAGCGTTTTCGCATATCGGGATTACCGGTCAGGACAGCATTCTCAAGACCAATCTCCACAAACCATTTTTCGCTCGGGAACCATTCTAGAGCGGTCAGGAGCATCTGCCAGAATATTTTCTCAAGGAATGCGGGATCATCCAGTTCCAGCTGGGGAAGCTTGTTCACCCCCGGTTTCTTCTTTGCAAGAATGAGCATAATCTCCCGGGAAAAGAGTTCCATCTCACCGGGCCGGTGGCTCTTTGAACTCGGATCGTCTTTTTTAAACTCCCTTAACGAAAGGATGTAATAGCAGTATGCTACCGCGGTTCCGAGTTTTGCATCGAGCGCGGCATAATTTTTCAGGAAATTGAGAGCATGAATGCAGTCTCCGGTTTTGAGAAGCTTGAGTCCGACAACGATATTGATACCCAGCTCCGCACCTTTGTTCTTCTTGAACCGGACGGCGTTAGCCATCACTTTTTTAATATACTCAAAATCGCCGGAATTTGCACTGGCATCAAGCACTTTGAATGTAATACTGTCCAGGAATTCATCGTATGCATCGTTTGGGAGATTGGGGAACGATGTCTCGATCGCGGATATGACATACCCGTAGAAAACCGGCAGGTTGGCATCCACTTTTGCCGTATTGCGCCCGATATACCCGTCAAAATCCCGTTTCAAAAGGTGGAGCTTCTCGTACGTTATCGCATCCGAAAGCTTCTCTCCCCGCATATAGGGAAAATGGCATGTTAAAATATTAAAAGGTATGATAACGGGAATTATCCCTCATCCTGGGCATAGTAATAAAATTCACCCAGGCTTTTTTGTTCCCGGTCAAGGAATGAATCCGGCTTGTTGATACGCGGGCGCCCGCTCTGGTCACGGCGGAAGGTAACATCAAGTTCCCGGAGGAACCTGTTCATACCATCGCGCATCCGGAACGGGCCTGCTGCAGTTCCCTGCTTTCCCGGGTCTCCTTCAAAAACAAGAATACGCTCGCTGATCATGTCGATGAGATAGATGTCATGATCGATCACCATGATGCCGGCTTCCCTTCCTTCGGCATGGTGTTTGATCATTCGTGTCACTTTGACACGCTGCTCGACATCCAGGTGGGCGCTGGGCTCATCCAGGATATAGAGATCGGCATCTTTTGAGAGACATGCAGCGATCGCCACACGCTGCAGTTCCCCGCCGCTCAGAGAATCAACCGGTGACTGGAGGATTGGTGTGAGAGTCAGTGACTCGATAATCTCATGCTGGTACATCGAAGTATCGAATTTGGTTGTGAGGCGGCGCAGGTACATCTCCACACTGTCGGAGGTATCCGCTTTGATATACTGGGGTTTGTACGATATGCGGAGAGATGTTTCAAGGGTACCGGTAGTCGGGGTTTCTGCGCCGGCGAGAAGCTTTGCAAACGTGCTTTTTCCCATGCCGTTTGCACCAACAACACCGAGTACTTCTCCGGCGCGGATCGTTCCTCCGGATACGGTCAGGTGGAATGATTCATATTGTTTGGTGAGGGCCGGGATGATGAAGAGATCTTCGCGATCAGAACCCTTGTCATGTGCGCGTTTCTCAAATACCACCTGGGTATCCCGGAAACGGACATTCTCTTCGGCGAGATATCCTTCAAGGTACTGGTTGATACCAACCCGGACACCTTTGGGGCGGGTGATGATACCAAAAACCGCAGGTTTACCATAGCCGACATGGACGGTATCTGCAAGCATGTCGAGAATGGCCAGGTCGTGCTCGACGATGACAACCGGACGTTCAGCAGCAAGGTCGCGGATCAGTTTTGCAGCTGCAATGCGCTGGTAAATATCCAGGAATGGTGTGATCTCATCGAGGAAATAGAGTTCGGCATCCCGTGCAAGGCATGCAGTGATAGCAACCCGCTGGAGTTCCCCGCCACTGAGCGTGCTTATCTCATGATCAAGAATCCCGTCAAGTTTGAGACTCTGCAGGATTTCAGACAGCCTGCCACGCTCATCGGTGGTCTTGAGTAGGTTCCGGACGGTGCCCGAGAAGACTTTCGGTATATAATCGATATACTGGGGTTTTGACGCGATCTTCAGGGTCTTTTTGGATACGGTCTGGAGATAATCAAAAAGCTCAGTACCGGCATACTGCTTCAGGATCTCACCCCAGGCAACCTCGCTGTCAAAATTCCCCAGATTGGGCCGGAGCTGACCGGAAAGTATCTTGACTGCAGTACTTTTACCAATACCATTTGCCCCGAGAATGCCGGTTACTTTCCCTTCAACAGGGATCGGAAGACCATAGAGGGCAAAACCGTTCTTGCCATACCGGTGAGTCGGGTGCTCGAGTTCTTCGGGAAGGCTGACAATGTCTATGGCATCAAACGGACATTTCTTGATGCAGATCCCGCACCCGACACAGAGTTCTTCGGAAATGATCGCTTTTCCGTCAGCACCAATGACTACGGTCTCATCGCCTGTTCTGACCCGGGGGCAGTAGAGGATACATTCCGTACCGCACTTCCTGGCATGACAGCGGTCTTTATGAACAATTGCTATTCTCATGGAGATCACAAAAAAGATTACTTGGGCATTGCCGTCAGCAGGATGGTCCAGGACATGAACCAGAATGCGAAGGTCATGAATCCCTGGTAGAACCAGTCCTTTCCACCAAGTTTACTGGTATCCATGCCGCTGAGGATGAAAATATGTTTCTGTACCACGATTCCTGCGAGCATGAGCATAAACCCCAGAAATCCATCATTCTGTATACCGGCCGCATTCGGGACCCCGCCAATATAATATGAGAGAATCCCGGTAAAAATACCCAGGAATGAGGCAATAAGCGTCCGCTTGATGCGGGCAATGTGTTCTGCCTGTTTATCCTGCTTTGTTTTCTGTTTCTTTGTTAGAACAGGCTGTTCTTCGATGACTTCTTCGCTCATCCCGCAACACCAGTAGTCTTAATTTTTAGTGCGCAAGCCATATGTAAGTTAGTATCGCAGGTTCGTCTGATCGTTTTTATGCAGGGGTCTGTTTTTGTATATAACGCCAGAGTCTGTGTGTGATGGTCCGGGTCCTGACACAAATCTCATGGTGTTCGTGGGAATAAACAGGACCGTGTTTTTTTAGTTCCCGCATACTATGACTATATAGTTATGGCATCCGAGCAGGGAATGAGCGGGATCGACGTCAAGGCGATGACAGCCGAGTTGTGCAACAAGCTGCCGCTCTGGATCGACAAGGTTTACCAGTTTGATACCCGGACTCTTGCAATCCGCCTCAACGGGGAAAACAAGAAAAAATACCCGTTGATTATCGAGGCAGGAAGGCGGGCCCACATCGTAACCGATCTTCCCGAACCCCCGAAAAACCCGCCGCAGTTTGCCATGCTGCTCCGGAAGTATATTTCCGGGGGAAAAGTGCTTGCCATCCGGCAGCACGGCCTGGAACGCATCCTCATCTTCGATGTGGGAAAAGGCACTACCACGTACCATCTTATCCTGGAATTGTTCGATGAGGGCAATGTTATTCTGGCCGATGAGAATTACCGGATCGTAAAACCGCTCCGGCACCACCGGTTCAAAGACCGGGAGGTAATCCCCTGTGTCCCGTATACCCTTGGAAGTTCGGATCCGACAGCTTCTGCAGAAAGCCTAACAGAAGTCCTCCATAAGGATGACCGGGATCTGGTCCGGGCCCTTGCAATCGGGTGTATGCTTGGGGGAATGTATGCGGAGTACATCTGCCGGGAAGCGGGTATAGATAAAACAGTTCCCGCTGTATCGGCCGATCCAGCAAAAGTTTTCACATCAATTCAGATCCTTTTTTCAAAGGTCGTGGAAGCGCCCTCCCCGGTCATCGCAGCCAAGCATTGCGAACCAATAGATCTCTGGGGCGGAGCCGGAGTAACCGCATATCCCACATTCTCCGAAGCCCTTGAGGTGTTCTATCCGCTCACAAAAAAAGAGAAGAAGTCATCATCACGGCCAAAAATAGCAAAAGAAGATCGTATCCGCTCCCATCAGGAAGCAGCCCTCAAAAAATTCGACAGGACGATTAAAAATACGGAAGAGATTGTCAATGCCATTTACGAGAACTACCAGCTCATCGGTCAGCTGATAACCACCCTTGATGCTGCCAGCAGGAAGCTTTCGTGGCAGGAGATTGAGGCACACCTGCGCCGGGCGGAATCGGGAGATGCAAAGAAGATCGTCTCATTCTTTCCCGATGAGGCTGCTGTGGAAGTGGATATAGGCCGGCGGGTGAAGATTTATGTTCATGAAGGTGTTGAACAGAATGCCGGACGGTATTACGATATCATAAAAAAATTCAAAAAGAAGAAAGAGGGCGCTCTTGCTGCAATGGCAAAGGCGGTTGTCCCGGTCAAAAAAGCCCCGCGCCGGGAATTTGTGCCCCTTAAAAAACTCTGGTACCACCGCTTCCGCTGGTTTGTCACGAGCGACGGAGTTGTTGTCCTTGGAGGAAGGGACGCCGGACAGAACGAGGAACTGGTCAAAAAATACATGGCCGGAGGGGACCAGTTCGTGCACGCTGATGTCCATGGGGCCAGTGTCGTGATCGTCAAAGGTAAAACGGAGCATATGGATGAGGTTGCCCAGTTCGCGGCATCGTACTCGGGTGCCTGGCGAAGCGGCCATTTCTCTGCCGATGTTTATTCCGCACTCCCCAACCAGGTGAGCAAGACGCCGGAATCCGGAGAGTTTGTCTCCCGCGGCTCGTTCATCGTACGGGGAGAGCGGACCTATTACCGGAATGTTCCGCTTGCGGTTGGTATCGGGATCATGATCGAGCCAAACACTGTAGTCATTGGCGGACCCCCTGAGGTCATCCGGAAAAAGACCCGGGGCTTTGTTGAACTCAAACCGGGCCAGTTCGAACCAAATGACGTGGCCAAGAAAGTCCTCCGGATCCTCAAAGAGAAATTTGCCGAAGATGAACTCAGGGCATTAAAAAATATCCTCAACACCGACCAGGTGGCAGCATTTGTCCCTCCTGGCGGCTCGGATATTGCAGGACATCATGAAAGCTGAATCCGGCGAACTCAAAGGAAATGAGGGCGAGATCCGGCTGCTCCCTGAGAGCCTCGATGATCTCTGGCATCTCCAGCATATTATCCGCCCCGGCGATCTTGTTTTTGCCACAACCTTCAGGAGCGTTGATACCGCCGGCGATAAGATACGGCCGGAAAAAGTGGAAAAGCGCCCGGTGCGGCTGGGTGTCAGGATCGAACGGCTGGAATTCTCGGAACACGGGATCCGGCTACGGCTGACCGGTATCATCGAGCACGGCGTGGATACCGGGGCCCACCACACGATCAATGTGGAGACCGGCTATGAGATCTCGGTCATCAAATACTGGCGACCTCTCGATCTCGAACGGGTTGAGCGGGCAGTAAAATCCTCTGTGTACGGGGTGATCCATATCCTTACTCTTGAAGAAGGGGAAGCCGAGCTCTTCCGCCTGCGCCAGTATGGCCCTGAGAGTATCATATCCATCACGGGCGGGAGTGGCAAAGGGGCGGAGACCGAATCGCGGACCGGTTTTTTTGAAACGGTGCTGTCGCATGTGAGCGAGATTACCGGCCCCCTGATCATTGCCGGCCCGGGTTTTATCAAGGAAGATTTTGTGAAGTTTGCGAAAAGCCGGTCAACTCCTGTCATGGAAAAAGCCATAGTTATCGAGACGCGGCGTATCGGGAGGGGCGCAGTCCAGGAAGTGATTGGCAAGGGGGCACTCGACAAACTGATCGAGGATATCCAGCTCTCCCGCGAAGTGCGGTTGATGGACGAGGTCCTTCTCCGGATCTCACAGGAACGGGCGGTTGCCTATGGCCGGCAGGAAGTTAAGGAAGCAATCGGGTACGGTGCTGCAGAACAGGTCCTGGTTGCCGACGCGTTTCTCCGGGATTCGGAAATCACCCGGCTCATCGAGCAGGCCGAATCTATGCGGGCCGCGGTTGTTGTCCTGTCATCCAGTTTCGAGCCCGGTGAACGGCTTGTTGCGCTCGGCGGGATAGCTGCACTGCTCCGGTATTCACTTTCTCATTAAGTGCCCCATGCCCGGGATCATCAAGAAAAAAACAGATTGAAAATTTCACTATGATGGGGATATGGAGTCAATTCCTTTTTTGCAAGATCCACCCCCAAGGGATATTCTTTTGAGAAATATTCGGATGAATATTTGTTGGCTCTGTAGAATTCCTTAAAGAGAATTAGAAATGCGAAAGTTGAGATCATTCTTGAGAGGTTATACAGGGTAATTTTGATCTTGATCTCCTTAACCTGGAGTCTGTATTTCCTAGCCTCAGTACTTCACTAATTTTTAGCCCGAACTAAAGAAAAGCGTAAGATCTAACCAGACCTCGGGCGTCGGATATGATCACTATACGGCAAGCCAGCTGAATATTAAGACATCGTCCAGAAACGTTGCGATCCGGTACCTGCTGACCATCATTTTGTTCCTGCCCAGGAATATCCGGGTGTCTCTTCAATGAATTTTCCTGGTTCGTATTCTACGTGGTCCCAGAACGATTGACGAAGATGTGTTCCGGTTCTTCGAAGTTTAAGGTGGATTGGATGTGATGTGAGTTGCGGACTATCCACTATGTACGGAGGAAATTTTAGAGACGTACCGGGTTCGTACGATTTGTTTGGATTAAGGTATTCTCCAGGGTATATTTTTTCAGGCAGACACTGCTGAAAAATTTTCAATCGCGATCATGAGGTGTTAGTTGGGGAGGCTACAATTGGATAATTATCCTACAATCGGGTTGTATATGCTACAAATTTTTTTATTTGTCGACGTGAGATGGTTTGCCGATCAACCGGACCCTGCCTGAAAAAATTTGAGCAGGGGGTGAAGGGGTGGTTGAAAATTTTTTGCCGGAGATCGATTGCGATGCTAATAATAGTGTAACTATTCACTTCAGGTTTTTAGCATGTAGTGTACACTACCAAGATTCATGGAGGAATAATTAGTGAAGTACTAGACCCTGCTTTTTCTCGGAAAAAGGTTTTCTACAGAGCCTAATTGTTCATGATTTATAACAAGTATCAAAAAAGAGAAAATAGGTAGATCTGTGGAAACTAACTGACGGTAAACGCGTTTGAAATTGATGACAGGACCGTTCCGCTGGAATCCACAAGAGATACGGTATATGTGTCACTGTAACCTGCAGGAATAGTACATACCGCTGTGGCTTCAATTGAAGTCGACGGGTAGAAAGTCGATCCCGTTATCGTATGGCTGCTTGAGGTAAGTTTGAAGTTTGACGCAGAACCGAGATTCGTCCCATATATCGTCAGATGGGCAACGGTTTCCACACTTCCCGTGACAAGGGATGGTGGACTAATCGAAGTTATAGTTGCCGAGCTTGTTGATGTCGTTGTGGTCGTGGCTGTAGTTGTTGTAGTCGTAGTTGATGAACTTTTGCGAACCGTGAAACCATATAAATACTGGTGATACTGTCCATCCGGGTTAGTCACAACAATATCCCAGGTACCTGCTGTAGCATTGGAAGGTATTGCAAATGTGCAGGTCATAAGGCTGGATGAGCCAAAAACCACATTGCTTGCAGATATGTTCAGCTCTCCGGTCTTTACGAGTCTGACCGTTGCACCTGACTGGAAATTGATTCCTTTCAGTTCAGTAATGGAAACTGTAGTACCGGTGTATCCTTCATCTGGATCAATACTGATAACTTTTGGTGCTACGGATGAGGTAGTGGTCTCCGCTACAGCTGCAGCTGCCGTTGTTGTTGCGGTTTTATAGACTTCAGTTGCAGTGACAGCAGGTGTCGGCGTGCTGATGGGCACGGCGGAAACGGTTTTCTTTGTTATTTTCTGGGTATACACTTTGTCGATGATCGACCGGCTTATCTTCTCGGTTTTGGAATCCATCCGGTAGCCCCAGCTTCCGTCGCTGTTCGGGTAGATGTAGGCCCGTTCATAGGTATCCGATGCCGCATCGTAAGCGATGATGAGGAGCGCCGAATTGGAAGTGGATGCCGGGTTTTTTATGATATCCCCGGCGGAATACATGGCGCCCGATGACGCAGCGGCAGGCGTAGTTACTGACGGTTGCGCAGTTGCAGCCGGAGTGGAAGTATCACTGGAGCAACCTGCGATGAGGACGCCAGTAATAAGGAGTACGAAGAAAATGAGAATAATTCCTGATGACTTGTCCATAGTGTGTATTACTATTGCCCTCTTAAAAAAGTAATTAATTCCTTGCCGTCAGAAATGAAAACAGATCTGAAATAAGGATCCGGGCCGGAAAACAAAAAAATCAGTATTGTTTCCGCACGGCAAAATACCATGCTGCTGCACCGATGATAATGACTGAAGCCCCGATTATGTAAATCATATTCTGCAGGGAGAACGGGGATACCTGATCGCGCATCTGCACGGCAAGATCCCGGTAATAATCGATGCGGGGGTAACCGGGATCAAGAGATTTGACTTTGTCAAACGCGGCAATGGCCTCGTCATACTTCTTCATCCCGCCAAGGGAAAATCCTTTGAAGAACCATGCGCTGGTATTGGTCGGGTCAAGGGCAATTGCCGTATCATAGGCTTTCTGTTCATCCTCATACCGGCCAAGCATGTACAGGATGGTCCCGCGGTTGAGCCAACCCTGGAGGTACTGCGGGTTGAGGCTGATTACCTGGTCGGACGCGATGAGCGCATTGTTATATTGTTTGTCTTTGTTGAGTGCGTCAGCCTTGGCGTTCCATGCCTCATAGTAGCCGGGCTCAAGGGTGACCGCGTTGTCATATGCCGCAATGGCAGCAGTATAATTTTTCACATTAAAGAATGAATTTCCCGCGTCATAGTCCCTGACAGCATCTGCTGAGTATGCCAGAGCGGGCACACTGATGAGGGCAAAACAAAGGATACCCGCGAGGATAAAATACGGGAGGAACGTGCGTCTCATATCAACCGGTTTATATCTGGAACGGGATCCAGATAAAGAATTCTTCCTCCCTGGTTTTGTACAGAGCAACCGGAATCAGCCAGTCAGCACCAGGACTCGGCGGGTCAGGCTCTTGTGCACCCGCTGGTCATGACGCTGCAGCACGGTCATGTGATCGGCTGCAAGGCCGGAAATATCCTTGTGAGTGACGATGACTGCCCGGCGTCCCGGCTTCAGGATACGGCAGATCTCGTCCAGTGCATCGGCATACAGGCGGTCCATGGTATCTGTCTTCTTTATGCAGACGGATTGTCCGTAAGGAAGATCCGTTACAATGGAATCGATTGAATGGCTGCCAAACGGCAACCGCGTTGCATCGGCAAGGAGAAGTTCCGGGTCCTGGATATTCCGCCGGCAGCCTACGACCATCATCGGATCGAAATCACTGCCAATCGACCGGGCGCCCACTAGCCCGGCCTCTATCAGGATTCCTCCTGTACCGCAGAACGGATCGAGAAGGATATCGCTCGGCCTCACGCAGGCAAGATTCACGAGCGTGCGGGCCATCCGCGGCATCATGACGCCCGGGTGAAAAAAGTCCCGCTTCCCGGGATTCCGCTCGTCATACGCACTGCGATCTATGGTGAATAAAACTCTGCCAAAATAGCAGCGGTCTTCCGAGAGGATTGCCCGGTACTCAACTTCCGGATCCTTTAAGGAAACCGGCCCGGATATCATGGTGCCGATGAGCCGTTCGAACTCCTTCTGGGAGCAGGGGTTGCGTTCAAGGGATCCTCCGTGAACCTTCTTTGCCCTGCCGGCAAATGTCCGGGTCGTTTCGAGCGACAGGTCGCGGAGAAGTGCCTCAAATGCGGGGAGGGTGGGTTCACACTCGCCAAGGTACTCCATGACAACCTGTGTCATCGCCAGCCGCCCTGCTATCCGGGGATCCGGGCATTCGGCAACAGCTACCTGCAACCGCCTGTCAAGAACACTACCGACACAATCGAGTTCGGCAAAAGGGAGTGTCGGGTTCTCCCCGGAAAGCTCAAAAAGAAGCTTCATTGAAAAATATTGGCTGTATGCGTTCAAATAGGTGTGCAAAAAGAGAGAAAATTATTTTTTACCCTTCTTTTTTCCACCCATAATGCCGGAGAAGAAGCCACCGCCGCCGCTGTTTTTGCCTTCCAGCTCAGTGATTTTCATATAAAGCTCCTTCTGTTCGTTACTGACAGATCTCGGGGTGACGATCCTGACCCGCACCAGAAGGTCTCCAGGTTTCCCCCGTCTCTTGATACCTTCGCCGGGAATCTTGAGGGCCGTGTTATACTGGATACCTGCCGGGACATGGAGATCGATATGCCGGTGATCGATGGTCTCGACGTCCACCGATGTCCCGAGAACTGCCTGGGCCGGGGAGATCTCGATCTGGGTCTCGAGGTTGTCCCCGGATCGGATGAACCGGTCATGAGTCTGGACATAGATCTCAAGGAAGAGGTCACCGTTGTGCGCTCCGTAATCTCCCGCTTCTCCATAACTCTCCATCCGGAGGCGCATCCCGCTTTCTACGCCGGCAGGGATGTGAACAGAGACTTTCCGCTTGACTCTTGTATGGCCGGAGCCCCGGCAGTCCTTGCAGACTTTCTCGGGGATCTTCCCCCTTCCTTCGCACTGGGTGCATGGAGTCATGCGGACGAACTGGCCAAACGGTGACTGTGCAGTCTGACGCATCTGGCCGGATCCCCCGCAGCGTGGGCAGGTATTGAGCCGTTTCGTCTCGCTCCCTGATCCACTGCACGCAGGGCAGGGCTCCGTGTGCATCACTTCAATCTCCCGGTCAATGCCGGCAACTGCATCTTCCAGTTTTATCTGGATCCGCATGAGGAGATCTGCACCGGGCTGGGGACCCGAACGTCGCTGGCCCCCGCCAAAGAAATCGAAGATATCCCCAAAACCGGAGAAATCCGAGGAGAACCCCCCGCTGTTATATCCACCACCGCCGGAATATGATCCCTTCGACGCGTTGGTAAACGTTTCGTGGCCCATGTTGTCGTACTGGCGCCGCTTCTGTTCATCGGAGAGGACACCGTAAGCCTCGTTGATGGCCTTGAACTTATCTTCGGCGCCGGCTTCTTTGCAGACATCGGGATGGAATTTTCGGGCGAGGTTCCTGTAAGCCTTCTTGATCTCCTTATCATCGGCATTCCGGGGTATGCCGAGGGTGTCGTAGTAGTCCGCGCCCATTCTTGCTTCACTCTTCTTTTACCTTGTAATCTGCATTGACGACATTGTCGTCAGTTTTGGGATCCTGCCCTGCATGGCCGGCTCCGGCTTCCGGTCCGGCCTGCTGCTGTGCTGCTGCCTGATCTGCCTGGGCTTTCTGGTAAAGTTTGGTTGTCACAGCATATACAGCTTCAGTGAGCGACTCCATGGCTTTCTTGATGTCCTCTATATTATTCGCTTCGAGTGCCTTCTTTACTGCGGTCGTGCCTTCTTCGACTTTGGTCTTGTCTTCCGGCTCCAGTTTGTCTCCGCTGTCCTTGAGCATCTTCTCAGCAGTGAAGACAGCCGTGTCAGCCTGGTTGCGGAGCTCGATCTCTTCCCGCTGCTTCTTGTCTTCTGCCTCGAACTGCTTGGCTGCATCCATCATCTTCTTGATGTCCTCATCGGAGAGTTTCTTGTCTCCCTTGATCGAGATGGCCTGCTGGTTGCCGCTGCCAAGGTCTTTTGCCGAGACATGGATGATACCGTTCGAATCGATGTCGAATGTTACTTCTATCTGGGGAATGCCCCTGGGTGCCGGAGGAATGCCGGTCAGCTGGAATTTTCCGAGCGTGAAGTTGTCCTTTGCGAGCGCCCGTTCCCCCTGGACCACATGGATCTCGACACTGGTCTGGCCGTCAGCTGCTGTCGAGAAGATCTGGCTTTTCCGGGTCGGGATGGTCGTGTTTCGCTCGATGAGCTTGGTCGAGATGCCCCCAAGGGTCTCGATACCCAGCGTGAGCGGGGTGACATCGAGGAGGACAATATCCTTGGTCTCACCGGTCAGGACTGCACCCTGGATGCCGGCACCGAGGGCTACACATTCGTCAGGGTTAAGACCTTTGTCCGGTTCTTTGCCGAGCAGTTTCTTGACGGTTTCCTGGACCAGCGGTACACGTGTTGAACCCCCGACCAGCAGGACGTGATCGATATCTTTGGGCTCGAGTTTTGCATCGCTCAGTGCCTGTTTTACCGGGCCTACGGTTGATTCCACAAGATTTCCTATCAGCTGCTCGAGTTTGGAACGGGTGAGATCGATGTTAAGGAACTTCGGGCCGCTGGCATCAGTGGTGATATACGGCAGGTTGATATTGGTGGTCTGGCGCTGGGAGAGCTCAATCTTTGCATTTTCAGAAGCATCCCGCAGGCGCTGCATGGCGTAGGGGTCGCTTCGCAGGTCGATACCCTCCTTCTTTTTGAACTCGTCGATCAGGTAGTCCTGGACCAGCTTGTCGAAGTCGTCGCCACCGAGGTGGTTGTTTCCTGCAGTGGATTTGACTTCGAAGACACCATCGCCCAGCGTGAGGATAGAGACATCGAAGGTCCCGCCACCGAGATCGTAGACAAGGACTGTTGCATCGTTCTCCTTGTCGATACCGTAGGCAAGGGCACTTGCCGTTGGTTCATTGATGATACGCATTACTTCAAGCCCGGCAATTTTCCCTGCGTCCTTGGTTGCCTGGCGTTGTGCATCGTTGAAGTAGGCAGGTACCGTGATGACAGCCTTGTTGATCTTCTCTCCAAGGTAGGCCTCGGCATCGATCTTGAGTTTTTGCAGGATCATGGCAGAGATCTCCTGGGGCGTATAATCCTTCGCGTCAATCTTGACTTTCCTGCTGGTACCCATATCCCGTTTAATGGACTGGATGGTCCTCTGGGGGTTTGTTACTGCCTGGCGTTTTGCAAGGCTGCCGACAAGCCGCTCTCCTTCTTTTGTAAAGGCGACAATGGATGCCGTTGTCCGCCCACCTTCAGAATTGGGAATAACAATGGGCTTTCCGGCTTCCATAATGGACATGCAGGAAAATGTTGTTCCCAGATCGATACCAAGAACCTTCTCTTTTGCCATACTTCATACCTCCGTATTTTTCTCGTTTCCTTTTGATACTGCAACTTTTGCGTGTCTGATAATCTTGTCATGCATACGATACCCGCGGGAAACTTCGTCGATTACGGTTCCCGCAGTCTCATCTGACAGGACATGGGCGATCGCCTCATGCTCCTGGGGATTGAACGGTTTTCTTAATGATTCGATGGGCACAATACCGTGACGCTGCAACTGGGCAGCAAGCAGCTGCTGGATCTGGACGATGCCTTCCCGCAGGTGTGCTTCATCAGATTTGATGGCCCGTTCAAAATTGTCCACAACCTCGAGAATATCAACCGCGAACCGCTCGTTTGCCCGTGTCGTGATCGATTCCCGTTCCCGGGCAGTGCGTTTCCTGAAATTATCAAAATCCGCAGCCAGCCTGAGATACTGGTCGTTCAGGTCAGCAAACGCTTTCTTCTGTTCATCCAGCAGTGACTGTGGATCTGAAAGCAGGTCTTCCTGCGGTTCAGAAACCCCGGTGTCTGCATTTTCTGGAGTGTTTTCTGCCTCGACCATAAGACATCCCATTCGATGTTCCAATATCTATTGCATTGTAGTTCTATATAAATGTTTACATCATTCTGCGAGGTAAATCGATAATTACTGCCTGTTTTTAAGAACGAGGTGAAATTATCGGCAGGAACTGCATTTGGAAGGACAGTGCAGGGTTTTTTGGATTTTGTAAAATTGCGCTCTTCACAACCCGCTATTCGTGTCGCCAGGCACTGTTTATATGGAATCAGCATACCTTTTTCTTACCTTTCTTCATATAATAGTCCATGAAGTGGGCACTGCTTTCTGTCTGGGACAAGACAGGTATCATCGGGCTTGCACAGGCACTCACCGATCAGAAATACAGTATTATGAGTTCCGGCGGCACCGGAAAAGCTCTGGCAGAAGCCGGCGTCAAATTCACTGAAGTATCCAGTTATACCGGGTTTCCCGAGATGATGGACGGTCGGGTAAAGACCCTCCATCCCAAGGTACACGGCGGGCTGCTTGGCCGGCGCCAGATCGATGACGCCGTGATGGCCAAGCATGGCATCAACCATATCGATCTTCTTGTAGTTAACCTGTACCCGTTCGAGAAGATGGCAGCAAAGAAAATGAACCTGGAAGAGCTCATCGAGTATATCGATGTCGGTGGCCCGGCAATGATACGGGCTGCAGCGAAAAATTACCGGGATGTTGCGGTTGTTGTCGATCCCTCGGATTACCCGATGGTGCAGGATGCTGTCCGGGGGGACGGCATTTCCGCAAAGGAGCGTCTCATTCTCGCAAAGAAGGCATTTGCCCGGACCGCTGCGTACGATGCCGCGATCAGCAGTCACCTGTACCAGCTGGACTCCCCGTTTCCCTCCACCTTCACTGTACAATACTCCCATGGCCGATCCCTGCGGTACGGCGAGAATCCCCATCAGCAGGCTGCAGTATATGGTAATGCCGGGATTGCCGGTGCAGAGCCCCTGCAGGGCAGGCAGATGTCCTACAACAATTACCTTGATCTCAATGCAGGTGTCTCGCTCATGAGGGAGTTCGATGAGCCTGCAGCGGTCATCGTAAAGCACAACAATCCCTGCGGTGTAGCGATCGGCAAAGACGTATTTGATGCCTATGTCTCGGCCAGAGATGTTGACCCTGTCTCTGCGTACGGTTCCGTTGTTTGCGTAAACCGCGAACTGACAAAAAAACTCGCGGAAGAGATAAGCAATACGTTCGTTGAAGTTATTCTTGCCCCCTCGTTCTCGCAGCAAGTCCTGGAAATCATGAAAAAGAAAGAGAACATGCGGGTCATCACTCTGCCAGGGAGTGTCCCTTCCGATGAGATCCGCACGATCGATGGCGGTGTGCTGGTCCAGCGGACTCCCGCGTACCAGGAACACTGGGAAGTCATTACTGACCGTGACCCGACGCCAGAGGAGATGAAAGCTCTGCAGCTTGCATGGAAAGTCTGCAAACACACGAAAAGCAATACCATTATTTTTGCCGATAAGTACCATACCCTTGGCATCGGGGCCGGCCAGATGAGTCGGGTTGATTCGGCAAAAATCGCAATTGAAAAAGCCTGTGCATCCCTGAAAGGTTCAGCGGTTGCTTCCGATGCTTTCCTGCCCTTCCCGGACACGCTTGAAGTAGCTGCGGAAGCGGGAGCAACGGCTCTCGTCCAGCCCGGCGGTTCAATACGGGATAAAGAAGTGATTGAATCTGCCAACCGGCTCCACATGGCAATGATATTTACGGGTATCCGGTACTTCAGGCACTGATTATTTTCTTTATTTTTTTATTCCAGCCCGTTTTCTGCGATAATTATATATTCTGCGAACTTATCATATGTTATTTAAATCGTTTGTGGCAAAAGCCGCCATAAACGATTCAGAAACTGGATTGTGGTGAGTATAATGGATTTCGGTAAAATGGTGGGAGACTCTTTTGGGTATGCAAAGGAAGGTCTCGTTGGAAAATGGGCGAAATGGATACTGATGATCATCAGCTGTATCATCTTCCCGCTTATCATGGGATATATTCTTCGGGTTTACCGCGGGGAAACACCTGCACCCGAACTCAAGGACTGGGGATCAATGTTCATCGATGGCATCAAACTGTTCATCGTTGGCCTTATCTATGCCATCCCAATCATCATCATTGAGATTGTTGTCATCGGGAGTGCAGTAGTAACCGGTGCGATGACGCAGGCTTATGGTAACACCGATCCCAGCGCAATCCTGGGAATGATTGGTGGTGTCCTCTTTGGGGTCCTCATACTCCTGATCGTATCAATCATTATCGGACTCGTTGTCGCAACCGCTGTTGTCCGCTTTGCCCGCACGAACAGCTTTGGCGAAGCCTTCAATTTCAGTGCGATCTTTGCCCACATAGGGAAGATCGGTTTTGTGTCGTACCTTATTGCCCTTATCATCATGATGATCATCCTCTGTATCATTGAAGTGATCTGCATCATGATTCCCGTTGTCGGGATGGTCATACTCTTCATACTGCTTCCAATCCTTGTCCTCTTTGAAGCACGGTACCTCACCCTGCTCTATGACAGTGCCGGAACGGCAGCATAATTCTCTTTTTTCTTCGGGTAATTTTCTCTTCCGGGCATATGTTTTTATTTTTATACAAAGAGTCTATGAGAATATCCGGTGAACTGATATGGATTACAGCTCAATGCTCGACGAATCGTTTTCCTATGCTAAAGAGGGTGTCTGGTCGAAATGGACCCGCTGGCTTCTCCTCATGGTGAGCATGATCATCTTCCCTTTGATCCTGGGATACATGGTCAGAATTTTCCGGGGAGAGAAACCAGCACCTGAACTCAAGGAATGGGGATCAATGTTCATTGACGGACTCAAACTCTTTGTTGTAGAGCTGATCTATGCGGCCCCGGTGATTCTTCTCACTATTATCGCATTCCTCCCGCTGGTATCGTCACTGGTTGCGAGCGGTGCATTTTCCCAGAATTTCTCATCAATGTCTGAAGCCCAGGCCAGCCAGTGGTTCATGAGCCATCCTGAATTCATCTCTTCCGCAGGAATCATGCTGGTGCTGTTCCTGGTTGCCGTCTTCGTGGCATTCATTATCAGCATATTCTCGTTCCTTGGCGGAGTACGGTTCGCAAAAACCGGCAGTATCACCGAAGCTTTCAATTTCTCAGCCATCATTGCCCACATCCGGCGGATCGGCTGGCTGAATTATATTATTGCAATCGTGATCATCGGTGTTATCGGTTTTATATTCGGTATGATAACAAATATCTTCTCGCTGATCCCGGTCATTGGCGATTTCATCGGTATTATCGTCATGGTAATCCTGTATGTGCCATTCATCCTGTTTTCCAGCCGGTATAACCTGCTGGTGTATGAGGCTGGTGAAGAGAAGAATTAATTTTTCCGGTAAAACCCCTTTAAAAAAATTCTGATGAATTTTCTATTGGTTGCAATAGCAACCCCGCGATGGATCGCTTACTAAACAATCTCAAAAAAGGGTCTGTCCCACCGTCACCCTGAGAGGCTCTGAAGTGGACCGTCCATGTACTTGAATGATTTCCTGATTACCTTTTGAGCCATCCCGCCGTATCCCGTATTAACAGAGAAAAAAATTATTTCTGGACTGCACCAAAATTTGCCTGGCCCACGGTCTTTGCATAGCGTGCAAGGACCCCGGCAAGGGCTTTCTTTGGGGCTTTCCATCCTTTTTTCCGCTTTGCAATCTCTTTTGCCGGCACATCCAGGTCGATTGTCTTTGCATGCAGGTCCACGGTAATAGTGTCCTTGTCCTGGACAAATGCAATGGGTCCCCCGGCAGCTGCTTCCGGTGCAACATGGCCGATGCAGGGTCCCCGCGTACCCCCGGAAAAGCGGCCGTCTGTGATGAGAACGACTTTTTTATATCCGAGTCCCATGAGTGCCGATGTGGGTGAGAGCATCTCCGGCATGCCAGGTGCACCCTTCGGGCCTTCGTACCGGATCACAAGAACATCGCCCTCCTTTATCTTCCTGCCAAGAATTGCTTTCATTGCCGGCTCCTCGCCATCAAAGACCCGTGCCGGGCCGGTGTGCTTCCACATCTCTTTTGGAACGGCAGCACTTTTCACTACGGCCCCATCTGGGGCAAGGGAGCCGGACAGTATCCGCAGTCCTCCCGTAGCACTGATGGGTTTCTTTAATGGGCGGATTACATCTTCATTCCTGACAACTGCGGCTTTTGCGATCTCCTTGATCCTCCTGCCGGAAACCGTGGGGCAGTTGTCCAGGTGCGGTTCCAGCTGTTTGAACACTGCGGGGATTCCCCCGGCACGGTGCAGGGTCTGCATGGAGTGCGGGCCTGATGGCTGCATGTAGCAGATATGGGGCACCTCTTCGGCAAGCTGAGAGAAATCATCCAGCGACAACGGGATATCGGCCTCGGTTGCAACCGCCATAAGGTGCAGGACCGTGTTTGTCGATCCGCCTAGGGCCATGTCGACCCGGATTGCATTCATCAGGCTTTTTCTCGTCACAATATCCCGCGGTTTCACCTGCTTTTTCACGAGCGGGATTATTGCCTCCCCGCTCTCGCGTGCGATCCGGAGCTTTCCTGCATCCACGGCAGGCGTTGCAGCACATCCCGGGAGGGACATTCCCATCGCTTCGGTCATGCAGGCCATGGTATTGGCTGTGTATAGTCCCTGGCAGCTGCCGCAGCCAGGCATGGCAGAACATTCGAGTTCGCAGAGCGCGTCTTCGGACATCGACCCGGCGGCAACTTTCCCCACGCCTTCGAAAATATCGATGAGAGAGAGCTCTTTTCCGTCCTGGTAGCCGGAGAGCATGGCTCCCCCGGTCAGGACTATCGTGGGGATATTGCACCGGACCGCTGCCATCAGCATACCCGGCACGATCTTGTCGCACGTCCCGATACAGACCAGCCCGTCAAACCTGTGTGCCTGGACCATCAGCTCGATGGAATCGGCGATATTTTCACGGGAGGGGAGGGAATACCGCATCCCTTCGTGTCCCATGGCAATCCCGTCACAGATGCCGATAACACCAAATTCGAAGGGAACACCCCCGGCTGCTGCTATCCCTTCACGGACTTTCTCTCCCAGTTTCTGGAGATGGACGTGACCGGGGACAATAGTGTTGTAGGCATTGGCAATGCCGATGAACGGCAGTTTCATCTCACGATCGGTAACACCCAGCGATCTGAGAAGCGACCGGTTGGGTGCACGCTGGTACCCTGCTTTAATATCATCACTGCGCATCGATTACACTCCAGTCTTATGAAAAGATTCACAGCCCATTGCCTTTATTTCTTGTGAGGATTTAAAAAAAAACAAGAAAGTGCACCAGAATCAGGAGCGGGAATTCCGGCAGGCTGCCCCGACTAACTCATCGGCAAAGGTTCCTGAAAAATATGCATGGGTGTAACATCCCAGGACCCGGGATGAGAACATCCCGTCCTGTCCCGCATCAATTCCTTTTCCCCGGGTTAACCGGTATGCGTACTGTACATCACGGTCAGGGAGGACCCGGGAATAATGGAACTCGTGTCCAACAACTTCCTGGTGTATTGAGAAGACCGAGCGGTCGGTTGCAATGTCCCCTTTGACGTACCCCAGCGCCTGGATGCGCCCGGTCATCTCCGCATCGGCCGGTAGTATGCCGGCCATCCGGTAGGTCTTTTCGGCCTGTATCTCCCGGGTCAGGTACATCAGTCCGCCACATTCGGCATAGATAGGTATCCCGCTCTCCGCGGCTTTTTTAAGCTCTTTTGTACAGGGAGAAGATTCAAGCAGGGGGAGATGTAATTCCGGATATCCTCCCCCGAGGTATACGCCGTCAACCTCCGGGAGGGAATCCTGGATCGGGCTGAAAAAGATGAGTTCTGATCCGGCCTTGCGGAGGCGATCCAGGTTATTCTGGTAATAAAAACAGAATGCATTGTCCATTGCAACACCGATCCTTGCACGGTCGGGAGCGTGGGGAGCTGACTCCGGATTTGTACACAATGGCGGTGCACTCTGTGCAATTGCGGTTATTTCATCCAGATTGCAGGACTCTTCGATCAGGGAACCGGTAGTTTGAGTAGTGTCGGACTCGTGCGCCATGAAAAGGCCCAGGTGCCGGCTCTTCACGACAATATTTTCGCTCCGGGATATCCAGCCCAGCGCAGGAGTTGCAAGGGATGAAGCGATCATCTCCTTATGGCGTGTGCTCCCGATCCGGTTTATAATGACACCGGCAATTTTGATTGTCGGGTCATATTCCATGAAGCCTTTGATGAGTGCATGAATGCTCCGCGACATCCCTTTTGCATCGATGACAAGGAGAACCGGCGCATCCAGGATCCGGGCAACGTGGGCGGTACTGGCAAGGTCTGATCCATCAACCCCGTCAAACACTCCCATGACGCCTTCGATGACGGCAATATCCGCGCCCCGGGACGCGACAAGGAACGTGGTGAAGCAGCCGCTCTCGCCCATCATAAACGGATCCAGGTTTCTTGACGGTCTGCCACAGACTTTCGTATGATGGGACGGGTCGATGAAGTCCGGTCCTACCTTGAATGGCTGGACTTTCATGCCCCGGGCGGTAAGAGCTGCCATGATCCCGCTTGCCACGGTGGTCTTCCCGCACCCGCTGTGGGTCCCGGCAACAACTACCCGTGGAATCCTCATGGGTTTTCCTTTCCTGGAACAAGCCGGACTGCTCCAATCCGGCTCACTTCACCATCTGCCGGCATCCGGTTCTGCGGGTGTCCTGACATACCGGTTGTTGACAGGATACGCGATGATCTCCCGATGAGGGCATTGCTCCGGGCATATCCATGAAAAATCAGTTCCCTTATCCGTGCTTTCAGGGTATCGTATATTTCCCGGGTATGACCGGGTATAATGCTCTGCGATAAGGACACATGAAAAGAATCCGAATCCGTAAAAAGAATCAGTTCATTCTTCGTAAGATCACCAGAACATTCCCGGCAGTTATTAAAGATATTTTGATTTAACCCTATTTAATTTGCATAATCTGTTTGGGCCTTCGATATTTAACATTTTTGAAAATCGGATTCAGGTTGAAAAATCCCGGAATCAGCCTTGCGTCCCTAGGCCGGGCAGATCCTGCATACCTGTATCGCGGTCACCGTTGTTACTGAACCTGCCCGGGCCGGATACCGGAGAAAATGGAGAATCTGTCTTCTGTTCCGTTAACTCATTCAGGACCGTTCTGGCAAATGCAAAAAAGAATTTGTCTGTTCCTTATGGCTTCACTGCTTCTTCCGGAAGTGGTAGACTGCATAGATAATACCTATGATCACGGCAACCAGTATTGAAAGGTATATCGGGTTGGATAATAACGTCATGATGCCGGCAGGGCTGGTGACGTTGATTTTTACTTTCATCGTGTCCGAGACGTAGGTATTATCGAGGGCATCCCGGTACCGGATTTCTGAATCAATCCCGTACTCTTTTATTGTGGCACTCCGGTCGATACTTATAATATAGGAAGCGTTTGCCACCTGGCCGGGTTTGAGATCGCCAAGATATGCAACATCATCATTGCTGGTAAACGGATCCACCGCACTGATACGGGCCTGTGCACTATATACGGTTGTTTCACCGGTATTTTTGAAATCTACGGTTATTACTTTCTTGTTGCCGGGGTTCATCTCGGGAGGTGCTGAAATGATCTTGAAATCCGCTTTTCCGCCAACGGGAACACCGATGGTGTCACTGCGGGATGTAACAAAATCGCCTTCTTTGTTCTGATACAATACGACAACATCTACCGGGTAAGTCTGGTGTTCGGCATCTGATGAAACAGCCACTTTATAACGGCAGTCAACAATGCTTCCCGGGGGGAAATCCCCGATATATACGCTGCTGTCCGTTGGTACGATTGGACTGTTGCCGCTCCTGAGTATCTTTACTATGGATTTTGTACCATATTCAGAACCTGTATTCTGGATCTTCATATTGAGGTAGCCTTCAGTTCCCACATTGAGATGCTCGGGTGTTGCCGAGAGTACATCTATCGAGACATCCGGTTTGATCTTTATGGGTGCTGTGAGATTTTGAGTAACCGTCTTGTACCGGTACTGCATGGTATCAACGCCAAGCTGGTCAGCCTGGTACAGGTAGGTATAATTCAGGGAAATCGGAATCTGGTATGTCCCGGCAGCGGCATCAGTTTTCACCTTGATGGAAAATATGGCGTTTGCATTATACCCTCCTTTCAGATCGCCGACCATCTGCGGATCTGATTTTATGATAATAGGTGCATCGCCCGGATTGAGGGTAACTGTGAGGAATTTTGCCGTGTTGGGAAGATCGTCACGATCTACAATACCGGAATTAATGAATTTAAATTCGTTGAGCCCGGTATTCTGAATAACCATCGTGAGTGATACGTCTTTTCCCGGGGTAACTTCATTCGCCCCTGATATATACGCTGAAAGCTCCGGGCTCCCTGCAGTGTATTTCGTCCCAGCCATAACGGGAGCTGTCAGACATGCGCAGAGAATCAATAAAATACAGGATAGTTTTCCATAAGATGCCATTTGCCAAACTCCATCTGTCGTCTATGTTTCGTTCGTAGTTCTTTATTAATAGGATGGGAAAGTGAATACACCTGCAGACCGGCGGGTCAGCAATATTATATCAGTGCGAACAGACACCCAATACCATTCTATTACTGATTAGCGAAGAATACTAAAAATATGTATTGTTGGTGTGTATAGTAAATACTAAAAATATTTATCCTATAAGATACGGTAAAGAAATTTTAAATCCGTGCACAACGATAAATGCAAATTCCAGCTCTGTTGAAATCCTTAAGAGAATCAAACAGTTGCTCTTGGGGGCTCCGGCACATCATGCTTCTGCCCCCGCATGCCAGAGGCATCCCCTAGGAATGATATTCACTCAGATGGTTGAATAAAACTTAA
Source organism: uncultured Methanoregula sp. (assembly GCF_963678795.1). Lineage (NCBI taxonomy): Archaea > Methanobacteriati > Methanobacteriota > Methanomicrobia > Methanomicrobiales > Methanoregulaceae > Methanoregula > uncultured Methanoregula sp. The sequence continues at coordinate 1,679,928 of NZ_OY787453.1, read as the reverse complement.
AAAAAACGGAAGGGGGGGTCAAGGGGATGCTCCCCTTGGGCTGTTTCCCCTATGGGGGAGAGAGGGGGTCACACACCTTACATTTAGAAGAAAATAAGCGAATAAAAGGAAAAAGAGGATTTCAACAGAGCCCAAATTCCATACAATATACCTTCACGGTTACCGGCATCCGGGATAAATTAAAACGTTCTTACCCTCTGTATATTATCCGGTTATCCCATCAATTCTGTTGACTTCCTTTTTCTGGACTGAATAATATTTATCGTATCCGGCGGTCAGATCTGACCGGAATTATATTCCTGCATCAGTATCTTTTGATCCTGTCCCAAAGGATGTTTTTCATCTTTGGAAATACTCCTTAAATTTGCATTATTATCAGGTGATTTATAGAAATACAGAATAATTTCCGGTTCCGGAGAAAAATATTTAATAGGCGGGTGCGACTTAAACTGTCTAATGAAGGGTCGTTATGTGCATGCGCAGTTCATTCTGGTGATAGTACTCATCAGCGCTATGTCCGGTTGTATTGCACCACCCACAGAACCCGCCCAGATACATCCCGATGCTTCAACTGTTTCCCAGATTATTGATGAGAATTCAACCGTTTTCCAGCAAACTCCTGCAAATCCGTCTGTTACGATAGATCCCATGACGGCCGGGAATTTACTCACTCCTGCCACACCCTTCCCCACGCAGGTAACCCCGACATTGAATTATCGTTCCTGGACCCGGGCAACCCCCCCCCCCGAGGATCGGGTATGTCTTATCACCACGAACAACATAAATTCCTATACTGAGATCAAAAAAAGTGCAGAAACGTTCTATCTGAAGAATCCTCCGATGTATATCACCTATTCTCTCTCTGAAGTATCTTATGTATCAGGATCCGTACAGACTCGTCATAAATATACCGGTCAGGCAGACTCAACCTCATATTCCAATGTGGATCCCGTCTCGTTCCTGGATATTACCATCAGAAACAGGACTACCGGAACAATATATACCGAGGATGGTTTTGGCAGAGGGTACGGACAATACCTGAGTAAGACCATAAAAGTCACAAAACCCGATGATCTGCTCATAGAAACTTCAGGGTACAAACTCTCCGGCACCATCGGTATCTGGGTTAAACCCGTTGGAAATTTTGAGGATAACGTGACCTTTGTCGGAACTGAATGTAAATACCCCTCGGATTTCGGGCCAAACTCGCTGAAAATTACGGAAACTCCCACGCCTGCCCCGTAATCCTATTATCGGGGAGATTTTCCGGAATACGGTGAGGTATTTATGCGATGAGAACGATTTAAGTAAGGCAGGCAGTAATCCCGCGTCCCGGTGGGGTAGTGGACATCCTAGAAGCCTGCGGAGCTTTTGACCCGGGTTCAAGTCCCGGCCGGGGCGTATCTTTTCGGTTTCCTGTTTGATATTTTCTGCTTAAAATCCAAATTGTGACACAAAACTAAAAAACCCCCTGAATTGTGTGCTTTTTTTGACAAAACATTTATACGGTTTCTGAATCATCTCATTACATGGCAGTGACCCTCTTCGAGGAATTTATGCTCCTCTTCCAGATGGCCTGCGTTGTCTTCCTTTTTGCCTACCTCTTTTCGAAGAGCAGTTTTTATACACAAATTCTTGAGCACCGGGCATCCTGGGCGCTCCAGGCATTTCTTGCAGTTGTTTTTGGTCTTCTCTCGGTATACGGGATGAGCAGCGGTATCACTTTTTACACCGCCACCGTGAACATCCGGGATTTCGGACCTCTCGCAGCGGGTCTTGCCTGCGGACCGTATGTTGGCCTGGGCGCAGGCATAATTGGTTTTATTTACCGTCTCTCTATTGGCGGAACAAACGTTTACGCTGTTGCAATCGGGCCGCTCGTGGCAGGAATAATCGGGGGCCTCATCTATTATTACAGCAACCAGGATCTGGTTTCAACAAAAAAAGCTGTTATCATAACTGCAATCGTGGAATCGGTTATCTCTGCAATTGCACTTGTTGTCAGGATCCTTTCCGGAGACTCAATTGAGACCGTAATGGCGGTAACTGTCAACGTTGCCTTTCCCATGATCATTATGACAACGATCGCGGTCGGTGTCTTCTGCATTATCCTCCATAACAGTATAAACGAGCGGCGTGTCCAGGAAGAGAAACTGAAACTCGAACTGGAAGTGGAATCCCGCAAAAACCTTGATACCATCATCAACGCTATCGGGGACCCGGTCTTTGTCAAGGACCGGAGCCACCACTGGATCCTGGTAAATGACGGCTTCTGCCGGATGGTCGGGCGATCCCGCGAAGATCTTATCGGCAAAACCGCGTATGATTTTTTCCCGGAAGAACAGTCCAGGCAGTTTTTCGAGGCCGATGAAACCGTCTTTATGACAAAATCTTCTCACGAGACGGAATCCACCTTAATGAACCTGAACGGACGGGATTACACGGTCACCCTCAAGAAAACCTATTACACGGACTCATCCGGCCGGGAGTTCATTGTCGGCATCATACGGGATATCACCGAGCGGAAACGGATCGAAGTCTCAATCCGGAACCTGAATAAAAGACTTACCATGCTCTCGTCAATCACGCGGCATGACATTCTCAACCAGCTCATGATCCTGATGGGGTATCTCAAGATCTCACAGGGACACCTCAAAGACCCGGTCAGGATGCAGGAGTTCATCGAGAAGGAGATACGGTCAGCCCAGACAATTGAACGGCAGATTGTCTTCACCCGGGATTATCAGGATCTGGGTGCAAGCATACCTTCCTGGAAGAACGTACACCAGATGATCCAGATGGCAAAAGGGCAGCTGAGTACCGCCGGCACGATTACGGTTACGGTTCAGATTCCGCAGATCGAGGTCTTTGCCGATGCCCTGATCGAGAAGGTTTTTTACAATCTCATGGAGAACTCGGTACGCCATGGAGATCATGTAACCGCCATCGGTTTCTCGTTCGAGGAGACTGACCATGGAGCCTTGATTACCTATACCGATAATGGTACCGGGATATCCTTTGAGGATAAACAGCATCTTTTTCAGCGGGGATTTGGGAAAAATACCGGTCTTGGTCTCTTTTTATCCCGCGAGATCCTCACGATCACCTCCATCACACTTGATGAGACCGGTGAACCGGGAAAAGGTGTCCGGTTTGAGATCCGCATCCCTCCCGGGGGGTACCGGTTTATCGTGCCGCAGAACTAAAACCGGCACGATTCGCCCGGATGATAACCAATCCCAAGGAACTCCGCAATCTTTTTCCAGCAGGGTTGCATATTTTTACCCGGATTGGAAAATATGGATAAAGTTAAAAAAGCACAACTCAGCATCGGTTTGTTCGTTCTCGGGTTTGCAATGATATTCATCCAGGATCTAAAACGACTGGATACGATCAACTTCGGGTTCACCCTCCCGTTTGCCATTATGTTTTATCTCGGGCTGATCTTCATGGCTGCAGGATACTATCTCAAACAGTGAAAAATGTATCGAGGTTAAAGGGATTTTTTATCCAGATCTCCGCTCACACCGATTTTTATCTCGCACTGGCGGTCGCCCTCACCGCACATGCTCCGGACGAACCGTGCCGTATAGTTCTTGTTGAGATGCGGGACGGTCATCAGTGTCAGGGCCATGCACTTGCGGAATGTATTGGTTCCGCCAGCCCCGAGAGCAGCACCTTCATCGGCAAACGGGCAGCGTTTAATGACAATCACTGCCCGGTCTTCCGCAACCCTTATGCTTTCGCTCTTAAAACCGGGGCCGAAAAGGACGATCATTACTGTCCGCAGGGTCTCCGCGAGATCTTCGGCAGTTCCCACCGGGAGGGAGAGGGTATGGGCGAGATCGAATGCTGTGCGGGATAGTTCCATCCAGATGACCTGCTCGATCTCATTGTACCTCTTCCCAACGACATCCCGGAATGCGGCATCATACAGTGCAGGGAGCCGGGCTGCATAGCCGGATGCGAGTTTCCATTTCACATCATCTGGAATGCTGCTGATATCTGCCATAACGATCGTACGCTGTCCTGATCGTGTATGGATAATGCTCTCTTATCAACTGTTTGGTGATACCATATAAATTATAAAAGCGGTTCAGCGGTGAAAAGACCGGGGGCCGGCCGTCATGAAGAAAGCCGGATCCGGTTCCCGTCGGGAACGATGAACCCATCCCGTTCAAGACCCTCAAGGATCCCGGAAATGCGGGACGGATCTTCCGGAAACGATCCCAGGATCTCTTCACGGGTCATCCCGTTGCCCGGAAGGAGGCACCGTAAGATCTCCCCACGGATCTTCCGGTCGGAACCTTCGAAGGCGGACTGTTTTGTGTAATGCACGCTGCGGCGGTTCGGGTTTGATACCGTCTTCTTGAGCACGGTTCCGAGATCCATAAGCGCCCAGTACCAGACCCGGGGATTATCCGTCCAGATTGCTTTCTTGACAAGCGTGAGGATTTCAGCATCGCTGACCTTTGCAGAATCCGAAAAGAAATAGTGGATGAAGACCCGCCGGATATTGGTCTCGATAAAAACTACCGGCAGGTTGAAGGCAAAGGCACAGATGGACGATGCGGTTGCATCACCTATACCCGGGAAGGTTGCGAGTTCGACGGGATCAGATGGAAGCGTGCCCCCGTATTCTGTCATGACCCTTGCAGCACATTTCTGGAGAGCAATGGCCCGGCGGTTGTAGCCCATGCCCTGCCATGCCGAAAGGATTGCCGTCAGCGGGGCTCCGGCCAGTGCTTTAAAGTCCGGGAATGCTGCGATGAATTCAGGGAATTTGACCTTAACCCGCTCGACCTGAGTCTGCTGGAGCATGATCTCGGAGACAAGGATCTGGTATGGATCTGTTGTCTCCCTCCATTGCATGTTACGGCCATGGTTTCGATAATTCTCGATAACCATCTGCCGGAACTGTGCAATGCCAATATCGGTAGTATCATACACCGGTGAAGGATCGCTATCAGTGAGTTTCATCTGATCGGTTCTTTGCATGAGTTTCCCCCGGGCCTGCTGGAGTTGTTCCCTCTCTTGTGGATTGACGGGAATAATAATTGTTCAGGTTGTGACAAAAAACACAATACTTGAAAATAATCCTGATTTTAGTTTATTATTTCAGCGGATTTCTATTGGCCCGGGTGTGTGCAACATCTTCTCCTCAATGAGGTGAGACACTGCATATACCAGCCATTTAATTCCTCTCTCTTTCCGGAATACGTAACCGATTCAAATCCGCTTGAACATCGCGTCGAGATCTTCACGGGTGAAACGGATGATGGTCGGACGGCCATGGGGGCAGGTGAACGGGCTTGTTGTCAGGCGCAGCTGGTCTATTACCCGCTGGCACTGCTCACGGGTCAGTACAGTTCCGGCCTTGATGGCCCCCCGGCACGCAATGATCCGGGTGAGCCGCTCCCGGTTGGTGACAGATCTGGCAGAATCCGGACTGACAAGATCGCTGATGATCTCATCAATAATTCCGGTCCCTTCCGTCCTGCCAAGAACGACCGGGATAGCCCGGACAAGGAATGTGTCCCTGCCGAAATCTTCGAGAACAAATCCTTCCCGGGCAAGGGCGGGCAGGAGATCGCGGATGACTGCGGTATCCCGGGGGGTGCGGTGAAGAATGACCGGCGCGATGAGTTCCTGTGACTGGTGCCCGGGATCCTGCCGTGCCACCTGCTCATAGAGAATCCGTTCATGGGCCGCGTGCTGGTCGATGATTACGAGTTCATCAGTGCTGGTCCGCGCAAGGATGTAGATGCCGCCAAACTCCCCGATTACTTCCATCGCGGGAATCTTCGGCAGGGTTCCCGGGGAGCCCGTCGGAAGTTCAGTCTGGCGGAGGTGCTGGTCGGATGAGAGCGTTCCGATATGTGTAGATTCGAAAACCCCATCGGGGAGGGTCTCACCCCCCTGATATTCATGAATAACCGGTTCTTCCATAGCCGGTATCAGGCATTCCATGAGCTGCTCCGGTGCTGCGGCAGCCGGGATCAGGTCACGGCTGAGCAGTGCTGTATTAACTGCGTTCCGGACGGTCTCCCGGATCTCGTTCTCCCGGGAGAGCCGGACTTCTTTTTTTGTGGGGTGCACGTTCACATCAACAAGCGCTGTATCGATCGCAAGCGTGAGGAAGGCAACCGGTATCCGGTCCCGGGGCAGCAGGGTGCCGTAGCCTTCCTTTACCGCATTGCTGATGAGGGGGGATGACACATAGCGCCGGTTGATGGCAACGATCAGCCGGGAGGTGTCCTTGCGGGCAAGGGAAGGCGGTGCAATGTAGCCGCTGATCTTCACGAATGGTTCAGAATGGCTGACCTGAATCAGCATCCGTGCGAGTTCGCTGCCGTAAATCCTGGCAATGGTATCAAGAGCATGTTCCGAGCGGTCGGTCACCAGCTGCTCGCGTTCGTTGTAAAAGAACCGGAACGATATCTGCGGCCATGCAAGACAGATACCCTCGAGGACCGTGTGAATGTGGGCAAGTTCGGTGTTGAGGCTTTTTAAGAACTTTTTCCGGGCTGGCGTGTTGAAGAAGAGTTCCTCGACAAGAATAGTTGTTCCTTCCGGAGTACCGGTCTCCTGCTGCTCCAGGACTTTTCCCCCATATACCACAATCTTTGTGCCTGCTGCAGTGCCGCTTCCCTTTGGTTTTGTGAGAAGCGTTACCCGCGAGACTGCAGCGATACTGGCAAGCGCTTCTCCCCGAAAGCCGAGCGTTGCAATGTGATTGAGATCATCGATGGTGACGATCTTGCTCGTGGCATGCTGCGTGAATGCGAGAAGTGCATCGGAGGGCAGCATACCCCAGCCGTCATCGGTTACACGGATTGTGGTTATTCCGCCATCGGAAGAGGTGATCCCGATGCGGATAGTCCGGGCACCTGCATCGATAGCGTTCTCGATGAGCTCTTTCATCACCGAAGCCGGCCGGTCCACAACTTCGCCGGCAGCTATCTTGTTGACTGTTGCCGTGTCGAGAACGCGGATTACCGGGGCGGGGTTTTTCGGATCCATGGTCAGCCTTTACGGGAAGTGAGTGCTCTCTTGAGTTCTGCAAGAGCCGAAAGCGCCTGCATGGGTGTCATCTCGTCCGGGTTGAGTTGTTCCAGCTCGTCCAGAACCGGGTGGCGGAGTGCCGGAACTTCCTTTGGCTCGTGATCATCGACAAGCAGGATCTGGGTGTAGCGCTGGGGGCGTATCCCGGCGGGTGTCGGACGGTTCCTGTCTTCATCGAGAAGGACTTCTGCCCGGTCGGTCACTTTCTTTGGTATACCCGCCAGACGGGCAACGTGGATACCATAACTCTTGTCCGTTGCACCGGGAATGAGCTTGCGGAGGAAGACCACGTCCTCCTTTGTCTCCCTGACCGCAAAATGGTAATTTTTCACCCGCTTCAGGTTCTCTTCCATGGCGATGAGCTCGTGAAAGTGCGTGGCAAAAAGGGTCTTTGGCCCGGATGCTGTCTTCCCGTGCAGGAACTCGAGCACCGCTTTTGCAATCGAACTCCCGTCCGCTGTGCTCGTGCCCCGCCCAATCTCGTCGAGTATAACGAGGCTTCTTGGCGTGATGTTGTTGAGGATATTGGCGAGTTCGAGCATCTCGACAAAGAACGTGCTCTGGCCGCTTGCAAGGTCGTCAAACGCCCCTACGCGGGTGAAGATCCGGTCGATGATGCCGATGCTCGCATGCCGGGCCGGGACAAAACTGCCGGCCTGCGCCATAATGCAGGTGAGGGCAACCGAGCGCATGAAGGTGGATTTACCCGCCATGTTGGCGCCGGTGATAATCATGATCTGGGTCCGGCTGCCGGAGAGCTCGGCATCGTTGGGTACAAACCCCCCGCGGACCCCCTGTTCCACAACCGGGTGGCGACCGTCACGGATAACGAGCGTGTCGGAATCGTTAAGCTGGGGCCGGACATAGTCCCGCTTCTGTGCCACTTCCGCGAGTGCCGCGGATACATCCAGCACGGCAACTCCCCCTGCAATGGCCTGGAGGGAGGGGATCTCTTCCCGGAGTTTTGCAATGAGCCCCGTATAGAGTTCCCGTTCGAGGGCAAGCACGCGCTCATCCGCGTTTGTGATGAGCGCTTCTTTCTGCCGCAGCTCGGGCAGGGTGTAGCGCTCGCCGGTTGCGGTGGTCTGCTTGCGCTCGTAGTGGGCAGGAACAAGGGCAAGATTGGGCCGGCTGACATCAATGTAATAGCCGAAGATCCGGTTGTACCCAATCTTGAGCGACTTGATCCCGGTCTTCTCCCGCTCCTGCGTCTGGAGTTCAACGATCCAGTCCTTTCCTGAATGGAGCACTCCCCGGATACCGTCAAGTTCCCCGGAAAATCCCGGGCGGATAACACCCCCGTTCCGGGCAATGGCCGGGGGATCGTCAATGATGGCTCTGCGGATGAGATCGATGGTCTGGGGCATTTCCCGGATCCCGGCCAGTGCATCTCCCAGGATAGACGGCAACGCAGATCTCCCGGCACCTTCCAGCGTTGAACGGAGACCGGGCAGGGATGACAGGGTCTCGGCAAGCGCGAGCAGGTCGCGGGGGCCGGCATTCCCATACGCTATACGGGCAGCTATCCGCTCGATATCGGAACAACGGGAGAGGTCAGAGCGTAAGGCAAGGCGAAGAGCGGTATGACCGGCAAGGAATTCCACGCCATCCAGCCGCAGGTTGATCAGGGCAATATCCGTGAGGGGCCTGCAGATGGTGCGGCTCATGAGCCTGCTTCCCATCGGTGTTTTTGTCAGGTCAAGCGACGAGACGAGCGTTGAGCCCCGGCTGCCCCCCCGGATGCTCTCCTTTATCTCGAGATTGCGCAGCGTGATGGCATCGAGCATCATACTGTCGGTGGCGGACCTCATCGAGAGACTGCTGATATGCGTAAGGGGAGAGAACTGTGTCTCCTTTGCATAGGTCAGGGCAGCTCCCGCGGCCCCGATCGCCGCAGGGCAGTCATCGCACCCGTAACCGGCAAGGGAGGCCACGCGGAAATGGCCGGTAAGCGAGCGGCGGGCTTCCGCTTCGATAAATGCGTTGTCCCGGAACGGTGTGACCACAACACCCCGTTCCTGCAGACGATCGCGGAGTTCCGGCCCCGACCCCTGTGGCACGATGCACTCGGCCGGATGGTAGCGTGCGATCTCGGAGAGGATATTCTGGAGACCCGGGTCATGCCCGGTACGGGCCACAAAGAATTCACCGGTCGAGATATCCAGGAGTGCAAGGCCCCAATCCTTTGCCTGCGCATCGGGACAGATAGCCATAAGGTAGGTTGCCGCAGCGGATGGAAGCATCGAGGAATCGATAACGGTACCTGGTGTGATAACCCGCACGATCTCCCGCTTCACGATACCTTTTGCGGTTTTGGGGTCTTCCACCTGTTCGCAGACCGCTACCCTGAACCCCCGGCTTACCAGTTTTGCAATGTACCCGTCGGCTGCGTGGTACGGGACACCGGCAAGCGGGATGCGGTTATCACCGATCCGGGATCGCGACGTGAGCACGATCTCGAGCTCACGGGAGATGAGTTCTGCGTCTTCATTGAAGGTCTCGTAGAAATCCCCTATCCGGAAGAGGACAATGGTATCGGGATATTTCTCCTTGAGCTCCAGGTACTGTTTCATCACCGGCGTGAGACGTACACCGTTCTCAGCTTCGTTTGCGGGCTCTCCGGATAATTCACGTACCATGGGTGCAGAAATGTAGCCTTTCAGATCAATTAATACCGATCTGATCGATTTTGCCCGGCTTACCGGATCCGGGTATATGCATACCACACGATAAGGGGAAGCGAGCAGGCAAGCGCGATGAGCCCGAATACCAGCCCCGTAGTAAAGCCAAGACCGGCAATGCGGGTGATCTCCATGGCTGCGGTGACCAGCCACGGGATATTGCTCCAGAAGACCAGGATGCCGGCAATGGCGATAATGAAGATCCCGATGGCTGCATTCCGGAGATCCTGGGGGCTTGGGGCAACCGAGAGCACGAGACTTACCGTGAGGTACAGGTAAAGCAGGAACCATGGATTCTGCCGGTATACGAGATTAGCGGTAAAGAGGCTGATAATCCCGGCTCCCGCCATCTGCACGGTACCGGCAGAGAGCGTATCAGGAAATGTCGGGAACGTGCAGCCGAGGTACGTGGCAAAGCCCCAGGTCACTCCCGAGAGGATGAGCGGGATGCAGAAGAGCGGGGCCGTTGAGATGATGACATCACCGAACCATGGAATGAGCGGGCGGGTATACGTAACCGAACCGCCCTCTTTTGAGAAGAAGACAATGTTCTGAATCTTCGCACCGGTGATGAAGCAACCAAGGATGTGGGAGCATTCATGGAGAACAATGCCGGGAGCCCGGATGCAATAATAGATTCCCCTCACCGGGGTTACACCGGCCCAGACCCGGTCGAGTGCCATTGATATGATTATTACGAGGATTCCCGTCCCGGTAACGATGAGGAATGGTTCGGCCTGCATGGATAGTGATTTTCCCAATGAAGTCTGGTCCGGCCAGCTGCATAAACGCAGCGGAATAACCCGCCGGGTTCACAAACGCTGGTGTTCTGTCCGGAACGTTGTTCATTCCCCGGGCCCAAAAAAAAGTTCAGAGATTTTTCAGGGCAACCAGGTCCTTGACCCCGACCAGTTTCCAGACCAGGGAACGCTCCTCTTCGGCTATGGCAACCGGAGCTTCCGTTGGGGAGTGGCCGAGCGCCGCCATGATATTGCACGAGAGATTGCGTTCAACAATAAGGTCCACGAACTTTTCCCTGATGATCTTCTTCTCAATGGAATCTTGGACTTCCTCAAGGTATCCCTGGAGTGTGACAAACGTGTACGATGAGAGATCTTTTGTGTATTTCTCTATCTCTACGGACACATACGGGCTTTTCCGGAAGTACTCTAGTTTCTTGCCGTATTTCGTCGAGAGAAAATACATGAATGAGCCGTCAAAGACGTAGAGGAACGGGGCGATGTACGGGTACTTCTCACCCTGGAACGCGATCCGGCAGACGTAGCCTTTCTCAATCAGCTTATCGTATTCCTGTTTTTCCATCCGCGGGATCTTGATGATCTCCATACAATCACAACAATCTGCATGACCAATAGAACCAGATAAACCTTGTTAAATCCTGCGTGAAAAAAATGAACGATCACCCTTTCTCAATCCGGAACCCGGCCTGTTTCCAGGCCGTCATACCCCCAAGGACGTTCGTGACGTTGCGGTAGTTCTGTGCGGCAAGGAAACTTGCTGCAAGGCTTCCCTTGTATCCCGCGTCGCAGTACACGAATACCGGTTCATCTCTCGGGATACGGTCAAGGTACTGCGGGACCTCCCCTGCATAGATGTGATCCGATCCCCGGATAAAACCGGCAGTACGTCGGTTCCTGATATCCCTGACGTCAAGGAGAAACGGGGTCGCGGATTCCAGGTGCTTTTTGAGATAGTGAACCGAGCACGTCGGGAGAGTGCTGATCTCCTTCGCAGCCCGTGTCCATGCGGGAAAGCCCCCGGCCAGGAAGCCGGCAGTGTTATCGTACCCGAGCCGGATCAAATGGCGGTATACTTCCTCAAGGTTCTGGTTGAAATCGTCGACGAGAACGATCGGTTTTTTGTAATCGGCGAACCAGCCAAGGAACGCGGAGATCCCGTCGCGCCAGAGCGAGAGGCTTTCAGGTATATGCCCGGCCCCGAAACTGGTGGGAGCGCGGATATCGATCACCAGGCAGCCGGTTTTGCGGTATTCGTTCACCTCCATGACGGTGAGCGGGAGGAGACGGGGATCCCTTGGCAGCAGCGGGGCACCCACCCGGTTGTAGTGTTCCATGGTCCGGAAATACGGGGGGAGATACGGGGATTCAGTGATCCTTTTGGCAACAAACCCCTCTTTCCCGAGCAGAAGGACCGGGTTTGTCTTTCTCTCGTATCCGATAGTGGTAAACGGGTGATCCGCGATCTCTCCGCCGCAGATCGATCCTGCGCCGTGGGCCGGGCAGACGATCACCCCATCGCCAAGCGGGAGAAGTTTTTCCGTGATGGAACAAAAGATCTTCTCTGCCATCTCCGCTTTTCTTGCCGGTCCGAAAAAATCTGTCCGGGCAATATCCCCGGAAAAGAGCGTGTCCCCGCAGAAGACCATGTAGGGCTGGTCCGAGACATCCCGGTCCCGGACAACGAGCGAGATGCTCTCTTCCGTGTGCCCCGGTGTCTCGAGTACCGTTATCTCCAGAGTCCCGATAGTGAAATGGTCGCCATCATGTGCCGGTCTTCCGTATGTGAAGTCCATGCGGCTCCCGTGGCAGATTTCGGCACCGCACCGCCCGCTGAGTTCAGCAGACCCGGATACATAATCCTCGTTCCGGTGTGTCTCGAAGATGTGCGTGATCACGCACTCGTGCTGCTCTGCAAGGTCAAGGTAAATCCCGCAGTCCCTCCGGGGATCGATCACTGCGGCGACCTGCCCCGACCCTATGAAAAATGAATTCTGTGCAAGACCCCGGGAAACAATACGTTCAAAGATCATGATGCCGTTACTCCCTGGAGTGAGATGCATCACGGAGATGTAAAAATGTTATGTCCGGGCGGGGCTACCGGCCGGGATCTTTTCGCGTGTCTTCCGGCAGCACGTGGGGGAACCGGAGTAGTAGCGATCCCGTTGTCCCGCTCTTTTCGTGTTCACGGATCCGGGAGAGAATCTCACGGAGGCTGACCGGCACGTATCCGATAACTTCAACGCTGACATTTATCCGACGGTTTGCAAAATCCATGAAAGGGAAATACCGGAGCTCGTTGTTATGGTGGTGGCCGTGGATAACCCATCCATCAAAACCCGGGGGTGCATTATTTGGATCGTGAACAAGGAAGAAACGGGTACCTTGATAGGAGAGCTCGGTATGTTCCATCCACCCGGGCATCTCCCCGTCATGATTCCCGGTTATGAATGTGGCCCTGCCCCCCAGCTGCTGGAGATATCCTGTAACCGGGGGAGCATCTCTGCCGTACTGCAGGTCGCCGACGTGGTAGATCTCCGCGTTCCCGTCAACGGTAAAGTTCCAGTTTCGTATCAGCACCGAATCCATCTCGGCACAGTCAGAGAAGATGAACGGGCGGGAACAGTAGCGGATGATATTGGCGTGGCCAAGGTGCATGTCGGCAATAACGAAGATATCCCCCTCGTCAGTACTCCGGGTACCCCCGAGTTCAAAGCCCATAAAACGGCGGTAATTCCCGAGTGTCTCCTGCCATGACCTGCTGTCGTGGCTGTGATCGCCATATATCCAGCGTTTTTCCAGGAGATCGTACTCGGCAAGGATATCGTCATTCTGCATAATGGTAATCCGGAGGCCGGTCCCGTCCAGAAGAAGCGGGGGGAAGTGTCCGGTGTCATGTCTGTGCAGGATTTTTTTGAGGCCAATGAGGATTCGTCCGAAAAACCCTGTTTTTTCAATATGGTATGCTGTTTTTTTGGGTTCCTGCCAGTCCAGCCGGGAGATACAATAGGAAGCCTGCTCCGTTTCGAGCTTGTTGGCAACCGTTATGTGAAACCATTTCGCATCGGGCTCTTTGTCCCATGCATTGAGGCTGTCAGCAACAGGGCAGAGTGAAGCAGCCAGGTCCCGGGAGAGGTCTCTCAATGCTTTCGAGGGAATGACGCCAAACGCGATGACGCTGCCGTGCATACCCTGCCGCATCTCCCACCCGTTGAACAGGAACGGGACCGGCCCGTATCCGCATGCAATCCTGCCGATTGTATCGAGAAGATCTTCCGGTGTTGTGCCAGGGTGCAGGACCAGCGGGCCAAAAAGGGTGATGTGGGGGTGGCGTTCCATGTAGGGTTCGAGATGGAACGCACCGGCAATGGCGAGTATAGTGTTCCGGATCCGCCATTTGGTTCGTGCAAGGCGGATCTCGATGAGATAAGTCTCTTCCATGGAGGCAGCCCGGGTGTATTTTTGTATTGGTGCTGCCGGAGGTTAAACCTTTGAGGTCGGTCAGGCCCGGTCCGGATGCAGACCGGCGTGGTATCAGCGTTTTTTTAAAGAGCATTCCGGATATCGGCTGATAATTATATGCAGGCGCAAATTTTATATGATCCTGAAACATCTGAACAGTAGTGATGCTGGTATGGCATGCATCTGTTATAAGATCAGTTCAGGCAAAGCGTCGCATCTCATACAGTGGGAAACGGTTGCAACGTTTACCGGGACGGAAGCGGGATTCCAGGCAGCACTCAAACAGGAAGCCACCCTTATCGATTCACCGTACGCCCACCGTATCATCAGGACCCGGGATGATGACTGCCGGAAAGTCTGGAGGGTTCAGAAATGCCTTCCCTGGAAATGCTGCCTGCCGGATAACATATGAGCCGGGCACCGGAAAATAAAAATATCAGATCTTTTTTATCTGCTTCTCGGTTTTTGGCGGCTTTCCGTATGCAAGACCAAAAAGCATGGCTATCCCCAGCAGGATAGTTGCAACACCCCCGGTGGCAACGAGTATCCGTATCCAGGGTACAAGGACCGAGGCCGATGTGATCCCTATCGCTATGAGCACCCCTCCGGCGAGAATTGCGAGTACCGGGCCCATATCTTCTTTAACCAACTTCCTGCACCTTTTGTGTTCAATGATGTTCGTTTCTTGTATTTACTGGTATTGTGCTTCCCTACGCAAAAAAATGCCCCATGAGAAAACCAAAAAAATTCCTGGCTATTTTGGTACGGTAAGGGACATTGTGCCACGTTGCCATTGCGGCCGTCAGAGAATATTGCACGGAAACAAAAAAATACAAAACATGGTGGTATGCGGCTCTCGTTGGGGTTGCACCCGGGATTGAGGAGAATGATTCATACTCGAATAACTGTAACAGCAGCAAATCCAGAAACACTCTTGCCGATTCCTTTCTGAGATGAAAATCCTTTTTTCACCCCAACCATTTTAATAGTAAACAGTTAATTTAATTTTATGCCTCGCGGTCGCCCTAAAAACCTGAGTGTATATGAACAGACAAAAGTCCGGAAAATGAGAAAACACTTATCCGAGCAGAAAATCACCCGGTTTGACCGCATTCACGACTCCGCCCTGCTACAGGTTCTCCATGTCGATTCTTCCGGAAAAATGTTTGTAAGCTATGAGTTTTTCATGTCACAGCTGCAGGATATCCGTCGGGTTATCTCTGATTTCGTTGAAGAATAAATGGCTGTTTAATTGCAAATGAAAATTCAGCGCTCATTTCCCGAGCACTCATAAGTCCCCTTTTACCGGCAGCGAATTATGATCCGGCAGGCAACGCTTCACGTACCCCCAGATATGCCGGCGCCCGGCCGGCTTCAACCCGCGAAATAATAACCCGCGCTGATGCGGGCAGGACAATTGCCGCTTACCTCAAACGATCTCATTTTAGTTTACCGATGAGAATGGTACTGCGTGAATCAGGATTTGCGGGAACAAGAACCGCTGGGAAAACGTATCAGGACCCTCCTTTTCGACATGGACAATACGCTCTTTGATCTGGTGGAAGCACAGATATTTTCCTGCCGGGAGGTTACACGGTTACTTGGGAGGGATGAGGGAGAGACCCTTTTCAAATACTTTCTCCGGCCGATCCGGGGGTTTGAGGCACACGAGAATATCCTCGATTACATGAAGGACCGGCAGATCCCGGATGATGGACGCTATTCCGAATCCTGCCGGCTGTACGAGACTGCCAAACTCCGGCACATCACCCCGTATGAGGGGGTTCTCTCCACGCTTGAATCGTTGCGGGAGGATGGGTACCGCATGGGCATTGTCACTGATGCTCATTCCCGGGATGCAACGCGGCGCCTTGAGAAGACCGGGCTGTTGCCGTACTTCGATGGCATGGTCACCTGCGACATGGTCCGGGTGAAGAAACCCGCAAGGGAGCCGTTCCTCTTTGCGCTCGAGATGCTAAAATCTGATTTTTGCGAGACACTGATCATCGGGGACAGCCCGCGACGTGACCTTGAACCCTGCAGACAGCTGGGCATCACCACGGTCTATGCCCGGTACGGGGACCGCTTCTCAAGGACCCGGAATTATGCCGGGGCTGATTTCTGCATCGATTCCATGGATCAGCTGCAGGGCATCCTGGACCGGGTGGGCATGCCTGGTCCGTGAATCCCGGCAGCCGGGCTGTTTTTTGGAAAACCGGTGCGGGACCCGGGAAAAATACCCTCTTTTCGACTTCTTTCCTTCCATGTTCTGTGCTTTTTTCCCCAAACCTTAAAAAAAAATACTGACAATCTAAAAACTATGTTTGTCCCGACCAAGATTTTTTTCACAAAAGGGGTTGGTGTCCACAAGGATCGGCTTGGATCCTTTGAGCTGGCTTTACGAAAGGCCGGCATCGAGAAGTGCAATCTGGTGTATGTCTCGAGTATCTTCCCGCCCAACTGCAAACAGATCTCCCGGGCGGAAGGTCTCCGGGGCCTCAAGGCCGGCGGGATAACGTTCTGCGTCATGGCACGGAACGAGACCAATGAACCTAACCGGCTCGTCTCATCAGCCATCGGCCTCGCGCTTCCAGCCGATGAGAACGAGTACGGGTACCTCTCCGAGCACCACGGGTTTGGCGAGACGCAGCAGAAGACCGGCGAGTATGCCGAGGATCTTGCAGCAACGATGCTTGCGACAACGCTCGGCATCGAGTTCGATGTCAATGCCGCGTGGTCTGAGCGGGAACAGACTTACAAGGCCAGCGGGAAGATCATCAAGACCAAACACACATGCCAGTCAGCGGAAGGAGACAAGAACGGTCTCTGGACAACGACGATTGCCGTTGCAATGTTTTTGTAAGACTGCCGGTAAAGATCCGGGACAATATCTCTCTCTTTTTTAATTCAAAAAAATATACCCTGTTCATTTCCCTGACCAATTTGGTCAACACCCCGTGAAAAGGAATGCCGGCCAAAATCACTGTTATTTTTGGGATACCAGGGGCAGGTCATTCTGGGCTGCCAGAGGCACAGTATAATATTTTTCCTTTATCAGCACGACAACATACAGCACAGCGAGCACTAACGCCACACATCCGAATGCAAGGAACATATTGCTGTAGGTTGCAACAAGGGCAATGACGGGCACTGCAGCAAGTGCGGAAGCAAACTGGCCGATGTTTAACGATACTGAGAACCCGCCCATTGCCCGCCCGAGGAACTGTTGCGGCGTGATTGCGGCAATCCAGGTCAGGATCGTCGGCATCAGAAGGCCCTCGCCGACACCGATCATGATCACCGCGAACGCGACGGTGACAAGCGACGTGGCAAACCCAAGACAGCACAGGCCGGTTCCAAAGCCGAGAAGGGAAATGGTGAGGATGGTGTACCGGTGGAATCTCCAGGCAATCCTCCCGTAAAAGATTCCCAGGAGTGCTGAAGCACAACCCGAAATTCCCAGGAATATCCCGGCGGTAAGCGCAGTGTTTTCACCCATGATCCGTGCCGCATCCATATGTGCAATCAGGTAGGGGAATTTTGTAGGCATTAAGAAGAACAGCAGGTTACCCATGAACAGGGTGATATATGCCATGAGAAGGGGGGTGGCTGGGAATGTTTCATACAGTGCTCCCACGGATTCATCGGATGCTGCCCCGCTTTCACCGGATGCTTCCCTTCTCTTTCCAACGTTTGGACGCACGGGCTCTTTCATTGTTACAAGAATCCCTGCGAAGATGACAACGCCAAGCAGGTAAATCAGGAACGCGGCACGCCAGGAAATACCGGCAAGGAGTCCACCGGCTACTTCAAGAATTACTACCCCCAGGCCCATTGCAGCGGCCTGGTAACCGAGAACCCTGGCACGGGTAATTCCATCGTAATAACTGACAATCAGGGAAGATGTCGTGCAGATGATACCGGCAATGCCGATCCCAAGAATGAACCTGCCAACAAAAATTGCTGGTATGGAGTTGAGGTAAAATCCGGAACTTCCAGCAATGGTGAAGACAGCAACGGAGGCCGCAAGGACCTTGATCTTGCCGATCCTGTCCGAAAGCATCCCGAGGAATATGCCCGTGATGGCAATTGCAAGTGCGGGAAGGGTTACAATTAAGGATATGGCGGCATCTGATGCATCGGGAAATGCCTGGCTGATTAATGGCAGAGCCGGAGCAACAGCTGCTCCTCCCATGAGAATCATCATTGCTGAAAGCATGAGAAAAAGAAGGGTCCATTTCGATGGTTTGAATGGTGCTGGATTCATGTCCTGTTAAGTCGCCATGACGAAGATATTAAGAAAGTGCTCCTGAATATAGTAGCTGATAGCATGATTGATGACTCGTTACTTTCGCAGATGAAAGAGATCGGGATGAGTGAATACGAAGCGAAAGTATACGTGATCCTGTCAGCATTGCGGGTGGCAAGTGCCCGTGAAATTCATGAACAGATAAAGATCCCCCGTGGCAGGATCTATGAAACGCTTACTACGCTCGCCCAGAAAGGGTTTATTGTCTCCTCGGGTAAGTCGCCGGTGCGGTACTCGCCGGTTGATGTTATGCAAACGTTTGAGCGGCTGAAACGGGAATCGGTGAAGTCTCTTGAAGGATTGTATGAGCGTCTGAAAGCCCTGGAAACCGAAACACCCGTACCGCCCATGCAGGGCTATAAACTGTATACTGACTGGACCCGGGATAACCCGATCCGGATGATCTTGCACAGGGCGAAATCAGAAATTATCCTTCTGTGCGATGATGAAGAATTCTTGAAAAAATATAGCAGTGATATTTCACGTGCGGCAAAACGGGTTTCTGTGTACCTTGTTGTCGGAAGACCAGAACTTGCCGGATTCGCTCCGATAAAGTGCTATGCTGGTGGCAGGGATATCGAGTCATCCCTCTTTCATAATGAAGTGGGAGAGAGCAATGGGCTTTCGATGAAATTGTTTTTGATGGCTGATCGCTGTGAGTCCCTGTCGATCATGGAAGAAAACGGGAACCTGACGGGAATTTTTATCTACCCTGATATTTATGCCAGTTATATGTCGCGAAAAGTTGTGCAGGAAATAGAGCCGGTTGAGAGATCGCGTAAGGCTACCTGAAAGGGACTGCCACTCCTGCCAGGGTCAATACGGTGATAGCCTGCACTAAGCATTTTTTCAAATCAATTAACAGGCCTGTAGAGAATCCCCGGTTTTTCCATTCAGAGTAAAAGAAATCCCCAATATCTTCTTCCGGATATCATCCGCAACTATCTCAAAAAAACCTCTTTTTCTTTATGAAAATACGCGATCCGCTCCAGCAACACCATGACAAGGTATCCCACGAGAACGCCGAGGATGATGCCGCCCAGGTGAAGGGATACGCTCACGCCCCGGGTCGCGGTTCCCAGACGTTCCGGGAAAATATTCCAGATGAAATACAAAAAGACCGCGATAATCGCAAACGTCAGCAGGCAGGATGACCATGAGGATTGACGGAGATCACGGTACAGGGAAACAAACTGGTGCCGGCAGAGGAAAACGGACAGCACCAGCACTCCCGCTATCATCACCAGCAGGTCGAAGAGTATCCCGGTCTTTACGCCATGGTACAGTGACATGAACCTGGCGGTGAGTCCCGCACATAGCAGGAGGACCCCGGCCAGTACGACACCATAATACCCGTTCCTGCTCTTGCCGGATATTTTTTCCAGGTACATCCGCCAGAAGAGGAATAATACCCCGGAGAGCGCGGCATCGATCCCTGAAAGGCCGGCATAAAACATGGTTGTCATGTTCAGGAGGGCAAAGACTGCGCCATACAGGATGAATACGACAACGATCACTTTCGTCAGCGCCAGGTACAGCCGTTTCCGGTTCAGGGCCGTTGCAAGCACCAGTCCGTAGATAATGATGAACAGGTAGGCGGTCACGTTTCCGATAAAATGAGCGAAATTCACGTGGACAAAGGAAGATGTGAAGAGCTGGTAAATATGAAAATCCTGCAAATTGACCTGCAGGCTTGTCCGGAATGACGGGTTGCTTGTGATGAGATATTCAACTATAATGGTAATTATGGGAATGATAAGCGTGAATGCCAGATAGATGGAGAAGAGCCTGAAATTGATGGTAGAGAAGAATTGTTTCCAGGTTTCAGCGAGGGTCATCCGGTGCCGCCAGTTATTCCGTTTGTATAAGCATATCATCAGGCTGGCATATCATAAAAAGACGGTGAATTGCTGCGACATTCTTTACAGGTCAGTGCATGAGAAACGATTTGCCGGGAAATCCTGATTTAATCAGGTTTTCTCTTCATTTCAATATTGAATGAGCGTGACCCCGTATCTCCCCCTCTGGGGGAGAGAGGGGGTCACGCTCCTAACATTTAGAAGAGAAAAAGCGAATAAACAAAAAAAGAGGATTTCAACAGAGTCCAAATTATCAAAATTCAGTTTTTATTCGTTTTGGCCATATCCCGGATCTTCTCCGCCAGCTCCCGGACCGCAACCCGCGCCGGGCTGCCCGGCGGGATAAGCGAGACCGGTGTTGCCGCAAGGTCCGCACTCTCGACCGCCGGATCGTCCGGGATAATGGCAATGGGATTCTCTTCGCCGATGTCAATGGGCGCTGCCCCGGTCTTGTACTGGTTGAAGACCACGTGGATCTTCTCCTTCTCAAGGCCGAGCTGGGTTGCGATCTCACGGATGCGGGCTATGGTCCGGAGACCCCGTGCGCCGGGATCGCTCACGATCAGGAGCAGGTCGGGCTTACCGATAGTGCCTCTGCTTATGTGCTCCATTCCCGCCTCGGTGTCGATGACGATGAAGTGATACTCCCGTTCGAGCTGGAGCATGCATTCCGACAGGAGATCATTTGCAAAACAGTAGCAGCCGCTCCCTTCTGGCCGGCCCATGGCCACGAGATCGAAACCGTTCGCCTCGACAAGCGACTGCCGGAAGCGGTACCGCACATAATCGTGCCGGTTCATGCCGGGTGGGATGTTCCGGGAGAATGCTTCCTCCCGCATGCTCCCGAGCGTCTCGTTGACAGCAACGCCGAGCGCTTCGTGCAGGTTGGCATTCGGGTCTGCGTCGACTGCGAGCACCGGGGCATGTCCGAGGTCGATGAACGAGCGGACCAGGAGCGAGCTGATCGTTGTCTTGCCGGTCCCTCCTTTGCCGGAGAGTGCAATCGTAAACGGATGGTCGGTCATGGTATTTTCCAAAGTGTTCGGTATCAGGCTGTTTTTGCCCGGATGCGCCGCGAGATCTCTGCTGCTGCTCCCATGATATCGAGCGAGCCCTGCCGGTCGGCAAAGCGTATGCCGCAGCTCGGGGTGATGAGCGACTGGGCATCGAAGAGTTTTTCGGGCATCCTGGCCGCCAGCTGGGTGCGGATCGCGAGATACTTTTCGTAGAGCGAGTCCACGGTCTCGGTTGCAAAGAGCTTATGGTCCGCGGGAACAATGCCCCATGCCACGACCCCGCCCCGCTCCATGTAAGCAACAATGGAATCCGCGTAGAGCAGGAATTCTTTTGCCGTTGCATATGCATCCATGGAGATAACGGCCGGGTTGAGGCTGATGACAAATTCCCAGTCAGTGTTCGAGCAGCAGTGGACCCCGAGGCCACCGTCAACGAGCAACGCAATATCCTCCCATCCGGCCCGGACGGTCTCCTTGTCCACCGGGACAACCGACGACCCGAGGGATGCGAGGTAGGGTTCGTTTAAGACAACGAGCGTATCAGAAACGCCGGTATTCTCCCGCATCGCCTTTTCACACCACCGGGCCTTGAGGGCGATCATCTTGGAGAGGACATCGGCCAGCTGGGTATCGTAATAGATGGGACGCTTGCCTGCATCCACGACCTGCATTCCGAACGTGACCGGCCCCGTCACCTGGCACTTCAGTACTTTAACGCCGGGGAGCTTCCGGCCCATCATTTCGATGAAGGCCGAGGCGTAATCCTTATGCAGTGCATAACCAGCTGCATTCTGTTCAACGAAATCCATGTATACCTGCTCCATTGCGGCGGTCTGGTCTTTCGTGCTGTCGAAGAGGAGCCGGTCCTCCCGGATTATCCGGCCCGGGAGCTGTTCGGAGTCATTGAAGACTATGCTCTCGAGCAGTGCCCGATCGGGAAGCGTGGGGATGTACGGGAACTCGGGAAAGATCCCAAGCACATCATTACAGGCCAGCACGGGATCGGAATGCGGGAGTGCACCGACGCCGGTGGCGAGCGAGCCGGGCGGAGAAATCATCTTTGCCATTCTGCTCACTCCTTCCTGAGCCGGCAGCTGTTCACGATCTTCTCGACCATGGGAAAGAGGGTGAGATCCGTGTGGGGCAAAAAGGTGCTCGAGGTATATTCGTCCATGAACGAGTTCTCTGCATTGAGTTCAATGTACGCGATTTTGAACGCAATTTCATCAAGGGTTTTTCTCGCCCTGCGGTTGATGAGGGCAATGTTGGCCCCGGTCACGGCCCCGTTCCCCATGTTCTTGATCTGGTCGAACGGGATCTCAGGGATGAGGCCGATGATGGTAGCGTTCTTCTTGTCGATATAGTTCCCGAACGCCCCGGCAAAGTAGATGGTCGTGATCTCGTGACGGGTGACACCCGCCTCTTTCATCAGCGTTAAGCAGGCAGCGTGGATGGAGGCTTTGCTCATGATGAGGTTCTTGATATCGTTCTCGGTGATAACGATGTCTTTTCCAATCTCGGTCTCCTTTGCCCACGCGATCACGTACTCAGGAAAATGGCCGGTTGTGCGGATACGCGGGTTCGTGATACCCGTGTTGATCCGGCCGGTCCGGTCGATCACGCAGGTGCAGAGGAGCTCGGCGAGCAGGTCGATGAGGCCCGATCCGCAGATGCCCTGTGGCCGTATATCGTTGATGGTCGAATACTTCGGGGTGAGTGTTACCGGGTCAATGGAAAGTTTCTCGATAGCGCCCGGGTTGGCACGCATGCCGAAGAGTACTTCCCCTCCTTCAAGGGCAGGCCCGGCCGCGCCGGCACAGGAGAACATCCATTCCTTATTGCCGAGCACGACCTCGAAGTTGGTCCCGATATCTATCAGGAGCGAGATCTCGTCGCGCTCACCCATGCCGCAGGCAAGGATGTCGGCAATGATATCCCCGCCTATGAAATCGCTGACCGCAGGGAAGGCAAAGAGCCCGCCGTTCGGGTTGATGGTTATGCCGAGCCGGCCCGCTGCCACCGAGAGGGCCCGGCGTACGACCGGGACATAGGGCTCGGCGATCATGTACGCCGGGTCGATCCCGAGGAGCATGTGGGTCATCACCGTATTGCCGGCAACCACTACTTCATAGATGTCCTCGCGGTCGATCCCGGCAGAGTTGGATGCAGTGGTGAGGGCCTGGTTGATGCTCTCGGCGGCAAGCGCCTGCAGCCTGACAAGCCCGTTCTTCCGGGCGAAATTGACCCGGGCAAGGATATCCTCACCGCAGCTGATCTGCTTGTTGTAGTTCGAGGCAACATTTACGACCTTGCCCGTGACAAGGTCCCAGAGATAAACAACGACCGTTGTCGACCCGAGATCCACAGAAGCCCCATAAACGCGTTTCGAAGTATCGTTCTCCTGGAGATCGATGAGCCGGTATCCCCCGGGGACGAGGCCGATGGTGCCGGTCACCTTCCAGTCGCTGTGCCGGAGGATGCCCGGGATCTCGCGGAGCACTTCGAGCGGGGCGTACATCTTCTCGGCCACGGGCCCGCCGTTCTTCTGGATGCCCCAGAGGAGCCGGGAAAGGTCCGGTGACGGATCGCTTAAGGTCGGGGCCTGGAGCTCGACATAGTATTTCCTGACGGACGGTCGGAAATCGATCGCCTGTTCGAGCCCCTCGACAAGGATCTTCTGCTCCTGAATCAGCGTGTGCTCGGGCACAACTACGTGGAGGTCACCCTGCACCAGCGTCTCGCAGGCGAGGCAGGCGCCCTTCTGGAGTTCTTCTTCCGAGAAGAAACGGCCATATTTCTGCCGGTCAAATTCGGCCCTGCCGGACTGGATGTAGACAACGCACTTGCCGCACTTCCCCTGGCCGCCGCAGACTACGTTGATGTTCAGGCCGGCTTTCTGGGCTGCATCGAGAATGGTTGTGCCCCGGGGGATCTCGACCTTGCGGTATGTCGGGAGAAATGTGACGGTTCGCATTTATTTCTTCCACTCCTCGACAAGGAACTCGCCGATCTCCGCAGCATCCCGGGGGCCGACCAGCACTTTCCAGCCGGTTGCGTCCTCGATTCTCCCGGAGAGCGGGGAGGCGTACCCGGGGATGATAAGCTTCCGGTGGGAGACTTCGTTCTCAACGCCAAACTTCTTTAAGGAGTCCCGCACGAGCGTCTCGTTCAGTTTACCGGCTGCAACAGCGGTCAGGACAGAGAGTCCTTCCGTATCAACGATCAGCATGAAACAGGGGATCCGGGTGGATTCCAGGTAGCCCTGGAGCGTGAAGAACGTGAGCGAGAAGTTCACCGTCATGAGCACCGGGGCGTCCTTGTCCGGGGTACCCACGCGGTAGATCCCGGGGTTCATCTGGATCGGTTTCTGGGGATCAGTGTAGATGTTCTGGCGCAGGGTGAGGGCAGCTTTCGCGGGCCCGGAACTTAAGGGACTTGTCACAATGACCGAGGCATACTTGACGATGCCAAGGGCGGTTGCCGCTTTCTCCTGTCCCGTCTTTGTCGCATCCAGGTACACCGGGTAACCGAGCTCGGGGGCGGCCCGGGTGATGGCAAGCTGCCGGATACTGGTTGACCGGACAATATAGTCCCCGAGAGTTGCGGGAGCCAGGTCCATGACGAGATCCTGTACGCCTTCCGCGGTGCAGTCTTTTGCAAGCTGTGCAAGTCCGTCGAGCGTGTCCGACCGGATCACGAGCGGGCAGCCGTGCAGTTTTGCAAGGGAACACATCTCCCTGAAATTCCCGGCTGTTGCAGCATGCAAAAGCGGCCGGTAGGAGCCGCAGTGAACGAGCGCTGCCGAGAGTGCGGCAGGGTTCTTTGCGATGAGCACCGGGGGAAGATGTGCCTGCTCGTTCTCTACCGTTGCAACCGCCCTGGCAAAAGTCTCTGCGTCACCGCTCGCATTCTCTATCGCGATACCGCTGAAGCGGAGATCAGATCCAACGCGGGGGAAGATCTCGTCCCGCACCCTCCGGGTCACTGCCGCGATCTCCTCCGCTTTCTGGGTATCGCTGACCTTAAAGATAATCCCCGGCGGGTGGTAGAATGTCTTCTCGTGCCGGTAGAGAACAAACTCCTCGCCGACTTTGAACGATCGTTCCCCCACCCCGATCTTGACGAGCCGGATTGGTGGCCGGGTTGTTGCGCCGAGAACGGATTTTGCTTCGTCGCTCAGGTACGGGCAGAGATCCACGTCCGCTTTCCCGCCTGCCAGTTTCATGGCAAAGGTGAGGCAGGTGGGATCGCCGCACTCCTTGCAGTTCTTCTTGGGGAGGAGCTTGTAGATATCGAGTGCCTTGAGCGCCATCTCACGGCACCTCCCCTAACGGACGGGACCCTTTTTTCATGTCGGCAAATGCTGCCCTGAGGAGGGGGATGGTATTCGGGTGCCGGACACAGATGATCTCGGCCCCGGCCGCTGCCGAAGCAAGTCCTGTTGCAAGTTCCCACTGGACTGCCATCTCGTCCTGCCGGGCGGCATCCGCTTCCCGGACTTCCTTGATGGTGAGAGTATCGACCGCAGAACAGATCATGGGCATGGCAAGATCGGTATCTCCCTTGAGCGCTGAGTAATGGATCCGTTCCATCGCCGAGTAGGAGTACTCGAAACCGTACCCGAGTGCACCGGTGTAGGGGTCGATGATGACATGGTCGCGCTGGACGCCGATCTCTTTTAAGAGGATGTTGAGCTGTTTTGCGAGATTGATATCTATGGGTGACTGGGCGATGACCGAGTGGTTGTAAGCGAGGGCCGCAGCAGCGATACTGCGGTACCGGCTGGCTTCTGCAGTGCCGAGAAGGAGGCGTTCTCCCTGTCCGGCTTCGCCGCAGGCAAGGAAGACCTCGCTGTCGATCTTCGGCTCATTGCTTCCTTCGATGATGAGAGGAAGGGTTGTGGCAGAAAGAACTGCTTCAACGGTCTTTCTGGCCGAGGGGATATCCGAAAAATTCCGCTGCCGCGTGCTGGTGAGGTAGAGCCGGACCATGTCGGCGCCGTAGGAGTGTTCCGCAGCCTTTGCCCAGTCCGTTACCGTGTTCGTGATGTCGCCGCAATAGTTCCGGATGATCGGCGACCAGTACACCGGATTGTCGCAGATCTCAAATGCGATGAGTGGTGCAGGGGAAGCGGGATTGCCCTCAAGGAACGGGAGCGTTGTTCCGCCGCCGATCCGGTACGAGACGCTGCGTGTCCCGCCATCGGCTTTCGTGGCCCCGAGCACAACTTCCCCGATCGTTCCGGTCCAGTCAAATGAAACCTTGTATGCCATGATTACCATCACACCAGCGGTTTCATGCCAAGGGCCGGATGCTTAACCTTTTCAAGAAATACTGTCAGGTCCTCGATGGTAGTCGCGGTTGTTTCGTCGGCAATTTTTTCGAAGAGATCGGCATGACCGATCTCCGCAAGGCGTTTCTCAAGCCGGATTTTGAGTTCTTCTTTTAGCTGGGCCGGTATCCAGACCAGTCGCTCGATCCCGCCCTCACCCTGGAGGAACCGGTCTGACAGGATATAATTCTTGGATATCCCGGCAAAGCCCGGTGTCTGGGCTCCCCCGCCGATGGTCCCGGCGAGCGTCGAAAAACTCATGCCCGATGGGGTGATTCCCTTGTATTCCCGGTTCACGACCATGATCCCGTTCACTTCCGGCAGCATGAGAGCAATGGCTTCAAAGCAGCCGCAGCAGGTCATGGGATACTCCATCACGCTATAGAGCGAACACCGGTCGATCTCGCCGTGGCTTGCCTTCTTGACAAAGCGGTTGACACCGTCAAACTCTCCATTCTGGGCATTGATCGCCGCCCCTTTCTCGATGGGCTGGTTTGCTCCCGAGGGGGAGATCTCATACGCAATCTTACCGTCAAGCCAGCTGATAGCCCCGCAGAGGGCAGGGCGTTCGGGCGTGATAACGCAGACATGGTTCGGGGCAAATGTCTGGCAGAGGGTGCAGGAATAGTACGTGCTGACATCATTGTCCCGCATCCCCTTTATCCGGTCATCGCGCTCGGCATACACCGCCTCGGCCTCCTGTTTTGCCGCGAGCACTTTTGCACTGTCGGTTATTATGGTGACAGCAACCGCATCGAGCAGCTGGGGGAAATCCATCCGGAATTTGCTCGCCAGGAGCTTGCCGATATGCTCGATCCGGACACCTTTTGCAACTGCCTCTTTTGATATCCTGACCCAGATGAGATCCCGCTGGGCAACGTGCCACGAGCCTTCGCCGTAATTGACGAAATTGTGAATCCTGCGCTCGAGCACCGGCTCGTAATCTTTCTTCATGTTCTTGCCGGATACCTCGATGATGATCCCGAGCGGGTTTGCCGATCCTTCCTTCATCTCTTCAATCTCGGGGCCGATCACGGTAACCTTCCCGTCAGTGATCTCGCCCGGTTGCCGGAGGCGGAGCAGTTCGAATCCGGGAGATCGCCCTCCGCCGAATTCCACGTACATCTCCTCTTTGCGGATACTCTTTCCTTCGAATGCCGGCGAACACCCCATCGGGATGGGGATGGCTGTGACATTGACCCGGATGCCTTTCTCTTCCATGCCCCGGCTCACAATTGTGCCTGCGGTTGCAGGGATCCAAGAACCGCCTTCGTACCCCCCAATAGTGAGGATGGAGAAACCAAGCACCCTCATCCCGTCAGCAAAGGCGATCTCCTCATCGGTCAGTCCCGGGAAGACGATAACGATTGCTTTTGCCCGCTCTGCTGCATAGGTGAGCAGGCGGTGGGTATCTCCGGGAGTGACGCCACCGAACATCATGGCGACGCGGGCAATGATATCGACAAAATGGATGCCATAGGAAGGCGTGGATCCCAGGGGGATGAGGCGGTAATCGAGCCCGAGTTTCACCCCGGCAGCAGAGAGGGTCGGGACAACATCCCCGGCAAGGAAAGTGAGCATATATTTTTCCTGCAGCTCGCGGCAGATGGCAGCGGCACTCCCGGCACTCTCCGGTCGTCCGATAACGAGCGCAAGGCCAAGGATGCTCCCGTCAACGAGCGAGTATCCCAGTTTGCGGATGACCGTATCGCTGATGAAGCCGGTATAGGGTTCAGGCTCACTGCCCGCTCCGGCAGTTGTTTCGGCAACGAGGCATTCAAAAGCAACGAGCGGGTTATTTCCTGTTTTTGCGTACACCTCAGCAACGCTCTTCTGCTCGTGTACAGCAATTCCCGTCAGCGCGTACGAGATCGGAAGGTGGTATGCGGTCTCGTCATAGGAGAATGTTTTACGGATAGCTGAAATTTTTGATTTCAGGTGTTCCTCGCCATTTTTTCTGGCCAGTTCCACGTCAGTCATCGTCAGGGTCCCTCTGATCATGGGTTACCTTGTAATCTACATATAGTTTCGTTATAGGGTAATTCGGCTGGATATCCCAGCAAATACCAAAAAAACGCTTTCAATGACAAAAATATATATCGGTTATAAATACAATTCTCATTAACGAGAGGTTAAATGATGGGTATTTCACAACACAAAAACATTATTTCCTTATCTTTGTTCCTGATCATCGCAATGCTTATCGTGCAACCGGCACTTGCGGATATCCCCAAGACAACTCCTGCTGTTTCCGACACGATGTCAATCGCGTACCGCGGTAATGGAGGATATTATATCGGCAACACAATCGTTTTTGACGGCAGGGACTCTGTAGGCAATGTAACCATACTGAAAATCACCGGCCCCGGCCTGCCTTCCAGCGGAGTGCCGCTCTATGACATGAACGGTAATATAAATTCAGGAAATACCGTTGACGTTGGTTCAGATGGATCCTGGAGATTTGTCTGGTACACCTCGAATATCAAGGGGATTGATCAACTGCAGACGGCCCGCTACACGATTACTGCCATGGACCTGGCGCACCCGGATAATGCAGTTGCAACCTCAATTTTCTTAAAGAAGCCCGACTTTTCCGTGATAGCCCATCCTGACGTTGTCAAAACGGGAGAATACGTGCAGTTGTTCGGCAATGCAGAGAACGGGATAAGCTCGGTGAGGATCGATGTAACGGACCTCTCGGGAACGGTGCTGCGGACGTACGAGTCTGCGGTGAGTGCATCCGGGTACTTCAACAATGGTTTCCACGTGGACATGGCTCCCGGGAAGTATTATGTTGTCATCACAAATCCCCTGACCAAGAAGACCTCACGGAGTGTGCTGACTGTATCGACCCCCGATCAGACCACGGTTTCTACCCCGGTTGTTACGCCGGTGTCACAGATGACTGTCATAATTCCCGTAACGCCGGCAGCATCGCAGGAGACCCTGGCTGCATCCACGTCGTGTGCTCCCACGGGTTCTGCACCATCATGTATTCCCACGGGCAGTGCCGCACCTCAGGCACCAGCACCTGCCGCAGCCTTCCCCTTCATGACGTTTGCGATCATCGGCATCCTGCTGGTTATCTGCCTCGTAGTGGTCCTTCTCTTCCTCCGGAAGAAAACCCCCTGATTTTTTTAAAACGGGTACCGGGAGATCCGCTCTCCATTATCCGGCAATACGGCCACAACAATAACTATTTTGGCCACCAGTCATAACGCTACTACCACAACCGGTGTATTATCGTGAAGAAATTTTCATTTGTCGCACATATGCCAGATACCCCGGGTTCCCTCCACCGGGCAGCTGAGATCATAACAAAATACGAGGGCAATATCAACCGGATCCAGTTCGACCGCCGCATAGACCCCGGTACGGTTTTTTACGAAGTGACCGCATCGGACGCATCTTACCGGAAGATCACCGAAGAACTCAGATCTATCGGGTACCTGCAAACCTCGCTGAAATCTCTTGATTTTCTGAAATTCTGCGTGTACCTGCCCAACCAGGTCGGGGCGCTCCATGAATTCCTCAAATTTACTACGGAAGCAGGGGCGAACATCGCGTTCATTGATTTCGATGACAAGGGAAGGCACCCGGATCGGCTGACGGTCAGCCTCAACCTCGAGCAGAGTGCGATCGTTGACCGCCTCCTGGATACCCTCAAAAGCCGGTACCGGCTCGATATTATCGAGTACGACAAGACCGGAAAACACCTGGACGACACGGTCTTTTATGTCCGCTTCGCCCAGGCAGTCCGCGACCTTATCGGGGAATCCGGGGATGAATTCCTGCTCTCGTTCCTTGCCGGGACCAACCATATCGCCCAGGAACTTATGGACCGGGGATGTAATCCCCACCAGGTCTTCGAGAGCGTTCTTGCCACCGGGCAGACAATGCGGGCAACTTCGGGAGAGCATTTTTACGCTGATGTCCAGCAGTTCCGGCTCACGGACACACTATCCGTCTTCTGCTTCCAGCCGCCGTGTGGCGGGAGCCTGTTCATCATCGACACTCCAACGGAACGGGTAATGATCGATACCTGTTACGGGATTTATCACCCGGATGTCATGACCATGCTCTCGCATTACGGTCTCGGGGATACCTCCCGGATATCCCGCATCATCGTCACCCATGCCGATGCCGATCACTGCGGCGCATCCGGGTTCTTTTCATCGCCGGTCTTCATGCACCGGGCCACGCGTGAGATCATCCGCACCAACAACCGTGCCTATGGCTCCCGGAGCGAGGAGTCCGTTCTCGAAGCATTCTATACCCGGATGGTGAATCTCTTCTCGAAGTTCCATGTTCCTGACAATGTCCGGTGTTTTTTAGAACCTTCCGGGGACGTCCGTGGGATCTTCCCCGTGATAGACACGTTCAGGGCCGGGGATCTTGAACTGGAAGTCCTTGACGGGCTTGGCGGGCATACCTGCGGCCAGGTATTCCTGTATTCAAAAGATCACGGCCTGATCTTTGCCGCTGACAGCGTGATCAATTTTGCCAGCATGACCAAGGAGCGGGCGGATTACAGCTCGCTTGCCGCATTCCTTGTCACGTCAGTCAATGTCGACAGCGACCGGGCAAAGCAGGAGCGGATCGCACTGATGGCCCTTGCGGAAGAGACAGACAAGGCGCTTGCCTCTTCCGGCCGGCGCTGCCTTATCTGTGGCGGGCACGGCGTGGTATCCGTCATGGAAAAGGGAAAACTTGCTGCGTACGGGGAGATTGAACGGTACGCGGCCGGGAAGAATACGTGAGGTAGCCGCCGCCCCCGACAGGGCGCCCTCGCAGCGGTTCAGTGATAAAAGGCCATCCTCAAAACAAATATTGGGGTTACTGGGAGCATCCCCTTGACCCCCCCTTCCGTTTTTTGAGTTTTATTCAACCATCTGAGTGAATATCATTCCTGGGGGATGCCTCTAGCGTGCGGGGGCGGAAGCATGATGTGCCGGAGCCCCCAAGAGCAACTGCTTGATTCTCTTAAGGATTTCAACAGATCTCAAAAATAATAAAAAACACGTGTTCCGGGCCATCAGTAACTGGTCACAATAATCTCGAACGTGCCGCTTCTCCGTTCGCCATTGCAGTTGATATAGCGTTTTGCCGGGACGGTGGCAATGGAAAAACCCTCATACAGTTCCTTAATTGCCGGCACATTGGAATTGCTCAGCATCACGTACACTCCCTTGTCGGCGAGTTTCCTGAACGTTTTTGCAAGGCGTTCCTGGTCGCCGAACCGGAATCCCGATGCATGGTAATCGGTAAAATTCGCGGTCTTCGAGACCGGGTGGTACGGAGGATCGAAATACACAAAATCGCCGTTCTTTGCCGGCTTTACGGTTGTTTCAAAATCCGTATGCCGTATCGTAACCTTCTGGAGCAGGGAATGGAATTTCCTGATGGCGGTCTCTGATGGCAGGCTTTTTTTGGCATGGTGGCCGAACGGGACATTGAACTCGCCTTTGCGGTTCACCCGCCAGAGCCCGTTGTACCCGTGCTTGTTGAGGTACACGAGCAGTGCGGCTCTCCGTATCCGGTCTTTATTGGATCTGACCAGGCTGTTGAATTCTGCTTTGAGCTGCCGGTAGGATTCTTTCTCATTGACGAGGTCATCCCGTGAGAGTTCTTCGATCAACTGATCCGGCCTTGTCTTTGTGGCCCGGTACAGGTTAATGAGTTCCCGGTTGAGATCCGAGATGACAGCACCGGACAAGAGCCCGCGGTTCTCAAGGTCAACAAGAAGGGCACCGCCGCCGATGAACGGCTCAAAATAGGTATTCCATCGCAGGGGTAGCCGGGCATTGAGCTCCACCAGCAGCTGCCGTTTTCCCCCGGCCCATTTTATGAGCGGCGCTTTCACGTACTACTGTTTTGTCAACAATCCTTAAAGATCCTTCCCGGTGCAACCGGGTCCGGAATACCGCTATGCGAAATTCTCATCTACTTTGTGAATGCATCCTTTTAGCGAGTAGCATGGAGAAGCACCGGGTACAGGAAATGATGCTCCTGATGGCATCAAAGATCCGAGCAGTAGCAAATGCCCTTTCCGCTAAGGACTGCGACAAATTCATTGAAGAACTCCTTCTCGCAAAAAGGATTTACGTGATCGGCGCAGGCAGGTCGGGACTTGTTGCAAAGGCCTTTGCCATGCGCCTGATGCACCTGGGTCTCCATGCGTATGTTGTCGGGGAGACTATCACGCCCGCCATGAATTCCGGCGACATGATGGTTATCTTCTCCGGCTCGGGCAGGACCAAGACGGTAGCCGATATTGCCGAGACTGCAAAAGGCATCGGGGCCCACATCTGCCTCATCAGCTCGAACGCGGATTCCCGGATAGGCAAAATCTCTGACTGCATTGTCATCATCGAGCACCAGCGGGACGATGTCTCTGACGATGCCGCTGAGTTCGAGATCCGGCAGATGATGGGTGAGCACAAGTCTTTTGCCCCGCTCGGCACGCTCTTTGAGACAGCATCCATGATCTTTGCAGATGCCATCATCTCGAGGATGATGGAGATCACGAAGACCGATGAATCGGCCCTGAAAAACAGGCATACCAATATCGAGTAATCCAGAAAGGAGCAGCATATGGGAATACAGTTTTCAGACCGGGTTCTCGGGATCGAGATCTCCGGTATCCGCAAGATCTTTGAGTCGGCAGGTCCCGGCTCCATCAATCTCGGCCTGGGCCAGCCCGATTTTGATACCCCGCAGCATATCAAGGACGCAGCAATCCGGGCCATAGAGGAAGGAAAGACCGGTTATACGCCGGGCCCTGGTATTCCGGAACTCCGGCAGGCAGTCAGCCGGAAATTCAAATCCGAAAACAAGCTTGACTACCCGGAGGATCACATCATCGTGACTGCCGGTGCAAGCGAGGCACTTCATATCGTGATGCAGGCACTTCTCCGGGAAGGCGACCGGGTGCTCTGCCCGGACCCCGGGTTCGTCTCTTATTCCGCCCTTGCGACCATTGCCGGCGGCCGGCCGGTTAGTCTCCCCCTGACAGAAAGCCTCCATATCAATGTCGAGGCGGCAAAGGAGCAGATGGCAGGTTCAAAACTCCTGGTCATCAATTCCCCCGGTAACCCGACCGGGGCAGTCGAGTCAAAGGAGTCCATCCGGGCGCTGGTCGAATATGCTCATGATAAGGGTGTCATGGTGCTCTCCGACGAGGTGTATGAACATTTCATTTACGGGAAAAAGCACTGGAGTGCCGGCTCGTTTGGCGAGAACGTGATCACCATCAATGCCACGAGCAAGACCTATGCCATGACCGGCTGGAGGCTCGGGTACCTCGCGGCCCCGCCAGAAGTTATCGGGCAGTGTCTCAAGGTCCACCAGTACTGCCAGGCCTGCGCCACCTCCATCTCGCAGTACGCGGCACTCGCTGCCTACGAAGGCGACCAGCATATGGTCGGGGTCATGCGCGACGAGTACCAGGCACGCCGGGATCTTATCTGCACCGGTCTTTCCCGGCTCGGATATACGTTCCCGGTCCCCGAGGGGGCTTTTTACGCGTTCGTTCCCATGAAACCCGCAGTCACGCAGAAGGTCATCGAGGCCGGGGTTGTTGTTGTCCCCGGCACCGCGTTCGGGGTGAATGCACCGGAGTATACCCGGTTCAGCTACGCGAACTCCCGGGAGAACCTGAACCGGGCCCTTGATAGGATAAAAGAAGCAACAGGTGAATGATATGGTCAAAGAACTGTTAAAGAAATTATCCAATGCCCACGGAGTCTCGGGCAGTGAAGGCAGCGTTTTTTCGGTCATCAAGAAGGAACTCAAAGGACATGTGGACGAGATCCGCGAGGATCCCATGGGCAACCTCATTGCGGTCAAGCGCGGTGGCAAGTTCAAAGTGATGCTCGCCGCCCACATGGACGAGATCGGCCTGATGGTCAAGTACGTTGATGACAAGGGCTTTATCCGGTTTGTCGCCCTTGGCGGCTGGTACGGTCCCACCCTCTACAACCAGCGGGTTGTCCTGCATACCTCCAAAGGACCCCTGTTCGGCGTCATCGGTGGCAAGCCTCCGCACATGATGGACGAGGACGAGCGCAAGAAAGGCGTGAAAGTCGACGACATGTTCATCGATATCGGGGCAACCAACAAGGAAGAGGTTGCATATCTCGGTGTGGAAGTC
Source organism: uncultured Methanoregula sp. (assembly GCF_963678795.1). NCBI lineage: Archaea > Methanobacteriati > Methanobacteriota > Methanomicrobia > Methanomicrobiales > Methanoregulaceae > Methanoregula > uncultured Methanoregula sp. Next base: position 1,645,294 of record NZ_OY787453.1, on the reverse strand, counting down.
GGGACGCCCGTAACGGTTGACCGCGAATTCTGCTCCCTCGCAAGCACCCGTGTCACCGGTAAGGCCTTTGACAACCGTGCCGGCGTTGCGATGCTCATCAAGACCTTAAAGGAAGTTGACTCGCCGCTCACCATCTTCGGTGTCTTCACGGTGCAGGAAGAAGTGGGGCTTAAGGGTGCGAGAACAAGTGCCTATTCGCTCGACCCGGACTGTGCGATTGCTACCGATGTCACCATTCCCGGCGATCATCCCGGTATCGATATGAAGGATGCACCCGTGGAAATGGGAAAAGGTCCTGTTGTCACTATTGTTGACAGCAGCGGTCGCGGGCTTATCGCCAGCAGGAAAGTCGTGCAGTGGCTCCGGGAAGCCGGGGAGGAAGAGAATATCCCGGTCCAGTTCGAGGTTGGAAGCGGCGGAACAACGGATGCAACGGCTATCCATCTTACAAAAGGCGGAATCCCGAGCACGACCCTCAGCATTCCGTCCCGGTATATCCACTCGCCCGTGGAAGTTCTCGACCTCGCTGATCTCGAGGCCGGTGTGAAACTCCTTCTTTGTGCACTGAAGAAGAAACCGGCACTCTGATTTTTATTTGGAATCCTTTTTATTTTGTAACATCCTCGCTTATCCATGAGCAGCCGGGACATGTCAGAAAGCGGGTACCTCTATCGTTTCCTCTTCCTGTTCCTGGCCGTCATCATCATATCTCTCGCACTGCATTCCTTCTTTATCCTTCCAAGCTATTCTTCCGGTCAGGCTGTGTCCACATCCATGAAAACCTTCACCGATAACCTGGCCCTGGAAGGACCGGTCATGGGATATGCCGGTGTCGTGGGCACTCCCGCAAACAGTCCTGCAGTACAGCCAGCCGGCGGGTATTCCGGCATCGAGGCGGTCCGGCTGAACCTGCGGCTCGCTTCGCTGCGGCTGAACTGGGAGACCGGGACCGGTGATGATCTCACCCTGGCTACGGTCATTGTTACGACCCCGCAGGGAAGCGAGACCCTGCCCTGGAAGGAGAGCGGCCACCTGGTCCGCCCGGGATGGTCCATCCTCCAGAAACGGGGTTTTCTCCCAGGCACGACCGCCAATGCCAATAACATTCTCGAGCCCAACGAGGTCTTCACCATCCTTGTAGCTCCCTCTGCAAACATGCCGCCCGGCACGTCCTTCACGATCACTATGAGTCTGCCGAATGTCCAGCCACTGACGGTGAACCGTATCGTGCCCGGCCCGTTAAAACAGATCACCGACCTTGGCTAATCCCCAGGTTCCGTGCGTTTTTTCAGAGCCTGCCCCGTTTGCACCTGCTGTTCGTGGTTATGACATTCACCGTACTTTTTGGTATTTTGGACTCAAGGGATATTTTCATACGGTCGATAATATCCTGAATATCACACATCTGCAGGTCTCCCCGGAACTCTAAGAAGATATCGACATATACGCTTCCACCGCTCCGCCGCGACTTCACTCCGTGGAGCTGTTCGTAGTTGTGAAAATGGTCTGCCAGTTCTTTCACAACGACGAGCTGGAGTTCTTCTTCAAGAGTCTGGTCAAGGAGATCCGGGAGCGATGCTACGATCATCCGGAGTCCGGAATAGAAGAGAAGACCAATGACCGCAAACGAAGCAACCGGGTCGATATATACAGCCCATGGCAGACCTGCGCAGAGTGTCGCGAAGATCAGCGTCAAGAGAACCACGAGATTTGCAACAGCCTTCAACCGGAAAAGGTGCCACTGGGAATCCATGAGGGGGGAGGATTCCCGCATGGCAATCCGGTAACTGCGGATCGAGAGATACGCATCGACAGCAACCATGATTACGACGATGATAATCCCGAACTGGACTCCTCCGCTCCCGAGAGGTGCCGGAACGAGAATCCGGTAGGATGCGGCAAAGATAAGAATTACAAATGATATGAGCATCACGCTGCCGGTGATGATCCGCGCTATGTTCTCGAATTTTCCCATGCCGTAATCGTAGATACCGGGATCGCCCCGTGCAATTTTGCGGGCGATCATCCATGAGACAAAGACGCCGATGGCCTCGTTGATCGTCTTAAGGGCCGATGCATAGAGCGTTACTGACCCGGAGAGAACCGCTGCGGCGAGCTTGGGGATGGCTGGAGCAACCGCTGCAAGAAGATTTAAGAATATGGCTGATTCCCGTTCTTTTTCTGCTGCATGGATTGCATCTTCTGATCCATGTAACGGCATGCGGGTCATCTTCATAGGATACTTCGTATTATTGAACCCGGCAGTTGAAAAAACCGGTTACAAAAATGGCAGTTCACTACGTTTCCGGCCCTGTTTTTTGGGATTCGCTGCCATCCGGTAACCTGCCCGTCAGCTGCAATGCACCGGGAGCCGGAATACTCCCGGATATCCCGGCCGGATTGAAATGGTATAAAAAGGGTTATGGGATATCGTCGTTTTCAGGTTCGGTTGGCGGTGTTGTGCAGACTTTCCACCAGAAGTACCAGACACTCGCCGCCACCAGGATGATGAGAAGCACGAGGCTGAAGATATTCTCTGCAATGAGCATGTTGATTGGGATATTCAGGCCGGCTTTGTCATTGAGGGCCCCGATAACGAGTGCGATTACAAGGAACAGGATTGCGCCGACGATAATGCCGAGTATGACTGCCGCAACGAGCCGCAGGGCGTTGGGTTTTTGAACATTTTCCGTCATAAAAGACTATTTTGCCCTGCCTGCTATTTAGCGGTTGCCTTTGGGGGGCTTCCATGTCTCATCAGCACGGAGGACGGACCTGCAGGGCAACGCCTTCAAACTCTGCTATGAGCCGGTCTCCTTCCGATACCAGGATGCGGAACGTGGAATATTTCCCATTATCGGCAATCCGTGTTGCCCGGGCAACCATTGCGCCGGTTGCAGGGGCAATGAACTGGATATGGACCGAGACTGCCACCCGGTCGGCCCCGGCACAGTTGGCTGCAATACCGAAGGCCTGGTCGGCAAGGGCAAAGATTGCACCCCCGTGGGCAACGCCATGCGGGTTCTTCTTTCCCGTGCAGTCCATAACAACTTCCGAGTACCCGTCCCGGGCATCAGTGACGGTCATCCCGAGAAGCCGGGCAAAATCGCTCTCATTGAATGCCGCGATGCTCTGATCAACGGTCTCCTGTGCGGCGGTTTTTGTATTTTTCATAGATCCCGTTTCAGAAAATGGATGTTTTTGGACCAGTTACTTGTACTCTTTCTGGGTGTAGGAATATTTCTCGTTCTCCCCGCCGCTCGCAACAATGTAAATCCATTCATAGATGGACTGGAATGTACCGAATTTCTGGTACCGCCGCATCGAGAACCCGACTTTGAGTTTCCCGTCGAACTTGATCTTTCCGAGATCTATCATCCGCATGGCAATCTCGAGGTCGTCCCCGGCATCGATGCAGCGGTACATGCCGGCTTTCTCGAATGCTTCCTTACGGAACGCGGTGTTGCAGCCGAGCGTGTAATAGAACGTGCGGCTGTAGTAGCCAATGCGGGAGAAGGTGTTTGCAAGGAAGAGCGAGAAGCGGTTGCCGAGCCCTTCCTCGATGGGGTACACCGGGCCATAGAGCTGGACCACACCGGGGTTTTTGAAATTTTCGCCAACCCGTGCTATCCAGTCCCGCGGGAGGATGCAGTCGGCATCCGTTGTCGCGATGATATCCCCTTTCGCTTCCTTAACCCCGTCGTTCCTTGCTCCCCCGACTTTTTTGCTGGTCTGGGTAAAGACCTTGTCCGCGTATTTTTTTGCTATCTCGCAGGTTGCGTCTTTGGATCCGCCGTCCACGACAATGATCTCGTATTCGTTCCTTGGAACAGTCTGGTGGCAGAGGGATACCAGGCACTGGGCGATATTCTCTTCTTCATTGAACGTGGGGATGATGACCGAGATCATGTGGGGGAAAACTCCTGTATCATTTTTGGTCTGGCTGATAATAAAGGGTGATGGGAGTAATGTTATCGTACCGGTATATCTCTGTGCAGGCATCTTTTCGGAAACAGACCGTGAGATCGTGATGAAGCATCAGCTGGATCCGCGAACGCACTTAAAAAAATCCGGTTCCGGCCCCGGAACGGAAAACACCGGATCCCCGGATTACTCCTCCGCCTTTTCCGGACACGGCTCTTACGCTGTTCCCTGGTCTGAACCTTCGTCCAATTGAACCTAATTAGGCATTTTTCAGCGTCGGGGTGAAAAAATGAATCCGGGGCCAATGCTGCCGTATTTATCTCCCCATAGCACCCGATTTTGCGAATTCGGCACCTTTTCCGTTGACCCCTCTCTTTCCCGTTTCCTCGATTCGACCAATTTGAGCCCCGTTTTCCGAAAGGAGGTTAAATTATCCTTTCTGTTTTCCCCGTTCCCCCCATGCTCCGAAGGGTCCTTTTCTCCGACGGATAGCCCCGTTACCCGTATGGGAGTCACAGTCTTTTCCGCGATATTCTCCTGGGACGACAGGAGCAGCAGTCCGTCGCGGCCAATCTCGACCAGCGAAGTATCCAGGACCCGGAAGAACCGGCAGGAGCCTTTGGGCGAACAGGTCCAGAGTTCCCGGGAGATTCCGGGCAATGACGCAATGGACCGGAGGATTGCGAGTTCTTCTGCTGCTTCCCGCTCCAGCGATTCACGCGTGCAGCGGAGACGCCGTACGCGTTTGATCCGGACATGCGCCACGCTGCCCGGCGGATAGATCACAAAGTTGCAGATCATGTCCGGCCCATGCATGAAATGCCGGACTTCGCCCCGCATCTCCGCGATCCGGGCCGCTTCCTGTAATGCCATGTATGGCCGGCGTCCCCGGGTCATGGCAGGCCCCCGGATTTTTCGGCCGGGGATTGATGGTTTGGCCGGCGATCAATAAACTTGTGCGTGTTGTCCGAGTACGGATTGTTTCCGGTTATGGCATCAACTCCATCATGTTACAAGGTCCTGTGGTTATTCCGGAGATCTTCATAAAAAAAATTTCATCCGCCGGTATTTATGAAAATCGCAAAGCGATATCGCCATTTATGACCTTGTATTGCCCTGCATTGAAAATCTCACGGGTCCCGGGTACGAAAAATGGGACACGTATTCCCATTTGAAGATCCTTCCGGAGGGAGAATGTATAATCAAGGAGAAAAAGGGTGGTTATTCTGGCGGGTATGCCGCGATAAAATCCATGACACTGCGGATGCAGCCATCCATGTTGAGGTACTCAAACTGGGAGAACCGGCCAACAAGCGGGATGCCCGCAGACTGGCAGAACTCTTTGACAATCCCGATATTCTCCTGGTAATCAAGATCATAGACAACGTACGCGAACGGCTGGCGCTCAACGGACGTGAAGACAACATCTTCCCGCTTCCCAATCTTCATGGTCTCAAGCATGCAGAGGACTTCCTGTGTAAGATCTGCATCCGTCAAACCGGCTACCTCGTCGCCCGGCTGGTGCGTGATCTCGGCAAGCACGGCACTGTGCCCGCCCGGGGCAACGTGCCTGCTGTAACTTGAAGGGAAGGAGACCCGGTTGGTTTTCCCGAGAGCCGGGTCCGGCAGGTACAGCCACGAGATCTCCGGTACATTCCCGCGGTAACCGACATTCACGCAGACAAGCGAATTGTACTTCAGCGACCCGCAGGCATCTTTCACGCGGGCAGGCACCCCGTCAAGGCAGGGAAGGAGGTGCTGGACCGGTATGGTGGAGATGACGCGGTCGGCCTTCACCTCTGTTTTCCCGTTGCTGACGATCCATGATTTTCCGGACTTCTTCACCGACGTGATCCGGAACCCGGTGCGGATGGTCTGTTGCACCGGCCGGGCAATGGCTTTTATGAGCGCCTCGATCCCGCCGTCAAGCGGGTACGAGAAGACGGCCTGGTGGGTGTACCCCTCGGTCTCGATCCCGATGGCGGATTTGATGATGTCCTCGACCGGCGGGCGGGGGATGCGGCCGTCGACCCAGTGGTGCGACATCTCATCGGTCGGGTATTTCCAGATTTTCTCGTTATACGGCACGAGATAGCACTCGGCAATGCCGTCGCCGAACGTGTAATAGATCCATTCCTTGAAATTACCCGGGAGGGGAACCTCGCCTTTCTCAACCGCTATGAGGTTGCGGATGAACCCGAAGGTGCAGGCAAGCCGGTCCTCTTCAGGAAGCTGGGCCAGACCGTTCTCAAACGGGTACTTGACATACTGCCCCTTGTAGAAGATCTTCGTATGCCGGTTGTTCCGCTGTTCGTTCTCTTCGATCATCCGGCGCATGAACGCGAGCACTTCGGTATCCCGGGAGAAGATGATATGGGACCCGCCGATATCGAATGTAAATCCGCTGGTGGTTCTTGAACGGCAGAGCCCGCCAATCTCTCCTTCTGCTTCCAGCACCACAACCTCGTCGCCCCGTTCGTGCAGGAGCCGGGCAAGGGTCAGGCCGGTAAGTCCTCCTCCCAGGATCGCAGTCTTCACGCTGTACCGGTAGGACGACAGGATTTATATTGGTGAGGGTTGCAGGGGGATGTTACTGGCTGCCGAATCCCGCAGGCTCCGGTTATTCCACGGACCCGAACCGCGTGTCGTATCCATGGGCAATAACTGATGCCCCGAGAAGTGGTGCACGGCCGGCAAGACCGCTCACTACCAGTCGCGGCATGGGGAGGTAGCGATCGGCATACCGTTCTATAGGCGGGATGATCAGGTCCCGGTTCTTCAGGACAACGGAACCGTCAAAGACGATGGTATCCGGGTTGTAGGCAACAATAATGTCCGAGATCCCGCGGGCATTGATCCTCCCGAGCTCGCAGGCAAAATCATCTTCACCGGATCCCGGATTCTCCAGCATGGCGGAAAAGACCTCCCCGGCAGTGAGTATCTCACGGTCTCCCGGCACGATCCCTCTCTTCTTCTGCCACTCCCGGTAGAACCGGGGCAGGAACCGGCCGGACGCATAGCCTTCCCAGTGTCCCTTCCCCCCGCACCCGCAGGTGAGGTTATATCCGCTGTCAACGAACAGGTGGCCGATCTCCCCGGCGTTCCCGTCCCTTCCGGAAACAATATTCCCGTTTGCGATTATGCCGGCCCCGATGCCGGTCGAGATGGTCACGTATACAAAATTCCTGGATCGTGCCCCCTCGCCGAAATAAGCCTCCCCGAGGAGACCCGCACAGCAGTCATTGACCAGCCGTACCGGGAGACCAAATTCATCGCCGAGCGGGCCTGAAAGGGGGATGATATCAAGGGCAATGTTCGGGGGATGCACGATCGCCGTGTGAGAGCGGTTGACCGGCCCGGCTGCCCCGATACCGATTCCCGCCAGGGCCCCGATCTCCCGGTCCGGCACAAGCGTTTGTATTGTCCGGATGATCAGGCCGGTGATAATTCCCTCATCGGGCAGATCATGGGGAATTTCCGCTGTTTGTAAGCGCTCGATCGTTCCGGCCCGGGTTACGAGCCCCACCCGGAGGTTGGTTGCCCCAAGATCAACGGCAATGGCGGTACCGGAAGTTCCGGTTCTGTCCCCAATTGTCATCTGCACCTGCTCCTTTCGTATAAACCAGAATCAACGGTTAAATTATAAAAAGCCGGGTACTGTTGCCGTGCGCTTTTGGTAACCTGGGTATTATTTTGTTTCCTTGCATGGACCTGCCGGTACCCTGGAAGCCCGTTCTTGTTCTGATCCCGTAAAACCGTTCACAAAAAATATCCGCCAGCCGGGAGGACAGGGAATGGTATAATTCTGCCACGAGCGTTAACCTGCCACCGGGCCGGATATGCGGCATAATAAACCGGGTGTTACCCGCGTCTCTGAAATTCCGGCCTCTCACCCGGATTCCCAGCACCCATCATCCCAGACTTTGAGAATATCAAAATCCCGCATCCTGGTTGCTCTGCTCAGTGCCTGTGCCCGGGTAAGCATCCTCTCCTGGATAAAATCATATTCGCAAAGAATTTTTGAATTACGGAGCAATGTTGCCCGGATCGGGTGGTGGCGGTATATGACCTGTTCCTGATCCGCAAAATACCACTTTATTCTCCGGAATGTGAGCCAGTCAAGTTTCATGGCAAGGGTTGCATGGAACCTGAATTCGTCAAGAGAATCATGATCATAATCCCGTAATGTGCAATACGGGGAGATTGCCCGGGAGAGCTCGTACCGGAATTGTTTCAGGGCCTCGTCGGGGGTTATCGTAACATAAACAACCCTTGTATCGTCAAAAAACCCGTATCCCCCGACCTCATATTTCGGGATCGTCTTTGAGTTATTGCAGATCCGCGTGAAATCTTCCACAAGTTTTGTTTCATCGCCGGTTGAAAATGGCCCGGCGAGCGTGATATGCGGGACAACCAGTTTCTTCCCGAGATGAAATTTCTCTTCCAGGTGATTGGAGAGCGAGCGTATCTGGTGCTTCACGGAACCCATAAGCCGGATATCTATCAGATAGTGAGTCATTTCCCGCACCCGTATGCACACGTCAATCCGCGAGCCTCATGATACACCGTTCAGGTATTCTTTCGTAAGTACATGCAATAAATTCTGGTTTTTGTTTCCGGCAAAAATGGGGATGTTCATGTAAGGAAGTACATACCGGGTTTTCGCCAAAAACGACATTTATTTACTGCCAGGATAATCTCTTCAGAAATCATTATCGAAATATGTATTTATTTGTGGAAATTAATGTCCCGGTATAATCCATGGATTTTCAATCATGTATCACATCCTCTGTGTTGATGACGAACGTCCCCTTCTTGACGGCAGCAGAATATTCCTTGAAAAGAGCGGGGATTTCACCGTAACTACTGCCATCAGCGCAACTGAAGGTCTCCGGCTGCTCGAACGGGAAAAGTTCGATGCCATAGTCTCTGATTATGAGATGCCGGTAATGAATGGCATAGAGTTCCTTGTTGAGTGCCGGGCACGTTTTGGATCGATACCGTTCATCCTTTTCACCGGTAAAGGCCGGGAAGATGTTGTCATCGAGGCGCTCAACAGCGGAGCAGACTCCTACCTTCAGAAAGAAGGAAAACCGAAAGCGATGTTTGCCGAGCTCGCGCACAGGATTCGATCGGCTGCTGACCGGAAACGGGCAGAAAAAGCACTGATCATAAGCGAGGAGAAGTATCGGAATGTCTTCTCTGCAGAAAATGATGCAGTTTTCCTTGTCGATATAGCAACCGGATCTATTCTTGAGACCAATAATGCGGCATCCCGGATGTTCGGCTATTCATCTGAAGAGTTTACCCAGTTAAAAAATATCGAACTCTCTGTTGAGCCGGAAAAAACCCGGCAGGCCATGAATGAGCCCGGGAACTGGATTCCTCTCAGGTATCAACGGAAGAAAAACGGGACAATTTTTCCCGTTGACATATCAATAAGCCGTTTTATCCTGAATGATCGTGCTGTTCTCATTGCAGTTTACCGGGATATCACCGAGCGTATGCATGCGGAAGAAGCCCTGCGGGAGAGTGAAGCGCGGTATAAAATGATCTCCGAAACCACAACGGATTTCGTATTCTCCTGTACCCGGCATGATGGTGGTGCTTATTCAATCGACTGGATGGCCGGTGCTGTTAAAGGAATTACCGGATATTCCCTCACTGAACTGCGCAGAAAGGGGTGCTGGGGGTTTCTGGTGTATCCCGATGACACGTCAGTTTTTGATGAAAATGTAATTAATGTTCCTGACGGAGCTACCCGAACGTGCAAACTACGCATCAGGACAAAAATCGGTACGATCCGATGGCTTGAGGTACACGCGGCAAATATACCCTCCAGGGACTCATTACGGGGGAGTGAAATTTTTGGAGGCTGTCGTGACATAACGGTGAATAAACTTGCAGAAGACGCACTCGTACAAAGTGAAAAAAAGTTCAGGCTGATTACGGAAACAATCGATGAAACTTTCTGGATGGCGGATGCAGACTTCGGCAAGATCTTCTATGCGAGTCCGAGTTTCGAACGAATGTGGGGACGATCCCGGGAAAGCCTCTATAAAAATCCGCGGTTACTCTTCGAAGCCGTTCATCCGGATGATCGGGAACGGGTAATTGCTGACCTTGAAATCCGGAAGAGCGGAAAACCGTTCGATCATGAGTACCGTATTATCCTGCCTGACGGGAATATCCGGTATATCTGGGATCGCGGATTTCCCATACAGAGCAAAACGGGGCGGATCTCCCGATACGCCGGGGTGGCGATGGATATCACCGAACGGAAAGCCGCAACCGAAACGATAAGAAAATATAGTGAAAACCTTGAACGGGATGTTGCTGAACGGACAGCAAGCCTGTCCGAGGTTAACCAGCAACTATTGAATGAGATTTCAATCCGTGTCGACACTGAAAAGCAACTCAATAAATCCGTGGGTGAGAAAGAAGTCCTGCTCCGGGAAGTTCATCACAGGGTAAAGAACAACCTCCAGATCATCATCTCTCTCTTAAACCTCCAGTCACGGTATATAACAGATAAGACGACCCTGGCTGCATTCAGGGAAAGCCAGAACCGGATCCGGGCGATGTCGCTGGTTCATGAAAAACTGTACCGGTCAACCGACCTCGTAACCTTGGATCTTGACAATTATATCCAGTTCCTCGGAGACAATCTGTTCCATTTTTTCGGTATAAACAACAACGATGTCCTGTTCACTCTTGATATCCGGGATATTTCCCTCAATGTTGATACTGCCATCCCGCTCGGGTTAATAATCAATGAACTCATTTCAAACTCGCTGAAACATGCATTCCCGGATGGAAAGACCGGTGAGCTTTCCATCGTGATTCGTCGGCAGGATCACTTCCTGACTATCCTGTTTAAGGACACCGGGGTCGGTATACCGGATGATTTTGACTGGCGCGAGACCGAGTCGCTGGGACTCCGGCTCATAATCTCGCTCGTTGAACAACTGAACGGCACCATTGAACTGGACAGGTCTTCAGGCACAGCGTTTACTATTATCGTGCACGAGAAGGAATAGCACGATACATGGATAATTCAAAAAGAATGTGAAAGCGTTTTTTATGGATGAAGTTACTTACACCCGCCGGCATGTAAAATGGGTGTTTGTTATGAACAGGTCATGATGGCGGAGTGCCGCCCGGAGGAAGACCCGACGGGGATTGTTACCGGTCATATTCCCGCCCGGGCCGCCACCCGTCTTTCCACCCGGGCTATCCATGGTAGTGCGTTGCTACCCACAGGCCCTCAATCTTCTGCCAGATCCAGGTCTCGGTGAACGATGTGGCCAGCAATTCCCCGGCTTTCGTTCTGGTCGTTCCTTTACCATAACCCGTCCATGCAACGGATTTAGGGCCAAGTCCTATCATCGCCGAATGCGTGACATGGAACTCCTGCGAATCCAGGCTCTCGTATTTTTCGCGAAAGTGCGAGATGAGGGCGTCACGGGTGTAATGTTGTTTGTCCTGGAAGAATACCGCTTCTTTGTCGCGTGTCAGGTACGAAAACGTCTTTTCGGGATCGGTATTTTCGGCTGCTGATATGATCTCATCCATTAAAACCTCTATCTCCGTAAAAACAGAATGAATACCAGGAGATATGTTTTTTTCCGGATTTTCTCTCATAGAATGGGGTGACTTTGCGGGCTAATTAAATTTTCTTCCTGCGGCCGTGTGGATTCCCGCACAGGACCGGGGCCGCCCGACCTCATTCGATCGTTTATAATTACGACGATCTTTTCAAAGGCTTTTTGTAGGAACCAGATCAAGGGGGGTTATACACCACGCGATACCGGCTGTACGGACAAACTCTGGCAGACACTCCCGGTAACGTTATGAAACGGAAACAGGGGAATGAGAAATGAGAACTATCATCAATAACGGCCAGGTCCTGAATGTCCACACGTCACGGTATGAGAAGAAGAACATCGTTATCGAATCCGATAAAATCACCGGCCTTACGGACTCCCCGGTTACAGGCAAAAAAGGTGATATTGTCATCGATGCCGCGGGAAAATATATTATACCCGGCCTGATCGATGCACACGTGCATGTCACCTCTGCGACCGTGGACCTTGCAACACCCCAGCTGCCCATCACGTACATAACCTGCTGCGCAGCGAAGAACCTCTCTGAAGCATTGCAGCGGGGGTTCACCACCATGCGGGACGTGGGCGGTGCCGACTTTGGCCTGGCAATGGCCGTGAACAACGGGATCATCAGGGGATCGAGACTGTTCTATTGCGGCAGGGCCTTAAGCCAGACCGGCGGGCACGGGGATTTCCGGGCAATGACCTATGATGGGGAGTACGGGGCGCCCATGCAGTCATCGGCAACCAGCATCGGCCAGATCGCTGACGGTATTACCGAGGTGCGGCGGGCCTGCCGGTCGGAGCTGAGGAAAAACGCATCATTCATCAAGATCATGGCGGCCGGAGGGGTCGCATCGCCGGATGATCGCCTCACCGACACACAATACAGCGGCGAGGAACTGGCAGCCATTTATGAGGAAGCGCAGGCCAAGAGCACCTACATTGCCGCCCACGTGCTCTCCTCGAAAGCCATCCGGATTTGCCTGAAGTATGGTGTCCGGAGCATTGAACATGGAAACCTGCTCGACGAAGAGACTGCGGCCCTGATGAAAGAGAAAGGAGCCTACCTGATCCCGACCATCATCACGTATGACGCGCTGGCAAGGAGAGGCGCCGATTACCAGTTCCCCGAAGAGAGCATCAAAAAACTGGGTTCCGTGCGGGTCCAGGCGCTTGAGGCCGTTAAGATCGCCCGCAGACACGGGGTGAAGATCGGGTTTGGCACCGACCTTCTGGGCCCGCTCTGGGAGGAGCAGATCAACGAGTTCAAGCTCCGTTCCGGTATCGAGAAACCTATCGATACGATCATCTCGGCAACGAAGATCAATGCCGAGGTGCTCAACCAGTCAGGCAGCCTGGGCGAGATATCCGTGCAGGCCTTTGCTGACATCCTCATCCTGGGAAAAGATCCACTCTCGGATATCTCCGCGATCACGGACAGCAGGAATATCCAGGTGATCATGAAAGCCGGAACAATCTACAAGAACACCCTGTAATCTGCCGGGTGCCTGACATACCATAGCGTGGGAACTAACCAATACCCGATCTGGAGTACATATGCCGGATATTGACGCCGATGAAGAACAAAAGTTTGAATCTGCCTGCAGGTTCATAATCCGCCTCGGGACGCTGGCTCACGGCTACGGCCCCCATGCCCGACGGCTTGAGTCCTACCTCTCCCGGGTTACAACTGCCCTGGGATACCGGGGAATATTCTCATCCACGCCAACCAGCCTCTCGTTCACCTTCATGAAGAAGGATGACGAGCTCTGGCAGAAACAACACCTGGTCCCGCTGCCGGGCACCGGGTTTGACCTTGCGAAACTCGCAAAAGTCGGGGACCTGGTCAATGACGTGGAAGAGGGCCTGGTCAGTATTGACCGTGCAACTGAAATCCTCGACGAGATCAGCGCAATGCCACCCCCCTACCGGAACTGGATGGTTGCAGTTGCCTATGCCATGTGCGGCGCGGGATTTGCAGGTTTCCTCCAGGGGAGCTGGTGGGATATCCTGCTTGCAACCGTATTCAGCCTGGTCACTTTTTTCATGGTAACGTACGCAGGACAATTTACCGGGCGGTTTGCAGACTGGACGCCATTTCTGTGCGCATTGATCGCGGGGATACTCTCGGCCGTTGCGGGCTTTTTCCTGCCGGGGATTAATATTTACCTTGTAACCCTCTCCGCCATCATTTACCTCATCCCGGGTTTCTCCATCAGCGTTGGGGTCATCGAACTGACCACGAAACATTACATTTCCGGGATTGCCAACCTGATCAATGGACTCATCTGCCTGGCCCTCCTCTTTGCCGGGTCCTGGCTCGGCGTCACCATGGCCGGGGTCCTCCTGCCAGCCCACGCTGCCGCGGCCGTAACTATCAGCCCCGTCTGGGTCTGGCCATTTGCCATGCTGCTGGCAGCTGGCCTCATCATTGCCTTCCAGACCCCGATAAGGGATCTCTTCTGGGCACTGGCATGCTGCGCAATTGCCTGTGCCGGACTCGTGCTCGGCATCCATATCCAGGGTGCCGACCTGGGGAACTTCCTTGGGACTGCTCTTGCAATGATTTTTGCCAATGTCTGGTCTGACAGGACCAACCGCCCCACGTCCATTGTCATCCTTCCCGCGTTCGTCTTCATGGTCAGCGGGAGTATCGGCTTCCGCGGACTCGTGGCCATATCGGCCGGCAGCACGGCGCTCGGATTCTCTGAATTCACCCACATGTTCGTCGTTGCAATAACCCTTGCAGTAGGACTCGTTGTCGGGAACCTGGTTTACAAGCCCAGGGTTCTGCTCTGAGGGTGTACGGGATTTTCCGGTTGGCCCGTAAGGACCTGATACCGGGCAGTTCCCGGTTCGGAGGATGCCTGATTGGATCCATCTCACTCTGCCGGGGCCGGTTCGCCGTCACGGGAACAGGAGCGCAGGTGATCCTGCAGGATCACGATGATGAAGATGAGGAAGAGGCTGTAAGCCTGGACATAGGGCCCGAGGAGGAACGGCAGTTTATCCTTGTTGATGGAAAAAAGCGGGAGAGACCAGACAACCAGCGGCAGGATGGAGACAACCGCGAGCACCAGCGATTTCATCCGGTAACTGCCGTTCCGGAAGAGGAAGTACAGGGGCAGGACAAGGATGATAAAATTGTAAGGCATCATCCGCGGCAGCAGCATGAAGACCGAGAGCATCCCGAGCGAGTACAGCTTCAGGGTGTCCGTTGTGTGGTTCCGGTAATAATGCCAGGTAGCGTACAGGATGAGACCGATATACACGCATGAGACAAGGAGCATCGGGAGGATTGTCTCGGTTGTCACACTTTTGAAGAGATCGTTAAAGAGCCAGTACGGCGTCGGGGCATTCCACCCGCCTACCTGGATGAGCATGCTGTCGCTCGAGAGCAGCGAGTCCATGTAGGTGAGGAAGAATGCCGGGTTTATGCAATAACCAATGAGGAACAATGCCGCAACGACACCCATGGAGAGGATAATCCATAAGAGGCGTTCCCGGACCGGGCGACGGATAAGCAGGTACAGCGCCACAAACGGGGTTGCAAACAGGGTGAAACCGGCCGTGAGGCCCATCATCATCGAGGACTGCCAGTATTTTTCCTTTACAAGCAGGGTGAAGGCAACCGCAAAGAAGAACAGGAGAAAGATGTCCTTGTTTCCGCGGGTGAAATTCCACCAGAGGCTGATAAAGCCGGTCAGCACCAGGACTGCGAGGAACAGGTAATCGGGTTTCCGGTCCAGTGCAAGGATGAGCCAGCAGCTGACAACAACGAGGAGGGCAAGGAATGCATAAAAGACCCAGACATTCTGGAAAATGAAGAGGAACTGCAAAAACCAGAAGAGATACAAGGTATGGGGCGGGTACACGAACGGCAGGACTACCCCGTTGTACTGGTTGATGTTCTCAAGGATGTAGGGGTTCTCTAAATGGTTTAGCGCCTGGACCGCACCAACGTACCCGACCCAGTCCGGTGCCCATGGCGAGAACCGGATAAAAAGATTATAAAACTGGTATATTGCAAGTGCGAGCAGTACCAGACAGAGGAGAAGATACACGATCTTCCAGGATCTCCCGGCGGGACGGGGCAGGTTGTCCGTTCCCGCTTTTATCGTCAAAGGAGATGTTATCGAAGTTATTATTGCACCTGGTTTTTAAATAATTATTACCGGAGCCTTAATTAAACATGCTGTGGCCTGCGGGGATCATGAGTGAGAAAATCCGGCGTGAACAGGCATTGCCCGGCATCCTTTTTATGCTGACTGCGTTGCACCCGTAAACCGCCATGCCCCGTCCGGCACGGTAATCACGAACCGTGCTCCCGTGCCAGGTTCGCCGTTCTCCGTGATGGTGATTCCGGTTATCGAAAGGATCTCGCGGGAGAGGAAAAGACCAAGACCGGTATGTTTGCCAAAACCCCTGCTGAATAACTGGGTTTTATCATCAGCACTGATGCCATTCCCGTCATCTGAATAAACGATCCGGAGACCCGTACCCGGTTCGCCGGAAATGACGCGGATAGTCGTCATCTTTTCTCCCCCGTATTTCAGGGAATTGTCGATGAGGTTATAAAACACTTTTTCGAGAAGGGGATCGGCAAATACCTCAAGGCTGTTGCACCCGCTCTCAAGCCGGATGTCCCTTACCGGGAGTACTTTTGCGGCGTTCCGGACGAGAGAATCCACATCCTGCCAGACTGCGGATTTCACTCCCAGGTCCTCATAATCCTTGGTGAAACTGATCTGGCGGGCGATGGCATCGGCAATTCTCAGTTCCTTTTCAATGTAATCCTTCAGCTCGGAGGGGTTATCGGCAGCATCCCTGCTGAGCTCGATATACGCACCCAGTGCCATCAGCTGGTTCCTGATATCATGCCGGGTGATACTGGAAAGAAGGCTGAGTTTCCGGTTGGCAAGTGCAAGGGCATCGTTTGCCTGTTTTTTCCCGGTAAAATCAACGGCATTCCCGACAAAGGAGACCCCGGTACCGGGCTCATCGAAAACCGGGATGATATTGGAACGGTGCCAGTGGACAGACCCGTCTTTATGGAAGACCCGGTACTCCACGGCCGGCTGTTTTTTCCGGGTCCCGACCGTCTTTTTCAAAAATTCCTCGCATGCAGGGATATCTTCGTGATGGATAAACTGCCGGAAATCATGGCCAATCACTTCGGAAGCGTCATGTCCCAGCAGACGGGTCCAGCTGGGGGAGATGAAGGTCAGGATCCCATCCGGCTGTATCCGGTAGATTATCTCATGGCTGTTCTCCACGAGGTTACGGTAGTTCTCTTCTGCCTTCCGCAGGTTCTCAAGAATCTTTCTCCGCTCGGTGATATCCGTATAAAAATTGAGGGTTGCCGGGGATCCCCTCCATGCAATCGGAGTTGATTTTATATCGATCCACCGTATCTCGCCGGATTTTATCCTGATCCGGACAATGTACGGTTCGTTCAGTTTCGTTCCCCGTATCTGGAGCAGGTGGTTGGTCCGGACTTTCTCCCGCTCCTCCTCAACAGCAAATTCCGCAACCGGGCGGCCGGACAGCTCCTCCGGTGAATACCCGCTGACGGTCGGGAGCCAGTCATTGAAGAAGACAAAGAAATGGTCCTGCACAACCGCGATCCCTTCCTGGGCATTTTCTACGAGAACACGGTATTTCTCCTCGCTCTCCCGGAGTGCACCCTCGGCCTGCTTCCGCTCGGTGATATCATCGAATACTGCAACGAAATAGCCTTTCTGCGGGCTGAAGGCCGATACATTCAGCCACTTTTTCAGCGGTTTGAAATTGATTTCGAAAGTCTCGGAAATACCTGTTGAGGCAACGCGGCTGTACGTATCAAAAAGTTCCGGCGTCAGATCACGAATACCAGGGATCGCCTCAAGAACACGTCGGCCTTTGATATCATGAAGCCCGGTCAGCTGCGCGAACGTTGTATTGACATCAAGATACTCCCAGTCCGCGGGCTTGTCGTCATTGTCATAGATCATCCGGCAGTACGCGAACCCTTCGAGCATGTTTTCAAAGAGCGTCCGGTACTTCTGTTCACTCTCACGGAGTGCAACCCCTGCCCGCTTCTGTTCGGTGATATCATGGGCAATTTCTGATATTCCTATAATCTCCCCGAAACTGTTGATAATGGGAGATGATGAAAGAAAGATCTGGATGCGCCGGTTGTCTTTGGTTATCCGTTCGGTTTCAACCCGTTCAATAGTTTCACCGTGGCGTATTTTTTCGAGCAGCCGGCGTTTCTCTTCCTGCCGTTCCGGGGGGATAAACCGGAAGACTGAGGTTCCCATCATCTCTTCTGAGGTATACCCGTACAACTGTTCAGCGCCAAAGTTCCAGTCTGTGACAATACCCTCAGGGGTTTCACCGATTATTGCATCACCGGAAGACCTGACCACGGATACCAGCCGGCGGCACATCTGGGTATCGTGATGCATCCGCCCGCTCAGGTAGGATACCACCACGGCGATCAGAACAAAAACGCCGCAGCGTGCAATCGCCGAGAGCGTTTCTGCGGTTGTTGGTGTAATGACCATAAATGCCACGGCGCCATAGCAGGCCGAGAGACAGATGGCAAAAAGAACGCCCCGTCGCGGATAATAGTAAGCAGCAAGGATGATCGGGATGTAGAACAGGTGCGGGAGCACATACGTGATACCAAGTTCGATCCCGTATGCGTTCAGGAGAATGACTGCAACAGAGATCACTCCAATAAGAGCGGGAATCAGGTATGGTTTTTTCCGGACCTCATCGAAGAATACAAAATCCATGCGTGCGGTTCCCTGACAACGGTTAATATCTTTTTCAGGAGGGCTTAAGGGTATGGATTTGAACGATGACAATTATTCAGGGAAGAGCCGGCCCGTATCCATGGTATTGCCCGTGTTTTCCTCATGATACCCGGTTCCACCCTTTCCGGATATCCTGACAGTAGTTGATTAAAATGGAAGACAAAAAAACCGCTGACCCGGAATGCACCCGGTACCCGGGTATTCTCGTGTATCAGAACCCCAGATAGGCTTTCTGGATCCGGGAATCCTGCAGGAGTGCCTTTGACCGGCCTTCCTGCACGATTCTACCGTTCTCGAGTACATAGCCCCGGTCGCACATGGCCAGTGCATTCCTGACGTTCTGCTCGAGAAGGAGGATCGTCATTCCCTCTCTCCCGAGCTGTTCGAGCGACCGGAAGACCTGGCCGGTCAGGAGGGGCGAGAGCCCGGTTGATGGCTCATCGAGAATAAGGAGCCGGGGTTCCGACATGAGCGCCCGGCCTATAGCAAGCATCTGCTGTTCCCCCCCCGAGAGGGTGCCGGCCTTCTGCTGCTTTCGCTCCAGCAGGATGGGGAAGAGACGGAAGATGCGGGACAGGGTTTTGTCCGGATCGGGGTTTCCGGTCCCGCCCAGGAGCAGGTTCTCTCTCACCGGCATTGCCGGGAAGATCTCCCGCTTCTCGGGCACGAGCGCAAGTCCTTTGCCGAAGAGATCGTACGGGTGACCGCCCAGGATCTCCTCGCCATCGAACATGACCGAGCCGGTTGCCTTCCGGTTGATCCCGATAATCGTCTCGACCGTTGTTGTCTTGCCGGCTCCGTTCGGGCCGATCATGGTGACCAGCTCGCCTTTCTTTACCGAGAACGAAAGGTCCCAGACTACCTGCAGGTTGCCGTGAAAGACATTGAGCCCTGAAACGGTAAGCATGATGCGGTTCCCTTTTTTTTTTAAAATGCGTCGATATCCCCGAGATAGGTATCGATGACTCGCTGGTTGTTCACTACTTCATACGGCCGTCCGTCCGCGATCTTCTCGCCATGGTCGAGAACAACGATCCGGTCGGAGACTCCCATGATAACGCTCATAACGTGCTCGATAATCAGGATGGAGGTACCCCGGTCCCGGATCTTCCGTATCAGCTCAACGGCTTCCCGGCTCTCTTTCGGGTTGAGGCCGGTGGTGAGCTCGTCAAGGAGGAGGAGTTTCGGGTTCGAGGCAAGGGCACGGGCAAGCTGGAGGCGCTTTAGCTCAACAACATTGAGGTTCCGGGTAAGGGTTGCGGCCTTTTCTGGTGGAAAATTTACCTCTTCCATGATCCCGATGGCGGTTTTTTCTGCCTCGCGCATCGACGGGGCGTTGTGGTTGCCGAAGAGCACGCCAATCATGACGCACTGCTGTGCGCTCAGGTTCGGGAACGATTCTGCGATCTGGAATGTTTTCGCTATCCCCTTGTGGCAGATCCTGTCCGCTTTCATTCCCGTGATATCCTTGCCGCAGAACTCGATGGTCCCGGCAGTGAGGGGAAGGATACCGGAGATGATATTCAGGAGCGTTGTCTTGCCGGCTCCATTCGGCCCCACCAGGCCGACAATCTGGTCATTATCTACCCTCATGTCTACCCGGTTCACTGCAGTAAGGCCGCCGATCTGCTTGGTTACACCGGAGAGTCTGAGCACGCTGATAACCCCTGGTCGATACTATTCTATGCTAATACTTAGCATGGAACACTATTAAAAATAGTATAATCCATGCCAGCCGGGGCTGCCTTCATGACATGGACATTACCCGTTTTTTTTTCATTCCGGCATGATCGTTATTCATTCATGTCCGCTTCGTGAGTGTTAAAACGGGATCCATGAATGCCGGCATCCCGTGAAATGCCAGGTTTAATCTGGCAGGGTATTGCTGAACTCTATTGTTCTGCACCAGATATATTGGACATTTTATAAATCTGCCCGCTTCGGGCCTCTTTGGCGAACTGCGGGATTATTAGGGCAGATCGAGTCAATACATTTCGATCGTGTTATATGTTACCATACCACAAATTAACAAGGTACCATGTTCGGATTACCAGATATTACTATTATTGCGGTCGGTGGCACGGTTCTTGTCATCATTATCGCGCTCTTGTACTGGGGACTGACTTTCCGGGGGCATGACTGATGGCTGCCGACTGGATTACAATCGTTGTCGTCGGGCTCTATTTCCTTGCAATGCTCGGGATCGGGATCTGGGCCTCAAAGAAGATCAAGAACACGGAAGATTACCTGGTTGCCGGCCGGCAGCTCGGGTTCTGGGTCTTTGTCCTCCTGATGATCGGGACGGTCTGCTCGGGAATGTCACTCCTTGGCGTGGCGGGCCTGGGATACAAAGCCGGCTGGCCCACCATCTGGGAGCAGATCTTTGTCCCGCTCTCTATCGGCGTCTGCATTATCTTCTTCGGGGTCAAGCTCCACAACGTGGCAAAGACTGCAGGGTATATCACGGTACAGGATTACCTCGCCCACCGGTACGAAAGCCCGACAGCGCTCCGGACGCTCTCCGCGGTGGCCGGGATCATTGTCTCGCTCATTTACCTGGTCGGCCAGTATACCGCAATCTCGATGGTGCTCATCTGGCTCTTTGGCATTCCGCTCTGGCTTGCACTCGTGATCGCAACGCTCGTCACGATGGCCTACACGGCAATCGGTGGCCTGTATGCCGTTGCCTGGGCGTCCCTGGTCCAGTCGATTACGCTTATCATCGGCGTCCTCGTCATGGCCCCCATCATCATCTGGAAGGCCGGCGGGTTCACCCAGGTCAATGAGTTCATTGCAACCGTAAACCCAAACCTCGTGATGCCGTGGAACCCGGTCGGGGCATTTGCTCCGGCATACGTGGTATCATTTGCACTCCTTCTCGGTCTCGGGCTTGCCTGCGCCCCGCACGTAATCAACAACGTGCTCTCGATCAAGGATGTGAAATACTTCAAGTGGTCGCCACTGATTGCATTCCTCATCTATGGAGTCGTTATCTTCCTCTTAAAGTTCGCCGGTTTTGCGGGCCTGGCCCTGGTCAAGGGCGGCGAGATTGCTGCACGGACCGGTGTAGCAAACCCGACCGACTATGTCATCCTCGATGCCATCCAGAATTCGCTGCCAACCGTTGCCCTTTGGGCAATCTTTGCTGTCATCGTTCTTGCTGCAGTCATGTCCACGACCGACCGGCTCATGCTCACCATCGGGGCCATGTTCTCGTGGGATATCTATAAGAATGTCTTAAAGCCGGATGCCGATGACAAGAGTGTCCTCCTTCTCTCCAAGATTGTTGTCGTAATCTCAGCCATCGGTACCATGATCCTCGCCATAAACCCTCCCGAGATGCTTGCAATACTCATCTGGATGGGCATCGGGACCATGCTTGCCACCTTTGCCGTCCCGCTTCTGGCTGGCCTGTACTGGCGTGGCGCAACGCGGGAAGGCGCGCTTTCCAGCATGGCGCTCGGCCTTGTCGCTGCCCTTGCCTTCGGGTTCCTCAATTACTTTAAAATCAACGCCATGGGCATCGATTTTGCAACGATCCCGCTCCACTTCTCCGCGTACGCGTTCATCGTATCGCTCGTCGCCATGGTTGTCGTGAGCCTGCTCACGAAAAAGACCGAAACAAAAGTCCTGGACGAGACCCAGACCGGCTGGTACATTTCCCGCCAGTAACCTTCTTTTTTACCCGGGAACGGATCCCGGAACAATCCGGTACAGGACCGGCAACGCACAGTTATTATACCGGGGCAGCAGTTATGGCAGTATTATTCACGATACCGGCTGATCGGAAGATCCCGCCTTTATATCATCCGGAAGGAGCGGGGTTCTTTTCTGTTCCGGAGGGAATATGCGATAAATGCCATGCATTCCGGCAGGTAACCGGAATGTTATCTTCCTCTGCATGAAAATTACCGGTGTCGGGTTGCGCAACCCCTTTTTTTATCGTGCCAGAATACGAAGGAACGCAGAATCCAATAGAAAAAAGGATCTTTTATCGCTCGGCAAATATGCCGTGCATTAAGGCTTATTTATATAATAATTAATTAATCATCTGATACTGCCGCAATGCAGATACCCCATGACAGGAGTGTGACCACCGGGTGGCCCGGGCCGTTTCCGGACCTTGGACTGCCCGGGATATGTATGGTGCAGCGTCAATCATCCCTGCCAGAGGGTTGTATTGGAAAGAGGCCGGTGCAGAACACTGCAGCACGTCCAGATACGAGAAGGATGAGGTGAATAAGAATGACTGTCGCACAATACCAGCAAAAATCGGAATTGCATAAAAGCCCTGAACCTGTTCATGTGAGCCCTACGGTGGCTAAGAAGAGAAAGATACTAAGGATCGGAATAGACGGGGATCTCTTTGGTATCGACCTGAATGAAGCGATCGAGGTGATCAGGGATCTGATGATGATCCAGTCCTGCAATTCAAAGTCCATGACAGAGCGCTTCATCCGGTTCAACCGGAGAAATACCATTGTCTTCAACCTGGACCGGTGTCTTTCATTCCAGGACGGGAAAAAGGCCCTGCATAAACCAGCCAGCTTTGTGATGCTCGACGAGAAAATCGAGGACTCCTGCGTAGGGATCCTGGTGCCAGGTATACCGTCTGTCATACGAAAGGGTACTGCCGGATCGCATCCAGCCATACAACCCAGAATTCACAAGGAGATCCCGGTTCGCGGGGGGAGCAGGAACCCTAAGTGCGGGTACGGGAAAGATGCCATGAATACCATACCGGTCATCGACTTAAGGGAACTGGTTGACAGCTGCATCATTCACCTCAGGTACATGGATTCGCAGAAATATATCGGGAATTAAACAACCCCGACTCTTTTTTTCAATAGTCCGCTGTTGACTCTATATTATTTCAGAGGGATAAATTCCGCATTGCAATTATCAAATCGCAATGAGAGCACCTTGAATGCCCGTGGCTGAACGTTCAATACGGGACTTTTATAATCCCTGCGACCGGCTCTGTGAAAACCCATTTTCACATCGTCCGATCCGGTATGAATCCGGGCATCTGTGTACTCCCGATAATTATACCGTGTAAGGAATAGTTATATGGAAATTTGTCTTATGGTAGGATAGTGCTATAACCGTAATATCCATTAACCGTAATATACGACCTCTGGGGGATGGATACACATGGAACTCCATGAAAGGAACGACCCGATTGTCGATATCGCCGGGGCTCATAAGTAATAATCCGTGTTCAAACATTTTTGTCGATTGGGATAACTACGATGGAAGATACAGCAGATAAACCGGGATACGAGTGGATCGTACTATCGGTCACAACGATTGGCGTACTCATGGCCGTCATGCAGAGCTCCGCCCTGCTTATTGTTCTTCCCGATATTATGGGTTCGCTCCACATGGACCTGTTCACGGTCATGTGGGTGCTGCTTATCTACATGCTCATAACTACCGCGATGATCCCCATGTTCGGCCGCCTGGCCGATATGTACGGGCGCAAGAACCTGTACGTCCTGGGATTCGCGGTGTTCACGCTCGGTTCGTTGTTGTGTGTCTTTGCCACCCCTTCAAACCATGGTTATGACCTGATCGCCTTCCGCGTCGTCCAGGCAATAGGCGGAGCGCTGATGATGGCCAATGCAACACCGATGGTCACCGATGCGTTCAAGGCTCACCGGCTCGGTCTCGGTCTTGGCATTAACGGCATAGCGATTGGCGCGGGTCTTGCGCTCGGGCCGGTCATCGGTGGGGCACTCGCCCCATACGGCTGGGAGTGGATTTTCCTCTATAACGTCCCCATCGGTATCTTCGGGACCATCTGGGCATACACCCGGCTCCGGGAGCCGGCTAACCGGTATAAAAGTTCCGGCTTTGACTGGATGGGGTGCGGCACATTCCTCGTAGGTATGACCTCATTCCTCCTGGCCATCTCGCTGTATGCTTTCCCCATGGGACTCTCCATGGGTATCATCTACGCACTCTTCATCATTGGCATTGCCGGCATTCTGGCCTTCCTATGGCTCGAGCTGAAGGTAAAGACGCCGATGCTTGACCTCCACCTGTTCAGGCTCCCTGACTTCGCTATAGGCTGCACGGTCAACACCATCAACAGCCTGACCCGAGGGGCGACGCTCTTCCTCCTGATCTTCTTCCTGCAGGGAGCTTACGGACAGGACCCCCTCACCGCCGGCCTTACCCTCATACCAATGGGGCTTACCTTCATCGTGGTTGCTCCGCTCTCCGGCCGGGCCGCGGACATGTGGGGTGTACGCCTCCTTACCATCATCGGGCTGGCCCTGACTTCTTTCACGATGCTGGGTTTTGCCTTCATCGATCATAGCACCCCGTTCTGGTGGCTGGTGGTCCTGATGCTTATCTCCGGTATCGGTGGCAGCCTGTTCATGTCCCCGAACAGCAAGTCGGTCATGAATGCAGCCCCCCCAGATAAGCGCGGTGTGGCGTCAGGCACCAGGATCATGCTCAATAATGTGGGATCCATGATCAGCATGGCCGTTGCCATGCCCATGGTGCTGATGGGGCTCTCCAATGAGGACATAACGGCTTTGTTCCTCTACGGCGGTGGCGTAAGTTCATCGGCCCTGACGATATTCGAGAACGGGCTGCACGAGGCATTCCTGATCTTCTTCGTAATCTCGCTTGTTGCCCTGGCCATCTCGTTCATCCGGGTCCGTCCAGCCAGGGCACCGGTGGATCGTACAAAGATACTCATAACAACTGATGGCAGTGACAAGACCGGCCCGGCCATCCAGTGTGGTCTTGGCATGGCCCGGGTCATGGGTGCCGATGTTACCGCGATGTGCGTAATCGAAGAGAACGATTATGAGGACATGATGGACATCGCCATTCCGGAGGCTGAATCCATCCTGTACCAGCAAAGTGCAGATGCGGTAGAATCTGTCGTAGCCCGGGGCAGGACAATGGGGGTGCAGGTAAAACCCCTGGTTGTCAGCGGAAATCCGTCGGGCGAGATCACCCGGGCCTCTTCCAGTTATGATCTGATCATCATGGGAACGGTCGGGCGCACCGGCATATCGCACCTGTTGCTTGGTAGCGTGGCGGAGAATGTTGTCAGATCCGCCAATTCCCCCGTTCTGGTAGTTCACAGCAGTGATCGGGTCGGGGCAGATGGATTAATCGTGAAAAGGATTCTCATTCCTGCCGATGGCAGTGAAAATACCAGGCCTGCGATTGCAGAAGGGCTTGCATTGGCCAAAATTTTTGGGGCAGAAGTGACGGTACTGAGCATTGCCGACCCGGGGGGGTCTTCTCACGTAACGGCGCATGAAGATGTCAGGCAGACCTCATTTGCGATATGCCGGAAAGCCACGGAGTTTGTTATTGGCGAAGGACAGAATCTTGGCATTACCGTAACCCCATTAATTCTCATGGGTGCACCATCCGATGAGATTGTCAGGGAATCTGCCAATTATGACCTTGTCATCGTGGGGACGGTCGGCCGTACCGGCCTTGTGCACATCCGGCTTGGAAGTGTGGCCGAAAGAACGGTCCGCGAGGCCAGGTGCCCGGTTCTCGTTGTGAGAGCAAAAGAAGAAAAAACGCCTGGATAACCGTGATCGGAAATATCTGATTTTTTTTAAATAACACTCAATGGACGGTGAATAAATGAAAAAAATCAGGAGCAGGTTATCATGAAAGCCAGTTATCTTGCCAGATGTCCCTTGCCTGATGGCAATTGATTATCCATGAAAAAAACTGGTGTCAGCAGTTTTCCCGTTCTCATTATTATAACGGTTGTTCTGCCCCACCATGACCCGGAGAGGCCCCGCGACGGGTAGTCCTCCTTCAAAACGTAATCCCCACTTTGGATTTTCATGGCGGAAGATCAGGCAGGCCCCTGTCTTATCGGACCAGATAAGTTCCTGTGAAAAAAACCTGAATAATCGTAAAAAAAGTTACCTTGTCTCCGGCGTCACCGCTGCCGGCGGCTCCGGGGAAGGCCCTTTCTTCTTCCGCTTCTTCAGCCACTCCTGCACCCCATCCGGCAGGCTGATGAGCCCCTTTGGCAGGAAGATGATCGTGAGGATGAGTATTACCCCGACAATGACATAGCGCCCGAACGTGAGCCCCGTCATCTTGAGCCCTTCCCAGATGATGGTGAGGACGATTGTCCCGATAACCGGGCCGGCAAGCGTGCCGAGTCCCCCGAGGATCACGTATGTGATCGGCCAGAAGGAGTTGTCGACACCGTAGATCTCCGGTGTGAGGTACCCGATGTGGTGGATTTCGAGTGCTCCTGCAACCCCGGCAAGGTAGGCGCTGATCGCGAACGCGAGGAGCCGGTACCGGACCGGGTCAATGCCGGCAGCCCGGGCCTCGAGCTCGTTCTCACGGATGGCAAGGAATGCAAGACCGATCCTTGATTTCATGATATACCAGATCGCGACAATGGCAGCTATCGTTATCGCGAGGATGATGTAGTACTCAATGATCTGGTAACCGGGAACTGCCGGGCTTAAGAGCCGGGGCGACGAGATCCCGTCCCAGCCGCCGGTCATGGGGGCAAGGATGCTGACGGTCAGTGTCTGGACAATGATGGCGAACCCGAACGTGACCATGGCAAGGAACCATTCCTTGAGCCGGACGCAGGTAAGACCAATCAGTACCCCGATGAATGCCGCAACCCCGGCACCGACAAAGATCGTGACAAACGGAGTGATCCCAAGACTGACGGCAATGAGCGTGGAGGCATAGGCCCCGATCCCCAAGAATGCGGCGTGGCCAAGCGATCCCTGACCGGAGTACGCGAGCAGGTTCCAGGCCGAGGCGAAGATGATAGCGATGAGCATCAGGGCGAGGAGGTTGATGATGAACATGCTTTCGACCAGGAAAGGGAGGATGACCGCGAGTGCGAGGGTCGCGATGATCCCGTATTTTATGGTCTCCTGCCGGTTGAATTGCATGCGCTCTCACTCCTCCTTGTCCCCGAACAGTCCGGTTGGCCGGACAACGAGCACCACGATGAGGATCACGAACGAGATCGCGTCTTTCCAGATCCCGCCAAGGAGGAATGCTGCGCCATTCTCGGCAAGGCCCATCAGGAGGCCGCCGATGATGGCGCCGGGAATGCTGCCAAGGCCCCCGAGGATTATGATCGCAAACGCCTTGACCGCGGGGATCGAGCCCATGTAGGGGTTGAAGACCTGCCCGCTCACTACCCAGAGCGTGCCTGCTGCTGCTGCAAGGGCGCACCCGAGGCCGAAACTGATGATATCGATCCGCTCGACATTGATCCCGACCAGCATTGCCCCCTTCCGGTTCTGGCTCGTTGCCCGCATCTGCATACCGATGGTGGTCTTTTTGAGGAACAGGTACAGTCCGATGAGAATTGCAGCCGTGAAGGCCATGATGAGGATGTAATCGAGAGGGACAGATAACGGCCCGATAGGGACCGTGATCCCGTCATACGGGCTCTTAACACTCTGCCAGGCATCGCCCCAGATCATGGCGGCCCCGTTCTGGAAGATGTAGATGAGGCCGATAGAGAGGAAGATCTCGTTGAGCTTGCCGGTGCCCAGGATCGGGCGGAAGCAGAACCGTTCTACCACGGCTCCTATGCCAATAAGCGCCAGCATGGAGACGAGAATGATCAGATACGGGTTGAGGCCGGTGAGGAGAAAGACCGTTGCGGTGATATAGGCGCCGATCATCAGGAATTCGCCATGGGCAAAGTTGACGATCTTCATGACCCCGAAGATGAGGTTGAGGCCCGTAGCAAGCAGGATATAGATACAGCCGGCATAGAGTCCCCAGAAAACGATCTGGAGGAATACCGAGAGTTCGTCCATGGTCTGATCAGCACCTCCCCGTGTTTTAGTAATATACCTGTCTTCCTGCCATGAGAAAAAAGGATTGGATTGATTACGAATTGCTGCCGGCAACGTACCATGACGGCAGGACAAATGTCGTTGTCTTCAGGTTGTCGGGCCAGACGATCGCGGGCCGGGTCTCGCCGGACGTTGCGTTCAGTGCCAGCTGTTCCATCCAGAGATCGAATGTCGATTCCCGGAAGTCGGGCGAGAACGAGATGGTCTGATCTTTCATTGCCTCGATGATCTGGGGCAGCTTCATGGCGGTGAGTGCCTGCCGGACCGCGGTCTTGTCTGTTGTTCCAGCATCCCCGACAGCTTTTGCCGCTATGAAGATACCGTCATACGTGGAAGCGCCCATCATGTCCGGGTAGGTCCCGAATTTGGCGAAATATGCCTTTTTGAATGCGTCCTGGTCAGCGTCAACAGCGCCAGCCGGAGCAACATAGGGTGAGAAGCGGCTCTCGATGATCGCCCCTTCGCCGTACTGGCCTACATCCTTGTAGAACTGGGCATTATCATTGTTCTCGGCAGAGAGGAAGATCGTGTTCAGGCCGATATCTCTCCTTGCCTGCGTGATCGCGGGAGCCCCTTCATTTGGGAATGCACCGAGGTACAGGGCGTCAGGGTTTGCTGCCTTGATTGCGGTCAGCTGGGTCCGGAAATCGCTCTCCCCCATCTTGAAGCTCTGCTGGGAGACGAGTACGATGTTGAGCTTGTTCTTCGTGATCGTGTCGTTCACTGCGGTCTGGATCCCTTTGCCGAATGCCGTGTCCTGGTAGAGGAGGGCGAGCCGGAACGGCCGGTCGGAGGAAGCGCCAAGCTTCTTGTTGACTGCAGGACGGACAACCTGGTCGATGAACTGCGTGGTGTACTGGCCATAGGTGTCGGTTGTCGGGCAGTGGTGGAAGATGTAACTGGTATCGATATCCTTCCGGTGGGTGATGATCGGACTCGATGCACCGGTCACGATGTACGGGATCTTGTATTCGGCAATGGTCTGCTCGTATGCTGAGGTAACTGCACTTGAGTAACCCCCGACAAGAAGGTCGACCTTGTCATCAGTGATCAGCTTGGTTGCTGCCTTCTGGCCCCCGGCCTGGGTCGACTCATCGTCACCGACAACGAGCTTGATCTGTGCCTTCGATCCATCTTTCAGGGTAACGCCGCCGTTGGCATTGATCTTGTCGGCGGCAACCTGGGCGGACTGCCACATGTTGGTGCCGACATTGCTTGCAGGGCCGGTCAGGGAGGCGATTACCCCGACCTTGATGACGCCCTGCGGTGATGTAGCCGAAGACTGCTGCGTTGAAGCCTGCTGCTGGGCGCAGCCGGCCATGAGTGCGGCTGCAATGAGCAGGACCGCGAGAACGAGAACAGGATATTTCATGAAACTCCCTCTATGCTATGGTATAGCATGGCAAAGTAATGATGGGGAGTTTATCTTATAAATAATATCGATTTATCCCGGGTGTGGTGCAGTCCGGCGGGTAACGGTATGATGGGGTTTTTGTGAGAAGAATACCGGTTGTCAATCAACATTCCCGTCTCCCTGTATAATGAATAAAAACCGCCGTTATTTCTATCCCGTTATCAGTCAGGTTAACCGGCCACCTGCCGGACACTGATTGTAAGGATTGTTGCTCCCCACTTACTGGCAGGAGCCGTTAGCGCTTCCTGGCATGCGTCTGCCCAATGTTTACTGCTTTTCCCCAAACCGGTGCACTTCCTCCGGCATATGGATCTCGAACCGGGCGCCTTTCCCGGGTGTTCCGGTCTCCCGGATGGTTATACCGGTAATTCCCAGGATCTCGCGGGTGAGGAAGAGGCCCATTCCCCTCTTGTCTTCATATTTTCTGTCGAAAATGTTCGCCTTTCGTTCATAGGGAATGCCGGCACCGTCATCCTCAAAGACCAGTAGTATCCCGTCCGGAACCTTCTGGTACGTGAGGGTGATTTTTGTTGCGTTTCTGCCATGGATGACAACGTTTTCTGCGAGCGTGAAAAAGACACTTTCCAGGAGCGGGTCGGCATAGATCGCAAGATTGTCCACGTTTACCTGACGGGATATTGTCAGCAGTTTCATGTGTGATATCCCCAGATAGAAGGTCTGGCGGACATCCTGCCACCGGGGCGGGGTCAGTCCCAGGTTCTGGTAATTTTCCGCGAACTTGATGGATTCGGTGACATTACCGACAAGCCGGTTCTGTTTTTCCAGGTAAACCTTGAGTTTTTCATCAGCTGCAATATCTTTTATCAGTTCAAAATACCCTGACAGGGAGAAAATTGCGTTCCTGATATCCTGGAAGGTCACCGCGTTGAGGATGTTCAGCTTCTTTCGTGCCAGGTCCAGTGCCTTCTGGCTTTTATTGAGGTTATCATAATTCTGCGACAGTTCATCCTTGGTCCGGGAAAGTTGCCCGTAAGCCTCAAGAAGGTTCTTGTTTGCACGGATCAATTCATCTTTGGCTTTTTTGCGGTCGGTGATATCTTCAACAATGCCATCGATCCAGTCAACCGATCCTTCCGGGCTGTACCGGACCCGTGAGGTCAGCGAGACCCAGATCTGCGTCCCGTCCCTTCTCATCATCTGGATTTCGTAATCCCTGACAAATCCCTCTTTTTTCAGGGCCAGCTCTAATTCATCCCGTTTTTCTTTGAATACATAGAGGTCACGGGCAGGAATTTTGAGGAATTCTTCCAGGGAATCGTACCCGTAAATTTCCCACATCGCCTTGTTTGCCCAGATGAACGTCCCGCATGCATCCATATGGTTCTGGTACACGCCGACATGAAGATACTCGACAAGGGTCCGGTATTTCTCCTCGCTCCGGAAGAGTGCTGCCTCCGCCCGTTTCCGTTCATCCAGCTCTTCCGACAGCTGGCGGGTTTTTTCCCGGACCGCCATTTTCAGCGAGCGGTTCCATGTGAGAATTACCAGGATGATCAGGACTCCTAACCCGGCTATGGCGAGTATCGATACGAGGATCTGCAGGCTGATGACCGGGGGATACAGGTTCAGGGAGATGTACTTTTTTTGTGCCGCCTCCCGTTCTGCGGGGGTGATCGTAGATAATCCTTTGTTGAGGATGCCGGTAAGCTCGGGCCAGTCTTTTCTCACCCCATATGCAAGGTTGAAGGAATATGGTTCCTCTGGTGTATACTCCCCTGAAACCTGCAGGTTCGGGATTCCCTCTTCCGCAATTATGTACGTTGCGGTAGGCAGGTCGCCAAAAAAGGCATCATCCACGCCAAGCGATACTTCGCGAAGACCGGTTCTCGTGTCGGAAACCGAGTGGATAATAATTCCCGGGTATTTTTCCCGGAGGAGCTTCTGGGTGGTAAATCCCTCGACCGTTGCGACCCTTTTTCCCTCAAAATTTTCGAGCGTAAGACCTGATCTTCCGGGGCTTCGTGTCAGGATAACGATCGGCGTCCTGAAATACGGGTCCGAATAGAGAAGATAATCCTTCCGGAGATCCGAGACATACACACCTCCGAGAATGTCCGTTTTTTTGAGGCGGATATCATTGACGCACCGGCTCCAGTTGTCCTGTTTATCAGCAACAAACCGTAGTCCGGTCCTTGACGAGATGAGGGAAAGATAGTCTGCAGCTATGCCGGTATACTCCCCGTTCCTGTCCCGGAATTCAAACGGGGGCAGGGTCGGGTCAGGACAGATATGGATGAGCGGGTGGGCGGCAATCCATTCAATCTCTCCGGGAGTGAGCTGGACCTGGGAAACCTGCGGGCCGGGCAGGATGCCCGGTGCAACGGCAGGATACCCTGTTACAAAGAGAACGGTTACTGTAATAACGATGAAAGCGATGACGATAAGGATGCCCGCCCTCAGGTTTCGTGGCAACCCCTGCCAATGACTCCCGTCCGCCATTACCTGCAGGATCTTTCTGTTAGTATATACGACTTTTCTTTGTATCATTTCGAAAAGAGCCGGCATGAACAGGATGATATGTTACCCGTTGCACCGGACCCGCAACCGGTAATGGTCAGCACCGGTCCTGCCATCATCTCTCATCAGTATCCCGGCCTTGCGCCATGAGGGAATTTACCCGTGATATGTTCAAGGGGTCATACCCAGTACTGAAATCAAAATCTATTTCGTTACCCCCGGCCTTTGAATGATAATTGATTTTATATCCGGGTTGAGGTAATACGGTGATTTCGGTATTGTATGTTGATGATGAGCCGGATCTGCTTGGCATCGGTAAAATCTTTCTTGAGCAGAGCGGGCAGTTATCCGTTGACATCATCACCTCGGCCCCCGAGGCACTTTCCCTCATGGCATCAAGACGCTATGATGCCGTGATCGCCGATTACCAGATGCCGGAGATGAACGGGATCGAATTCTTAAAAGTCGTGCGCAGGGATTCCGGCACCATTCCCTTCATCCTTTTTACCGGCCGCGGCCGCGAGGAGATCGTGATCGAGGCTATCAATAACGGCGCCGACTTCTACCTCCAGAAAGGGGGTGACCCGAGATCGCAGTTTGCCGAGCTTGAGCACAAGACGAAGAGTGCCGTGGAGCGGCGCAAAGCCGAAGCCGCCCTCGTAACCAGCGTGGAACGCCTCGGCATGGCCCAGGAGATCGGGCAGATCGGGAGCTGGGAATACGAGCTGGAGACCCGGATGATCTGGGCCTCTGAACAGGCATTCCGGCTGTTCGGCTTCAACCGTCCCTCGGGCACGGTGCCTTTTGACGACATAAAAGCGTGCTATGTTGATAAGGACACGGTATACGACCACCTTGTGGCGTCAATCAGCAGAGGGGAATACCAGGATATCGAGTATGCCATAAACCCTGCCGACGGTTCAGCGGTCCGGATCATCCACTCCGTTGCAAAACCCGTCCGGGATGCTGACGGGAAGATCACAAAACTCTCCGGTGTCATACAGGACATCACTGACAAGAAACTGGCTGAATTAGCGCTCCGCGAGAGCGAGGAGAAACACCGTCTCCTCCTCGATGAGTCCAGTGATCCCATCTTCTCGTTCTATCCTGACGGGACATACCGGTATGTCAACCGGGCATTTGCCGAAGGTGTGGGAAAAACAGTGGATGAGATCACCGGCAAAAGAATATCCGATGTCTTCTCAAAAGACGAAGCGGAGAAACGATTCTTTGTCCTTCGCGGGGTCTTTTCGAGCGGTGAGCAAAAAGTGTTCGAGGTCCGGGTCCCCCATCCTGACGGCGACCGGTATTACCTGACAACGGTAAGCCCGATCAAGGATGAATCAGGGGCTGTCCTCTCGGTAATCTGCTCTTCAAAAGAGATCACCGACCGCAGGAACGCCGAGAACGAGCTGCGGGAGAGCGAAGAGAAGTTCCGGTCGTTCGTGGTGAATGCCAACGACATCGTGTATACCCTTTCGCTTGACGGGACATTCACCTATGCCTCCCCGAACACAACCGACCTGTTGGGGTATGCTGCCAGCGAAGTCATCGGCATGCCGCTCGATCGTCTCATTCACCCGGACGATCTTGCTGCATGCCGCACGTTCCTGGCCGCTATCCTTTCGAAAGGTGAGAAGAAGGGCGGGGTGGAGTACCGGGTCCGTCACAAGGACGGGACCTGGCGGTGGTTTATGTCGAACAATTCCCTTCTCCGTGACCATGAGAACAAGCCGTTCGCCTTCCTTGGCATTGCCCGTGATATCACCCTCAAAAAACAGATGGATGAGTCGCTCGCGGATCAGGTGCTCTTCCAGCAGGCGCTCATTGACAGTATCCCCTACCCGGTCTTCATCAAGGATTTCACGGGGAGGTTTGCAGGGTGCAACCGGGCGTACGAACGGGAATTCGGCACAACGCGTGACTACCTGGTGGGAAAGACGGTTCTCGACCTGGAGTACCTGCCCATGGACGAGCGCCAGCGTTTCCATGAAGAGGATACCGATGTTATCGCAAAGACCGGCCGGAAACGATACGAGCTGCCGATTGTCTACGCGGATGGCATGCTGCACCAGACCCTGTACTCGGTTGACGGTTTCTCCCTTGCCGATGGCAGGCCGGGGGGGCTCATCGGTATAATGGTGGATATCACCGACCGCAAACGGATGGAAGATGCCATCCGGCAGGCAAACCGGCAGCTCTCGCTCCTCACGAGCATAACAAGGCACGATATCAACAACAATATCATGGGGATTCTTGGATATCTTGACCTGGTTGAACTGGAATCCAGTGATCCTGCGATCGGGAATTACATTAGTAAACTCAAATCCTTCACGAACGCGATCCAGGCCCAGATCGCGTTTACGAAAATCTACCAGGGCATCGGCAGCCAGGAGCCCTGGTGGCAGGAGCTGGATAGCCTGCTCACCTGCAGAAACGTGCAAAAAACTATTGATCTTCACGCGTATGTGCACGGCTTTGAGGTATTCGCAGACCCGCTGCTCCCGAAGGTCTTTTTCAACCTCTATGATAACACCATCCGTCATGGCGAACGGGCAACCCTTATCACGGTATCGGCGTCTGTCTCTCCCGCAGGTCTTGTTATTGTCTGGGAAGACAACGGGGTGGGGATCGTTCCTGACCAGAAAGAGAAGATCTTCGAGCGGGGCTTTGGCAAGAACACCGGCCTTGGCCTCTTCCTTGTCAGGGAGATCCTTTCCTTAACGGGCATTACCATCCGCGAGACAGGCATAGCGGGGAAGGGTGCCCGGTTCGAGATACTGGTGCCGAAAGGAGCATACCGGCAAAACCCTTCCGGAAAAACCGCGGGGGAAACCCGGTGATTCGCGTTCTCTACGTTGACGATGAAACAATCCTTCACGAACCTACCCGGATATATCTGACAAAGACCCGGGAATTCTCCGTGGATGCGGTACCATCGGTAACGGCAGCCTTTGAAAAACTTAAGGAAAACGGGTACGATGCGATAGTCTCCGATTACCAGATGCCCGGCACGGACGGGATAACGTTCCTGCAGGAACTCCGGCATAGCGGGAATACCATCCCCTTCATCATCTTCACCGGCAAAGGCCGGGAGGATGTTGTTATCGAGGCCCTGAACAGCGGGGCGGATTTTTATCTCCAGAAGGGGGGTCTTCCAAAAGCGCAGTTTGCCGAGCTGATGCACAAGATCCGGGTGGCGGTCCAGCGGCGCAGGAGCGAGGAGGAACTCAGGACCAACGAGGAGCGCCTGCGCATGGCCCAGGGCATTGGCAGGACCGGGAGCTGGGAGTATGATCTCCTTGCAAAAAACATCTGGGCTTCCCCTGAAGCATTCCGGATGTTCGGTCTTCCCCTTCAGGAGAACGGGCGGATCTCTGTGGCGGAGATCACTGCCTGCATTCCCGGTTATGAGAACATCCGGAAAACATTTTCCGGCCTCGTTGAAACCGGAGGAGATTTCGAGATTGAATTTCCCGTAACTCCGGCAGACGGTTCCCGGCAAAAGACCATTACCTGCGTTGCAGGACTTATCCGGGACGCGAATAAAAATCCGGCCAGGATTACCGGTGTCATCCACGATATCACCGAACGCAAGGATGCAGAAAAGACGGTTCTCCTGGTGAACGAAGCCCTCTCCCGCCAGACTCGTACCCTCTCGGTCCTCAACCGGATCATCAATGCGGCAAACCAGGCAAAGAGCAGCCGGGAGCTTCTCGACGAGATCCTGGAAAAAACCCTTCTTTTGCTGGACTATGATGCCGGGGGGATCTATATTGTCGACCGGAACAACGGGACTGCATCCATTGTGACCTCAAGGAATCTTTCGGAAGAGTTCCTCTCATCTGTCGGGACCGTCTCCCTCACAGTTCCCACGTATGAGAACCTTCTCATCCGCGGGATCCCGATCATCACCGATCACTATGATGAAGTTTCCCCGGCTCACGCGGCTGCAACCGGGTTCTGTTCACTTGCATGCGCTCCCCTTATCTCCCAGGACAGGGTTATCGGCTCACTGAATGTTGCAAGCAGACGGCGCTATGTTATCCCCGGAGACGAAAAGACGACACTTATCTCGATCGGGAGGGAACTTGGCAGTACGATCGAGCGGATGGCCTCGGAAGAGGAAGTAAAGAAAGCGGCACAGAACATACGGACCCTCTTCAATTCGATCGACGAGATGGTCTTTGTCCTTGATACGGACGGGAAGATTATCCGGGTGAACGAGACCGCAGAAAAAATGCTCCACTTCACCAGGGACGAGCTCCCCGGCAGGGATGTCCTTTCCCTTCACCCCCCTGACAGGAGGGACGAGGCCAGGTATATCCTGGAGGGCATGATAGCCGGCACGGTCAACACCTGCTCGGTACCGCTTATCGCAAAGGACAGCACCCTGATCGAGGTCGAGACCACCATAACCCGCGGAATATGGGACAACCGGAATGTCCTGATCGGGATCTCGCGGGATGTCACGGACAGCCGGCGGGTGAGAGCAGCCCTCAACGAGAGCGAAGAGAAATACCGTCTCCTGGTAGAAAATGCCGGCGAGGCAATAGCCGTTGTCCAGGACCTGAAGTTTGTCTTTTTTAATCCAAGGCTTCTCCAGATATGCGGCTATACTCCGGAGGAGCTGCGGGAGCGCCCAATCATTGAACTGGCCCATCCGGATGACCGCAATAAAATCTCCACCAATCAACGGCTCCAGATCCAGGGAACAAAACTCACGAAGCCGTATATTATCAGACTTATTACAAAATCCGGTGAAATACGCTGGATCGATGTCAATGCAACGAAGATTGTCTGGAACGGGGCTCCTGCAACCCTGAACTTCTATCTGGATATCACGGATCGCAGGCTGGTTGGAGAGGCCTTAAAAAACGCAGAAGAGCGCTACCGGAACCTTGTCGATAACAGCCACGGGATCATCTACATGATCCGTCCGGATGGCGTCCTTACCTATGTCTCCCCCAGCTGGAAACGGCTGCTCGGGCATGAAATTTCCGAGGTTGTCGGCCATAATTTCAGGATTTTTATCCACCCTGATGATGTCCCGGCATACGAGGAATTCTTAAAAAAGACCGTGGAGACGAAGACAAAGCAGGAGGCCGTGGAGTACCGGGGCCTCCATAAGGATGGTTCAATTCACTGGCACCGCTCCAATATCCTCCCGGTCTTTGACGGCTCGGGCAATGTTATCTCGCTTGTCGGGAATGCGTCGGATTTCACGGATTACCACCGGGCCGTGGATGCGCTTGCTGCTGCCAACCAGAAACTGAACCTGCTCTCTGGAATAACACGGCACGATATCCGGAACCAGCTCATGGTTCTCGTCTCTTACCTCGGTTTCTCTAAAAAA
This sequence comes from uncultured Methanoregula sp., assembly GCF_963678795.1. Taxonomy (NCBI): domain Archaea; kingdom Methanobacteriati; phylum Methanobacteriota; class Methanomicrobia; order Methanomicrobiales; family Methanoregulaceae; genus Methanoregula; species uncultured Methanoregula sp. The sequence continues at coordinate 1,607,858 of NZ_OY787453.1, read as the reverse complement.
GCGCTGGACAAGCCGGAAGAGCTTGCCGGGTATATAGCAAAAGAGGAGAGTGTTGCAAAAACCATTGAGCGCCAGCTCAGTTTCACGCGTGATTACGAGAATATGGGTGTAAACGCCCCGGTCTGGCAGAACGTGGGGGACCATATAGCGGATGCGGTTTCCTCGCTTCCTGCAGGCAAGGTATCGGTCACATGTGAATGCCCGGATATTGAACTGCTTGCTGACCCGCTGCTCGGGAAAGTATTCTACAACCTCCTTGACAATGCTCTCCGCTACGGCGGGCCGGGCCTTACCTTTGTGCGGGTAACTGCCGGGGAAAAGGACGGGTCCCTTGCCTGCATTTTCGAAGACAATGGTGCCGGAATTGACGCTGACGATAAAGAGATGATCTTCTCCAGGGGATTCGGGAAAAATACCGGGTATGGTCTCTTCCTTGTCCGTGAGATCCTCTCCATCAGCGGCATCACGGTGACCGAGAACGGTGTCCCGGGTAAAGGTGGCCGCTTCGAGATGACGGTCCCCCATGGGGCGTACCGGACAACGGCGCCAGCTACCGGCCCCGCACCATGACCGGGAACCGCACCGTAACCGATCCGAGAGATCTCATCAGTTCTTCCGGGGTACCAAACGGCTCCAGTTCCAGCCAGTATTTCCCGAGGTCTTTTTGATGATGTGCATCCGATCCAACGGATACCGGCTTGTTGTGACAAAGGGCAAACTCACGTGCACGCCGGTCTTCATCATCATGGGTATTCCGGGAATTGAACCCCTCGATGATATCGATCCTTCCAGCCAGCTCCAGCAGAGTCTCCTCTTTGAGTGCGCTTGATCGCCGGAACGAGCAGAACGGGTGCGGCACGATGGCAAGACCATTGTTGTCATGGATGAGATCGAGCGTCTCTGCTGCGGAAAGGTACGGGGGGATCATACCGGTAAGAAAAAGCCCGATGATCTCGCCTTCCCGTGTCATAATCTCTTCTGCAAGTATCTGCGGGATGTCAGGATCTCCGGATGTAAGTTCGTGGTAAACCACTTCCGAGCCGGTCGTCAGGTTATGATCACAGACAAGGGGGAGGATGCCGGTCTTTTGGAAGCTCTCCACTATCATTCCGGTTTTGATTAAGGAATCCCCTGAATACATTGAATGGATGTGCATGTCGAATTTCCAGAGTTCCCTGTCGGAGTTTACGGTTTCCTGCCTTTGCACGGGGTCTGTCATTTCCGCTCAATTCCCTTAAAAATCCGGTCTCTTTCCCTTTCAGTACAATGTCCGTACCCGTTTTTGGGATATGTGATGATCCCGGCCTTTATATGGCGGTCCGGGGCAATGAGCATGGATTGCGGGGTGCCTGTTATCCTGGTATACCTGAACTCACGGGTATAAACGAACAATACAAAGAGGTGTATTCCAACTATTTGAATTCTGTATCCCCAAACCGGGCACTTCCGCTGGTGGTGCAACCCGGTGACTGCCGGAATGGACCCGTTGCCGGCCCGGCCAGTGACGTAGCGTATTTTCTCTACCGGTAAAAAAGTCTAAAAAAGGATATCTGCCTGACGTATCAGCGCCGGGCCCGCCCGGATGAATAAAAGTGCCAGGCCGGAACCTCTTTTTTCCGGCATGTTTCCCGCTAGTACCCGGGCAGTGCCGGCACGGGAAAAAAGATCAGTATACGATGTTTACTTTCTGGATCGAAGCCGGGGAAGTCCGGATGATATCAAGGGCCGGGCCTATAACCGGTTTGATATCCAGCTGGAACTTATCATTCTTTATTATCGGGCTGGTCGGTTTTACCATGATCTCAAACTGTTCGCCTTTTTCAAGAACATCATCGGTCGTCACCGGGTTGTAGACCGCTGCGATGGCCCACTGGCCCGCGGACGGTGCTGTAAACGGTGTCCCAACACCCACGTGGGTGAGCGTCTCCAGCATGGTCGCATTGCTGTAGGTGATCACAACCTTGTCAAAGTCGACCGGTGTTCCCCCCGGCGCGAGCGCGCAGGTGAAGTTGATGGTGTCGATAGAGACCGCCTGCGTGCCCAGGACATACACGTTGCCGACAATCTCAAGCGTTGAACTGTCCTGCGCCACGCCCGCGTGGACAACTGCCTGGCTCTTCTGGGTTGTGAAGAATCCTGCGCCAAGCACGATATACGAAAAGACCGCTGCCACAACAACGAACGCGATGAGGACGATCGCTGCCTCAAGGCCGGTGAACGCTCTTTCTCCGATAGCTGGTTTCATGGTCTGCCTCCCGGATCTGCCCGGTACCCGGAATCTTTTGCAGGTTTTATGTATCGTTCTTTGTTAAAAAAAGTTTCAATGGTCGACCCGGAACTGGCGTGCCGGTGCCTTGCGGTAATGTTCAAAGAAACTCCCGAGAAGGTCGCATTCCAGCTCCCGTAGGTTGTGGGGGAGGACCGGTGCTTCCGGAATGTGGTATGAGAATTGTACCTCCTGCCCCTCCCGCTCTTTTGCGCCCTGCTCCAGCAGGCGGTTCCGGCAGTCCATGGACTGGCCGATGAACAGGATCTCGCCGGTGGTCCCATCGGAAAGCAGGTACAGTCCCGGGCAAGCGGGAATCATCATGGCGGTCTCCTTTTCGAGGAGCTCCCTGCGGCTCCAGGAAATTCCCATCCACTCGTCATCACCCGGGCTTCCGGACGGGCAGAGCGGCGGGATGCCGGGCCCCCCTGCCGGGTTGTCACGGTCAGTGCTTTTCAGTTTTCCGCCACGGAGCCCCTCGTTTTTATTGGTGGACCTGCGGTACCTGGGGTGGAACCGCCCGAAGTTGCAGGTCGTGGACTCTCCTGTCTCCTGCCGGTAGCGATAGAGGAGGAAACTCTCCATCGCCCTCCGGCCCGCCGCGGATGCATCCAGGGGGGCTGCCGAGCACTCGTACTCGTACCCTTCGGCATCCCGCCAGGCCCAGAGGGCCGGGGCTGAGGTGTCGGGATCATTCCACGGCATCAGGTCGTCTCTTCTGAGGTTCAGCCGGAGCTCGTTCAGCCGCTGGTGCAGGGTCCGGCTGGTCTCGCTGATGTACAAGAGGAAATCCTTTCCCGCCGGTCGGATCCGGTAGAGCCCGGGTACGTGCGGGATTATCCGGAACTCCTGTTTTGTTGCGGAGAACGGGACCCATGGGGACCATGGAAGATTCTGCCAGGTGAGAGTGAACCAGGGGAGGTCGTCGCAGCCTGCGGGCGTGAGGGATTCTGCCGGTTCGGGTTCGGGCTCCATACGTAATCAGTATTTGGGCGGGAGCGGGATAAGGGTACCGGCTGGATCACTTCCTTTCGGGGGACTCCCCGGGCAGAATGCCCGGGTATCCCGAACCGGACGGAGTCGCCAGATTTATGAGTCCGGAAAAGAATAAAAACGATTAAAAGGCGTACCCGTCCAGATACCGGTATATCCGGATACTGGGCCGGGGGAGACCGTTCATGCACCGTACAGATTACCGGGTACTCTTTGTTATTCTTATTGCAGCAGTCCTCATTCTTTCTCCCCCGGTACTCGCATTTGACAAGACCGCCCTTGACTGGGATGACAAGGGGGATGCCCTGAATAATGCCGGCCAGTTCGAAGAAGCCTACGCGGCCTATCACAATGCGCTCCTGGTTGACGGGGATTATGCCCCGTCCTGGTACGGCAAGGGCGTTGCTCTCACCAATCTTGGCAGGTTCGAGGAAGCAAACGATGCGTTCGACCAGGCGCTGCTGCGTGACGGGAAGTTCGTGGAGGCGTGGAACGGGAAAGGAGTTGCACTCCACAACCTCTGCCGGTGCGAAGAGGCGATCAGGGCGTATAATTTCGGGCTCTCTATTGACCCGGATAATGGCCCCCTGCTCAGGAACCGCGAATCGCTGCTGAACATGAAAGCCACGCAGACCTGTACTCCCCGGCTCCGCGCTCCCGCGCCTGCTTCTGCTGACACACGAACCCCGTCATCGGGATGGGTTTTTTCAACAGCTAATACCCCGGCTCCTGCTGCCCGTACAACCCAGGCAGCAGTGCCCCGGCCAACTCCCCTGTACCAGCCGGGAACCGTCAACTCGCAGATGGGCGTCTCCTCATCGGCTTACAGCACGGTAGTGGAGGGTGCCGTCTCGAACGAGATCGGATCTTCAAACCTTGATGCTTCATCCGGGGACCTGACTGCCTCCCTGGATGCGCTCTCCTCGCAGCATATCATCTCCGGAAATGCCACGGCTTCCTCGAATTTTGCTGCCGTACTGGGAGGCGTTTCCAACACGACCGGCGATGATGATGCCGAAACCAGTCCTGAACCGGCTACCGGCTCCAAAACTGATGTCATTTTCATGCTGGCGTCATTTTTTAATAAGATATCATTCATCTGATGCGGCGGAGCCCGGTAGGGAAGCACCGTTCAGGGCACTGGATGTGATATTGCTTTCCCTGTTTTTTCATGCCCCCCGCGAAATGCCGGGAACCCCGCCATTCCCGGCACATCTTTATAGAATCACCCGTAATCAATTCCCATGGAAAAGCAACCCCAGAATGTTAAAGTAAAGCACGACCGCCCGGTCTGCGACCGGTGCCAGGACCCCAACATCGTAAAGAAACCCGATGGCAGTTACCGGTGCAAGCGGTGCGGGTACGACAGCGCGAAAGGCAGCTGAAGGGTTCACGGCAGCAGGTTTCCAGGGAACCTGACGGGAATCGGGAATGTTACGATACTGCCAGTAAGAATTTCCCGGATCTTATCCGGCTTTTTTACCATCATCTCTTTTATCCGGATGCCGGTTGAAAACTGATATCATCTGGTAATTGTACCTGCGGGATTATTGCATACCGCTGATAATATCCATGACTTTATCCGCAAGTGTCCTGATATTTTCCGAGAAGCAGTCCTCCGGTTCCTTATCAATGAACATCTCCTGCCTCATTGCAGCCTGCTGGAAAAGGGCAAGTTTTTCAGAGTACAGGAACGCATCCTCGTGAATGATGGTATTGCCGGTCCGGAACGCCAGCGGGGCTGTCCCGTTCTTTCCTTTTGGCTCCTGCTCCAGCTTCTTCTGCAGCGTTTTTACCTGCCCGATAATGGCATCGTTCTCCATGTCCGGCGAGACCTTGCGGGACCGGTCGATCTGGACATTCGTGAATACAACCAGTTTTTGCCGGATGTCCTGGACTGACGGGTCCTGCAGCAGGCTCGTGAGCGATTCAAGATCAACCGGGTTGATGCGGGAAGTGACAAGGAGGAATCCGGTCATGCCCATCCATACCTCGTTGATCTTCTCAAAGCCCGGGTGGGTATCGATGAGGAGGAGGTCGATTTTATGCCGGACCATGGCAGCATAGACCGCTTCGGGAATCCTGCTGTAAATATCTGATTCGGAATTCAGGGTCTCCTGCAGGGTAAACCGGATCGCCGGATCATTGCGTTCAGATGGCGTCAGGAAGAGGGAGGCAGGATGCGGGTTCTGCCTGGCCATCCGCAGCGGGTAGACCGGCATCTCGGCAATGGACGGGTCCACGAGAAAATCCGAGAATGTCGGATTACGGTGGGGAAACCCGAAAATAAAATCCTGTGCCGGTGTAAATGTGTTGGCATCGAGAATCCATGTCCGGAGTCCTTTCCGGGCAGTACTGAGCGCAAGACTTGCAGCAATCTCGCTTTTACCATTGCCGCACCCGGCGGAATATATTACCAGGGTTTTTTTCCTGAGCGATTCAATGAGAGCGGCGTTCATTCTGTCCTTTTTTCCCCCGGGAGAATTGCTTTGTATACAATCTCATGTCCTATTCTCTCTTTTTGTGCAAACTGCATTAATACTAATGTATTGAGATAGGTCGAAACGGTTGTGCGGTGCCTCCTGAGATCGATCGCAACCGTATCGGCAGTGACCCCGTGATGGTACTTATAGAGGACCAGCCATGCTTTTTTGAGTTTGATATCTTCTATCGGAATTGCGGGGATACGTTCAAAATCGAACTGGTCGGCATCGGTCAGGGTCTGGTGAAACTCAAGTTTTACTTCAGCCAGCAGGTCATTGCACTCGGAAAGGATCTTATTGGAGGTCTCGAGGGATTCTTTCTGGTGCACTTCGAGACGGTGGATCAGCCCCTCCAGCTGGATGATCAGGGTATGCATCCTCTGGATATCAGTAGTAACAGAGTGCTCTTCCATGGATGTGAACCTGTAACTGTTGGACAACCATCAAGTTTTTGTTGAAATGATGATCCTTGAATTGTATATCCGGCTCTTCTGATAAAAACATTCGTGTTGATCCATGCTCCGTGATTATACCGGGAAAACCCGGATCTCTGACTCTCTTTTCCGGCATTCTTAACATCTCATTGCAGATTGTGTTGAACATCCAACAATAAATTAATAATTGTTGGAATACAATCAATTAGTACGTGCAGGGATCTGCCGTAGTAAGGAGATTGACATGGGAACCGAAGACGAGATTCAGCTGAACTATGCTGCCGGCAATGTCACCATCCAGCTCTGCGAGCCGGACAATGTTGAAGGTGAATGGATCGGCCAGAATGAAGTACACCGGCTGCTCTGCGCAGCCTGGCTGAAAAAGGATGAGCACGACCGCTCGATGACCCCGGCCCTTGTCGGAGCACCGGGCTGCGGCAAGACAACGCTGGGCTGCTGTGCGGCCCGGGTTTTCGATCGCCCGGTGTATATCCTGAACTGTACTTCGGATATGCAGCCTGAGGATCTTATCGTCACGCCGGTCCTCTCATCAGACCAGAAAGTCATCTATCGCGGGAGTCCTCTGGTATCTGCTGTTGTCAACGGGGGGATCTGTATCCTTGACGAAGCCAGCCGCATGAATGAGAAATGCTGGGCAAGTCTTGCCTCGCTTCTCGACGACCGCCGCTATGTCCGGTCAACCATCACCGGCATCAAAATTATTGCCCACGACGAGTTCCGCCTCGTTGCCACCATGAATGACGATGCATCGACCTACGTCATCCCGGACTACATCGAGTCGCGGCTGAGGCCGATCCTGCAGGTTGAGCTCCCGACCGAGAAGGAGCTCGTCGAGATCGTATCAAGGAACGTGCCGTTTGTAAAGGAGCAGCTGGTTGACGCGATCGTGCACTACCTTAGTGAGAAAAAGAAATCCGGGGCCCTTGCAAAGTATTCGATCCGGGATGCCATTCAGATCTCGCGGTATGCAGCACGTTTTTGCGAGGAGAGCAGCTTCTCGATCGCCGGGATGGTCTCTAAATTCGTTACCATTGAAGGGGCTGACAAAAACCAGACTGCAATCTGTGCCGGTGAAACCGGGCTGAAATAACCGGGCCTGGAACCGGAGAGCGAGAATATGTATCGGGAGGAATCTTTGTGAATTGTTGCGAGAATCTGACAGTCATTCCGTATGTGTCCGATTATGCTGAATTTGCAGAACGGACAAGAAAAGAGATCGTACAGAGAAAAGGTTCAAATTTCATCATCGCGATCGATCTCCCGCAGGGTCTCGAGGACCAGATCATAAAAGCGGTAAGGCAGCTGCCGCAGACTTCACTCATTGTGGACGCCTTAAGAAGGGGGATCCTGATAACTCCCTCCTCTGCCCCGGTAGAAGCGGTCCGGTCCTACCTGGAGTACGGGTACGAGATGCATTGTATCGATGCAAGCCTCCCGGTCACCGGCAACATGTCTGAATACACGTATTTTATCCAGATGTGCCGGCTTCACGGGCCTGAAAAAGTGATCAATGATCCCGGCCAGTTCGGGATATCGAAAGAAGATCTTTTCCGTGCATGGGCCGATACGGCGATAAGCGCACATGCGGATACCCCTGCCTTTATCGGGCTTCCCCATAACGTAACCCCGGAGGACTGCCCGGCGTTTGACCCGGCCGCATACTCCCCCTACCATCTCACGCGGCTCCAGTGCATGGCCATGCACCTTGCGGAACTGTTACGCTCCGGCGTTGAAGTCCTTTTTGTCTGCTCATGGGTTCACGTGAGCGGTGTTCTCTCATACCTTCGCTCGGACCTGCCCTCATTTGACGATTCGTACCGGCTCCCGGTCAGGATCTGCAGGGTTCCTGAGGACCATCTCTACCAGATAGCCAAAGAAATCCCGTTCATTACCTACGCCTATGAACTGTCCCGCGATCTCCCGTTTGACCGGGAGAAACTGATCCGCGGGCTCTATTGCAGCGAACGCGGCCCTGTCCCGCCACAGCAGATTACCGGCACCATTGAATATGCCTTCCGGCTTGCGCTTGCCGATCACCAGGTCTTTCCCGACCTGTACAACATCACAGCGGCAGCAAAATATTTCATGGGGGATTCGTTTGCCTTCAAAACCTATGAACGGGCAATAGCCTATCCGCCATCCCGGGACCTCGTGACCAACTGTACGTTCAGGTCAGTTGTTGATTACAATTTCAATCCCCTCAGCGAGGAGCGGGTACTGACGCTCAGAGTATCCGTGCTGGATAAACCGCTCCAGAATGTTGGCCGGAAAACAAAGAACCCCGGGTCTTCCGGCTGCTATTACCGTTTCTCCCGGGACCGCCGGTCCCTGAAGGCAGAGCTGGACCTGGTAAGATACCTGAGTACCCGGTTCGGCTCATCCACGGCATCTGACCGTGAATCAATGCCGGTGAACTTTACCTGCGGCTTCCGGAACGGGATAGATTACCGCCAGACCATCCGGTATAATCACCTTGGCAGGATCTATGTCAAAGAGCCGGTCATCGAGAACAACAGCTGTTACATCCTCGATTACCGTTCAGAACAAACCCGGCCCAAAAATGCCGGGGGTAAATCAGGAGAGTTCAGGTTCGTTATCGAAAAGGTTCCGGAAACCGGGTATCCGACGCATGTATTCCTTGACAAGAATTATCCCTGGATTGGGACCGCGAACCACCGGGACAACCATTATACCAGCCTGGTGATGGTGGGATTCATGAGCCTGCCTTTCTCACCGACAAAAATTTTCGAGAACATTGTCTTTCATGACTCGCTGATCTCGTCAGTGCGCCTTGGACTGAAATATGCAAAACAGGTGGTGGTCTTTTCCGATAACATCTCCGAAATTTCCAATTATCCCGTTCAACCGGGCAGGCTGAAAACCTACCCCCTGAAGGCGCTCTCCGGTTCCATGCAGGAGAAGATGAGAACGTTCGATATCGTCGGTTACCGGTACGATGACCGGCCGGGAGACTGACGGGGGGCTCTTTATGGCTGACGCTGATGGATGTTCGGATATCCGGCCGGAAAAAAACGGTATTACGCTCGTCTTCTTTGGCAGGATAGAACCTGAGCTTGAGGATGCTCTCGCAAATTCACTGGAAGAGCTTGTTGGTTCTCTCCGGGAGAGCCTTCCCGTGAGGCCCGGGATATCACGCCGGTATATGGCCGTGCCGGAGAATATTCCCCCCCACAACCAGGAACGGGTATTTCTTTCCTCCCTGGAACCGGTAGGCGGGAACCTTGTTCTTGGCGTTACCAACACCGGGTTCTATGATCCTTACCTGGGCCGGCATCTCTTCAGTTATGGCCGTGTGGGTGGAAGCGGCGTGCTATCAACGTACCGTTTCCGGAAGGAGACGGATACCCGCAGGCAGTTCCTGGACCGGATGGGAAAACAGATGGTAAAGACGCTGGCACTTGCCTGCACCCTTGATTCCTGTCCTGATACCGGATGTATCGTTTCCTACCACCGCTGGGCCCGTGACCTTGACAAGAACCGCTATGTCTGCCCGTCGTGCAGGAATGGTCTTTTATGGAGCCTCGCCTTTTTCATGGAATCTACTGCGGGAAATACTCCTGTCGTCCCGGGAAGGAACGGTGAATGGCTGTGAATGAAGCCGGCATGCCGGAAGAAGCCATGGTTCCATTGACCGGAACCGCCCGGGACTTCTGTTCGTATTCACTCGTGTCAGGCACAGGGCCGGGTTCTTTTGGGCAATCCGGCCCCGGGCCTGCCGGAAGAACGCCGGGCAATGCCATTAATGACGAAATATCACGCGAAATTTGCCGGGTGAGACCGGCCAGAAACGAGGAAAAATCATGATCTTTAATACCCGCTGGTTTGATAATTCACGCCCGGACGGCATTGCCGTCCTTGAGATCCACGGCAGGGATCCGTCCTGCCCGGGTTTTGTCCCGCTCCGGAGAACTTCGCTTACCGGGTCTGTATCCGGGCCTCTTGCCGATTTTACGCTCACGCACACGTTTCGCTACTCTAAAGAGGAAAACCCCCATGTCCTGGAAGCAGTGTACCGTTTTCCCCTGCCGGGCGATGCGGCGGTAACAGGTATTGACGTGAGCTTTGGCGATGTCACCATCCATTCGGTGCTTAAACCCCGCAGGGAGGCTGAAGCGGATTACCGCACGGCAAAGGCCGGGAAGAAGGCGGCCGTACTCGTGACCCGGGAATCCCCGGATGTGCTGACTCTCCGTATTGCCGGTATCCTCCCGGACGAAGATGTGATGATCACAACCCGGTATGTGCAGGCCGGTATGCCGCAAAAGAGCGGGTTTTCGTTCAGGATCCCCCTCACCACGGCACCACGCTATGTCCGGGGCGATGAACGATATTCCCGGCATGCAAACGGGCAGCCGCTCGCAGTCCTCCGCGATCCCGGTCACCGGTTCAGCCTGTCGGTCTCGGCGGGTCAGGCCGGGCTGCTGGAGAGCCCGACCCACACTCTTGCCCGTGGGCCGGACGGGTTGTTCATCCTTGCCGGAATCGAAGTAATTCCCGATCGTGACTGCGTGCTTGTCTGGGAACCGGCACGGCACGAGACTCGTCCGGCCTGCCAGGTATTTTCCAATGGATCTGAAGAGACACACCTCCTTGTCCTGGTCTCTCCCCCGTATGAGAGCCCGGTCCGGTATCCCCGTGAGATTATCATCCTTGTCGATCACTCCGGATCCATGGAAGGGGCCAAGTGGGAGGCTGCCGACTGGGCTGTTGAACATTTCATTAACGGGCTGACCGACCAGGATGTGTTCAACCTCTGCCTCTTTGAATCATCCAGCTACTGGTTTTCCCGGCAACCCCTCCCTGCACGCGAGGAGAACAAAGAGAGAGCGATACGTTTTCTTGCGGACAAGCGGAGTGGGGGAACGGAACTTGGGGTTGCCCTGGAACAGGCACTCTCACAGGTCCGGGCTGCGGGTCTCTTCTCGCGGAACGTGATTATTATCACGGACGGGGCGGTAAGCGATTCTGCCCGGATTCTCCGCATGGCAGATTGTGAGTCGCAACGAAAGGATGCCCGGCGCATAAGCCTGCTCTGCATAGATGCAGCCCCGAACTCGAACCTGGTCCACCAGGTTGCCGAACGGGGCGGGGGGATTGCAAAATTTTTGTCATCCTCACCGCAGGAAGAAGATATCACATCCGCACTGGATGAGGTTCTCCAGCTATGGGATGCACCGGTTGTCGTAGGTCTCACGCTTGCCGTGAACCGGGATAATCTCCTCGTTGACCGGCGCAAAGTGAAAAAAGCCCCGGACGGGAAGTGCCATATCGATCTTGGTGACCTTCCGTCCGGGAGGAGCACCTGGGTTGTTGTGCGGGCCCCGCCCGGTCCTGAACCGCTGCACTATGAACTCTGCGGGCCCGGTAACAGCACGTTTCCTGTCCCGGTTTTTGCCTGCCCGGCAGTCAGTGCACTGTTCGGCGCCCGGATCGTTGCCGAACTGGAATACCTGGTGCATGCGGATTATCCCGAGAAAGAACTCCTGCAGCAGCTGGCCGGCCTCGGGTATGGGCCGGACCGTTCCGGTATGAGTTCCCCGGCAGCAGTGTATGCGGAGAACCGGATGAAGGATGTAAGAAATACCCTTCAGGATCTCATCATCCGCGAATCGCTCCGCGCATCGGTACTCTCGTCTGAAACCGCTTTTGTTGCTGTGCGATCCGAACCCGGTAAACCCGTGGAAGAAGAGGTCATCGTCCCGAATGCACTGCCTGACGGGTGGTCCGAATCCTTTGTTGTCACGATGCCGACCGGAATGAAAATGTCGTGCAGGAAAAGTATGGCTGCCGGTCCCGGCGCTGCTCCCGTGAGTGGTGGCGGTATTCTTGAATGGATTGGCGGGGGTGGCAACGCTTTCATCGCGCAGCCGGATGGCACCATGAAACTGGAAAAACGCACCGTTATTTCCGGTGCCGGGTATGACGGCACGGGAAACTGCCGGAAACCTGTCCCACCATCGCAGGCAGCCATCACATCATTTCCAGTACAACAACCCGCCGAGTACCGCCTCTTCGCCGGCACACCGGTTGTTATGGGAGACGAATCGGTCCTGTTCGATTCGTCCCGGCCATGCGATGCAGGGAAGCTGCCGGACTCATGCGTCTTAAAAAAGCTGGAGATCATGGTACGCGAACAGCACCTTCTTAGAAGAACCGGCATCTATCTGCTTCTCTATGTCGATGACCCTGTTGTCCCGGGAATAAAAATACCGCTCGACGATCTGCTCCGGCACGGGGGAAGCCGGCCGCTCAACATCCAGCGGGTACGGGATGAACTTTTCAGGATCGTGCTTGTTGACCCGGCGGGAGTACTGAAGAAGAACAGCCCGGTAATGGAGGTGATCGTGAGATGAGCAGCATTCCACCAGATCAACCGGAATCCCGAAATCAGTCTGCCACCGATCTCTCCGACCGGGAACTGGTCTTTTCATGGGTGCTTGTCCGCAATTTCGGGCAGTATGCCCCTGGATTACACCAGAAGTGCGCCGGGATCCCCAAAGACGCAGAATCTGCTGTCGGGTATATTTACATTGACCATGACACCGGCATCAGCATGAAAATTGAAGGGATCCTCTCAAACAACGGGCACGACCTCAAAAAGAACACGCTTGTTTCCCTTGAAGATGTCGTCTCCTTACGGTTCAGGTATAGTTCCTTAAAATCCATGGACCTGACTCCACTGTCCGGGGAACAGGTACAGCACCTCGGCCTGCCCCAAATGCCCGGGTGGGCAAGGCTGTACGAGACTCCCGATCTCGCGTTCATCCGTTCGTTCGGGTGGCTCGATCCGTTACGGGCCCATGGTTTCTTTGACGATGTTATGGCTGTTCTTCCCGCAAAAAAAGGAGATGTTCCGGAATTTATCTGGGTGCGCCTCTCCCGCTATATCCCGAAGACCGACCGGTTCTCAGCAATCCTGCTCAATGAACCGTTCCGGGACTACGGGATTCACCGGAGCGACAGCCTCGAAGTCCAGGTTGCACGGAACCGTGGCGGGATATCGCTTATTGTGCGGCACGAAAAGGTTTTGCCCGGAGAAACGGCAGGGGAACATTCTGCCGGAAAATCCCCGGAAAACGGTGATGCCTGATGGTACTTCCAGGTCCGGACAGCATCTCTGCAATCGGGAAAAAGTACCTCGAATACCTTACCGATGTTCTGGCAACGTGTGAAACGAAAAGTACCCGGATTGAAAAACTCATACAGCTGATCCAGGGAGCCCGGGCAATCCATGTCTATGGTTTTGGCAGGAGCGGGGCAGCAGCACTCGCATTTGCCATCCGGCTCCGGCATTTCTGCAATGTTCTGCCCCCGGTCTGGTGGGTTGGCGACCAGGTCCGCGAGCCGATCCGGAACGGGGACCTTCTCATCATTTTCTCCGGATCCGGCGATCGCCCGGAAATTGCAACCGTTGCCCGGAAGGGAAAACAGGCATCAGCGTGCCTCGTGCTTATAACCGCAACAGAGACCCTGCCACCCGGCCTTGCGCCGGATCTCATCATACTGCTCCCGAAGATACCAAATGTTCCGGTATACGGCGGCGGAGACTTTGAACTCGGCGCATATTTCCTGCAGGAAGTGCTTGTTATCCATATCGGAACGATGCTGGGGATTCCGGTTAACGAGGTGGGGAAGAACCATGTCTGAACTGCTGCCTGTGCGGGTTATATCGACAGAAAATGCTGGATGCAGGTACTGGGTGGTATGAAGATGGATGATCTTTCCAAGCAACCCTCCCGCTTTCTCGTAATCGGCTGTGGCGGTGCCGGCAATTCCCTCGTTGATAAGATCGCAGCTGCAGGTCTTCCCGGGGTCAGCATCGTTGCAATAGATACCGATGCGCAGGATCTTGAATCCACTCACGCTGGCCGGAAGATCCTCCTCGGCAACGGGCTTTACCGGGGATGGCGGGAAGGCAATCCCGCCGAATCTGCCGATGCGGTGAACGAGGCCCGGGATGAAATCGTATCCCTGTTCAAACCGGAGGATGTTGTCTTCATAGTTGCCGGCCTTGGCGGAGGCGCCGGATCAGGAGCCGCCCCACAGGTTGCAAAGATCGCCCGCGAGTGCGGGGCATTTGTCATTGGGATCATTTCCCTGCCGTTTCTTATCCAGCAGAAATGGATCAACCAGGGCCGGGAGAGCCTTAAGCTGCTGCGAAGGTATACGGAGTCGGTAATTGTCATCGATAACGAGCAGTTCCGGTGGCGGCATCAGAACGAACCGGTGCCCGTGGCATATGCTAAAGCAGATGAGGTTATCCTTGGCGTTATCCGTGGACTTGTCACTGCCGTGACCGGCCCCTGCCTCATCGAAAGCAGTATAGAGGATCTCCGGGTGCTTTTTCAGGGCCGGGGTCTTGCCATTGTTCTTGACGGGGAATCCGCTATCTGCCCGGAGAACCCGGACGAATCGGTTGTCAGGAAATGCTGGATTTCCCCTTCACTGGATGTTGATTTCCGCAATGCCACCGGCTGTTTTATTATTATCACCGCGGGATTTGACATCTGCCTGTGCGATGCCGAAGAGATTGCCACCTCACTGACGTACGAGATTGACCCCCATGCCGATGTTGTCTGGAGCGCGATCGTTGAAAAGCCCATGGAAGGCCGGGTCCGCGTGTATGCCATTATGACGGGAATTCACCCTGGAGAGAAGCACATCCATTCCTACAAAATTTTACCCGGGAGTGACTGCAAGTGATCGTGCGTGCTCCCTGTATCGAAGACTTCCCGGGAGTTATCGCATGAACCTCCAGTACCATGGCCGGTCCGAGAAAGGATTGCGGGAGAACAACGAGGATGCATTCCTGGCAGAACGCGTGGGGAACTTCTGGCTCTTTGCCGTGGCAGACGGGCTTGGCGGCCACATGGCCGGCGAGCAGGCAAGTGCCATGGCCCTGAAGATCCTGAAGGGTGAGGTGGAAAAGGGGATTACCGATCCGAAGACATCGCTTGAAAAGACGGCCCTCTTTATCCACGGGGAGATCCAGCGACAGGCGGAAACCGACCGGAACTGTTACGGCATGGCAACCACGCTTATCGCAGCCCTTGTCGATGAAAAAGGAGAGGCCTGCATCATGAACATCGGGGACAGCCGGGCGTACCTTATCGGCGACACGGTCCGGCACACGAAAGACCAGAGCGTTGTCGAGAACCTCATCGCCATGGGAGAGATCACCCGCGAGGAGGCCCGGCACCACCCGCTCGGGACCATGATCCTCCAGGCGCTCGGCGACCCCGAGAGTAATATCCGGCCGGACTTCTACGAGGCTGATCTTCGGGAATGTGTACTGCTGTTGTCATCGGACGGGCTGCATGATAGTGTGGAGAAGGAAACGATCGGGGAGATTGTGCGGGGTTGTGGTGATAATCTGGCTTTGGCCTGCGACCGTCTAATCGAGAAGGCGCTGGAGTCCGGGAGCGAGGATAACGTTACGGTGGTGATGACTCAGAAATAAAATTTGAATTTTCAAAATTATTACTTATGGCTATTATCCTTCTGAAAATATCATTCGATATTAGAATTGTATTCTAACATTGAGTGGGCTATCTAAATCATGAAAGTTAGTTTTCAAGAAATGCAAGGAAAATATCCTGAAAATCGATATAGACGGACTGATTGATTTGATTCCAGGTTTTGCCCATTAATTGACGATCTCTTCGGAAACAAGAGGGAGAAAATGTTTTAGAGAATATTGTGAATCACGGTGTTTTTTAGATACGAATACATTTACTTTCATCAATCCTCCACATACCGGGCAGATGAAATTATCTCTGATGTTAGCTTTAGTGATATCAGATATTTCCTGACAGAAAATGCACTTTGCACTTAATTTATCTCCCTTTCTCTCAACGGCGGTTACAAACGGAATTTCTGGAACAATCCCTTCAGGTCGTAAGATTGTTACGCCTTTCTCCCCCCCGGTAACAATCGTAAATGTGTCTGAGATACAGCACCCCGAATAGTTTTCTTCTCCGTAGAATGTAATGAGACACTTACCTGTTTTAAAATCCCATATCTTCAGGAATGAATCCCTTGCCACTGATATAATGAACTTTCCATCTGGAGTTATTCTTACTATGATTATTTCGCGCTCATGGCCAACCATTGTTCGCTTGCATGTTCCTGTTGCAAGGTCCCAGACTTTCAGTGTTTTATCCAGAGAAGCAGAAACAGCGAACTGTCCATCTGGTGTAATCGCAATGTAATTAATACCGTCTAAATGACCAATAAGCGTCCTGGTACATGTCCCTGTCTCAATAGTCCAGATCTTAATTGTATTGTCTCTGGAACCCGATAGAACAAACTTGCCATCCGGAGTAAAGGCGATCACACTTATTTTTTCTGTATGTCTGGTGCGTTCCCGCGAAACACACATCCCTGTTGTGAGATCCCAGATTTTTAGTCTTCCCTCAAGACCCCATACAACGAACTTCCCATCAAAGCTTATTGCCACAGCATCAATGGTTAAGAACGGCGTTAAATCAAAATCATCCGCTTTATTATGTGGAATTACTCGCAGGTAACTCTTGGTACTGAGGCACATTCCAGTACTTATGTCCCAAACCTTAAGTTCATCGCAACACCCTGATACAGCCAACTGTCCATCGGGAGTAATCGCGAAATATGTTTCCCATGGAGATTTCTTTACGTTATCCGTTTTTGTGTTCCATGTTTGTTTGCATACTCCGGTCATGAGATCCCATACTTTAATGGTAGAACTCATTGATATTGATACAACGGACCTTCCATCTGCAGTCAGGGCTATGACCTTAATCCCCTCCCTATGACCTTTTAAAGTTTTGATGCATTCCCCGGTCATAATGTCCCAAATTTTAATTGTATTGTCCCAAGAACCCGATATGGTGAACCGGCCATCCGCAGTTATTGCTAAATCTGTTACGAAATGATGAGTTCCCTGATCATTCTGATCGCGTAATCCTTCAGAAAGATCCCAGACTTTAAGATTATCTGATGCGGAAACAGCATGATGGCCATCTGATGTTATTGCTACTGTAACAAAACCATCTGTACCGCTATCAAGGTTCAGTGAGTGTGAGCCTCTGGAAAAATTCCAGACCTGTGAGATTCCCTGATATTGCTGGTAAAATAAGGCCAATTGACCATCCGGTGCTAGTGCAACTGAAACGTTCATCCTTTCGGGTATCTCATAATTGTACATTCGAAAATTTTTCAGATCCCAGACTTTCAGGGTGTTGTCGCTTGATCCGGAGATAACCTGAGATCCATCCGGTGTAACTGCTACAGCATTGACATGATCAGCGTGACCCGTGAGTGAGGCAAGTTCGTGATAGGTTCCGAGATCCCAGACTTTCAGGGTGTTGTCGCTTGATCCGGAGATAACCTGAGATCCATCCGGTGTAACTGCTATAGCATTGACATGATTAGCGTGACCCGTAAGTGAGGCAAGTTCGTGATAGGTTCCGAGATCCCAGACTTTCAGGGTGTTGTCGCTTGATCCGGAGATAACCTGAGATCCATCCGGTGTAACTGCTACAGCATTGACATGATTGGCGTGACCCGTAAGTGAGGCAAGTTCGTGATAGGTTCCGAGATCCCAGACTTTCAGGGTGTTGTCGCTTGATCCGGAGATAACCTGAGATCCATCCGGTGTAACTGCTACAGCATTGACATGATTGGCGTGACCCTTGAGTGAAGCAAGTTCGTGATAGGTTCCGAGATCCCAGACTTTCAGGGTGTTGTCGCTTGATCCGGAGATAATCTGAGATCCATCCGGTGTAACTGCTACAGCATTGACATGATTGGCGTGACCCGTGAGTGAGGCAAGTTCCTGATCCGTTATGAGATCCCAGACTTTCAGGGTGTTGTCATTCATCCCAAAAACGACCTTTTTTTCATCAGGTGTCAAAGTGACTGTTTTTATCATTGATGAATATTTTTTACAAAAAATTTCACCTGAATATTTATCATATCCCTTAAGAAAACCTGCACGTGATCCTGAAAAATACAGATCGCCGTCTTTTGACGATGCAATGCATAATATCGAATCATCATCATCATCATCTTTACATTTCAATGTTGCAAGATTTTGAAAGCTCTTTAGGTCCCAGATTTTCACAATTTTATCAAATGATATTGATATTGCTTGTTGACTGTTATGGGTTATTCCCACCGCTATTATATCCGCAGTATGGCCCGTAAGTGATTTGATACATTTCCCCGTTTCAAGGTTCCATACTTTCAAAGGTGATGTACCTTTATCGGGTATATCGATCTTTTTGTTTTTTATCTCCGATGTCTTGTTGAGGACATCACCGGTATTCGTATAGGATGCCAGTTCTTCACCCGTTTCCAAATTCCATGTCCGGATTGTGTTATCTCTGGATCCGGAGATCGCATAACGGCTATCATGGGTTACCGCTACTTCGGTCACCCAATCTTCATGGCCCACAAGTGTGATAATCTCCTCCCCGTCAATTAAATCCCATACTTTCAATGTTGTATCAGCAGATCCCGAAATCGCTCTGCGACAATCTGGCGTTATTGCGATGGAAATTATCTTATCCGAATGACCATTGAACGTGAAAAGGACCCGACCACTCTTCCGATCCCATACTTTTATTGTCTTATCTTCTGATCCGCTGATAACCCGTCGTCCGTCTAATGTCACAGCAACTGCAAGAATCGCGTTTGTATGCCCGACATTTGTCCAAACACACTCTCCCGTTGCTCTGTCCCATACATTTAATGTCCCATCATTTAATCCGGAAATCACAAATTGACCATCAGGAGTTATAGCAACTGAAGTAACCCCGGAAGAATTGTTATCAAACGATTCAAGAGCCCTGCCGGTATCTAAATCCCAGACCTTCAGAGTCTTATCTGATGAACCAGATACTATCAAACGATTGTCGGGAGTCATCGTGACTGAGGTCACTTCTTTTGTATGGCCCAAGAGATCAATGAGTACTTGGCCGGTTTTTATGTCCCATACTTTCAAGGAATTTTCTGATGATGCAGATATTGCCCGAAGATCGTCCGATGTGATAATAATGTCAAGGGTTAAGGGAGTAACACCAACTAGATGAGCGAGTTTTTGCCTGGTCTCAACATCCCAAAGCATCAGGGACTTATCCTCAGATTCTGAGATCGCCCGATAACCGTTGCGGGTCACAAATACTGCTTTGAGTGCGCCTTTATTGATGGAAAAATTCTGGAAACCCGCCTGCCCGGTTATTATTTTATCGATATCAACTGTTTTTGATTCGTGAATTTCTGATCCAGAGATCGCAATTTTTCCATCAATTGTTACTGCAACGGTTTTCACAGCACCGGTGTGACCCGTGAATGTATAGACTAACTGACCACTCTTTAGATCCCACACTCTCATGGTCTTATCCGCTGACCCTGAGATAGCACGGTTACCATCTTCCGTAACCGCCACAACATTGACCCACCCCGTATGCCCAACAAGTTTTTTAATTTGAATTCCGGTTACGAGTTCCCATACCCTGAGTGTGTGATCATCGGATCCCGTGATTGCAATCTGTCCATCCTGTGTTACCGATATTGCATGAATCGGACTATCGCATTCCATGGTCCGTAAACAGGTTCCAGTCATAAGATCCCATGCTTTCAGTGTATTGTATGACCCAGACACCGCCCATCTCCCGTTATTGGTCACAGCGAGAGATTGAACATAACAGGTACTATCATTAAGAGTACGAACGAGCGATCCCCCTGGTTGAGTAAATGCAGGAGTTATCGGGCGAAGCCATGCGTATCGGTTAAACCGGTTTAGTCGCCCGATAAATTCCATTATGACAGGATTTTCTGATCCAAGCAACCGTCCGACAAGCTGACTTGGGAGCTGATTTGGATTTTGCATGAGCACATGAGCCGAAAGGCTGATTCCACTCTGGATCAGTTTTATTGCATTCATTTTACCGGGGGCAGCCTCGTTTTCATACTGTGCCAGAGGTGACAGAATGAATGAAATATCTTCAATAGCCTCCTGCGGCCCGATACCGAAAACAATTGACTCAATGAGTTCATACTCAAGGATCAGATCAGCAAGATGGTCCTCTTTACCAGCCCATGCTAAGTGGTAAGGCAGCTCCGCAGCCCGACGGATTGTCGGGAGATTTTCTTTTTCAGAGATCCAGACCGGAAGATTTTCAAAATAATCTGCGAGAGATCGGTGCCAGTATGATGACACCCGCCCGTTTTGCTTCTTGTCATCCACTTCATAACGGTGAATCGACGCGATCCGGAAACTCTCGTAGAAGAAATCAAACCTCCCCACACGTAATGCAAGGAAAGACCGTACCTGTCGGAGGATTAGTCGGATTGTATCTTTCGAATCCTCTTTCGCTCCCGGTGTTTTTTTCTGGTTAAATTCCTGCTGGAAGAGATCGATGAGCTCTTCTTCCGATAACCCGTAGCGGGCATGGGAAAGGAGACCAAAGAGCAACGGAACCGCAATCCTAGGGTCAACAGTGGAATACGAAGGATCATTCTCCAGCCGGCGAAGTACCGCACTAAATGCCGACATGGGGGTAGTACCAAAATCATCGCGGATTTTATCACCAAGATTCGTAAACGCACCAAATACCCTTAATTCTGAAAGGACAATTTTCAGAAAGAGCGGGTTCATGGCACCCGGAACTGCAATTAATTCAGCGATCCGGGCGTTATCAAGTTCCTTGAGGAACTGGCCGAGGTACGCAGTGATCAGAGCCTTCTTATCATCGGCATTCGTGAAGGGTTTGACTTCTGCTAAAATTACCGATGTACTCCCGGCGAATTGTTTACAGATTTTTTCCGCATCATCCCCGTCCCGTTTAAAACTGATAATCAATTTAATCCCATGCGGTAACTTATGTGGAACCCAGCGGAGATCGGTCAATCCGGACTCAAGCTGGTTGACTCCGTCAATGACGATGATTGTTTTCTGTTGATTGCCAACTTTTTCAAGGATTGCCGGCCATGCCACCCGGAGTTCTTCCGGTTCCGCCACGATCTCATCATCAAAGAGTCCGGCATTCTCCTTCATTTCGCGGAGGAGGTGACGTATAACAGAATCTACGGTGGTTGAACGATCGCTAGCACCGATAAACCTGTAAAAGAGAGAGAGATCTTTTCCATCGTTTTTTCTCTGATGATGATTGATCCAGTTGGCAAGAAGCATCGTCTTGCCCATGCCGCCGGGGGCAGTAAGAACAAAGAGATTCCGGGAGTCTCCATCTGCATATGCATCCAGCGCATCGAAATCTCCGGTCCGTTCGATGAATCCGTCGAGATTCAGCTGCAGGAACTGCTCCTGCTGGTCGAGTTCTATCTGGAGACCGGACTCTTCCGGAATTTCACGATGATCTGGGTATCGCTCCTCAATTGCCCGTTTCAGGTCATCAAGAATAATCTCGCTGAGTGGTTTTCCTTCTGAGGTAAAATTGCCCAACCTGCCACGGGACAGGGACTCATTGAACTCCAGCGCCCACCGGGTAAGTTCCGGATCATTTTCAATATCCAGATCCGGTACATCTATCCCCGCTTCGGTCTTCCAGATCTTTCGCCACTGCTCCTGGTTTGGCAGACTAGATGATGGGCACTGGAGGGGAATTCTTAATTCCGGCGTTGACTCATTAACATTCCACGTTGCAAAATAACGATGAACAGGGCGATTTATTGCAGGAATCTTTTCATCACGCCAGCTTTTCAATTCCCTGTTAGCGAGTTCCCGTTCGTTTTGATCTAGGATACTCTCATTTGTGTACGTTTTCCGGGTAAGCGGCGGATCCACGGGCAGGTCTTTGAGATACGAATCGTCCCGCAGGTAAAAGAACGAATATTGTGCCCTGTCTTTATCATTCAGGGGATTTATTGCAGCATGGAGAATCTCCAGTTCTGTGACTGAGACATTCCCGAGCCAATCTTTCAGGTCGTTATAAGTTTCACACGTCTCTTTTGAGACATCTCCTTTATCCGGTACCCATCCCCGCCGCTGCCCCAAAAAACAGAGAAAAAATGGCCGGCATGCATCGATCCGGTCGAGGCATACTTTGACCACATTCTTGTGCCGGGTTGCATCCTCTTCCGTGACACCCCAGCGCAGGTCAATATCCACCAGTCGCAGTTTCCGCTTCCCGCACCATTCCCGCAGCTCGGGAAATACCCGTTTCACGAGATAGTCCCGCTCGGCATGCATGTCGTTGAACGTGCTGCTGATGAAGACGCTGACGGTCTGCCAGGATGTGGACATGGATACTTGAAATAAAGTCTGGGGAGTATAAAAGTAATAGGATTTTATTCCGGGCCCATAGATGAGACCCGGTTATGGTGCGTGACCGGCTGGTTGACAAAGCGCTCGAGTGCGGGAGCCAGGATAATGTGACGGTGGTGGTGGGGAGAAGATAATCAAATTCGGAGGTTATTACTGAATACCTTATTCAAAGATATCCTATCCCCCCACAAGCCGGAGAAGATGTACCCGGCCCCTAATATCCCCTGCGATAACAGAATTGTGGAAATTTGTACAACCACAAGCGATAATATTTGTCTCACCTGTATATTCAGCAACCATTGTTCCGGATATAATATCCCAGACTTTCAGAGTCTTGTCGTCTGAGGCGGTAATCGCCATTGTACCCTCCGAAGTCACTGCTACATCCGTAACACCTTTTGTATGGCCTGATAGTGTGTGGAGTATACGGCCGGATTCCAGATCCCAGACTTTTAATGTCGTATCATCTGATCCGGATACTACCCGGCTACCGTCCGGTGTCACAGCCATTCCCGTGATCCACCCCGTATGGCCTGATAGTGTATGGAGTATACGGCCGGATTCCAGATCCCAGACCTTCAGGGTTTGATCCATCGATCGGGAGATTGCCAGCCGTCCGTCCGGAGTCACTATCACCCCAGTGACTGAATCTGTATGACCATGGAGTGTTGTGAGATCCTGACCGCTTTTGAGGTCCCAGACTTTCAGGGTTTTATCACGTGATGATGAGATTGCCCTGCATCCGTCCGGAGTAATGGCTACAGCCAGAACTGTTTTGGTATGGCCTGAAAGAGTGGCGAGTTTATGGCCTGACTTTAGATCCCAGATCTCCATGGAATCATCCAATGATAGAGATATAGCACGCCTTCCATCCGGAGTCAGTGTCACGGATTTTTTCCAGTCTGTGAGCCTTGAAGAATTATCCGAAAGACTAAGAATTTCTTTTCCATACTCCATATCCCAGACTTTCAGTGTTTTATCATCTGATACCGAGATTGCCCTGAGCCCGTCCGGAGTCACTTCCACTCCGTTGATACTCCCGGTATGACCAGTGAGAGTATGGAGTAACCGGCCGGTTTCCAGATCCCAGACTTTCAGTGTGTTATCCCTTGACCCGGAGACGGCCTGATGTCCATCCGGAGAAATTACCAGGGCAGTGACTTTATCCTTATGGCCGGTGAATGGGACAATTTCACCGGCAGTGTTTAAATCCCAGATGTTCAGTGTATCATATGATCCCGAGATAGCCCGGTGACCGTCCGGTGTCAGGGCTATCTCTTTTTTTACATTCATAAAACCTGAAAAATGACCCGGGAGGGTGTGACATATCTGGCCGGTATCAGGATCCCAGATAATGAGTTTCGCATCCTCTGACACAGAAATAATATGGTGCCCGTCCGGGGTCACACATACGTCTGTGACTTCTTCCAGATGACCCGAGAGGGTGTGGAGTAACCGGCCGGACACCAGATCCCAGATCTTCAGAGTCTTATCCCTTGACCCGGAGATGGCCCGCCGTCCGTCCGGGGTTACTGCCAGTGCAGTAACTTCATCCATATGGCCAAAGAGTGTGTGAAGTAGCCTGCCGGATTCCAGATCCCGGATTTTCAGGGACTTATCCTTCGACCGGGAGACTACCTGCCGCGTATCTGATATCAGCGCAATGGCGGTAACTGAATGAATATGGCCGGCGAGAGTAGCAATTTCGCGGCCGGTTTCCAGATCCCAGACTTTCAGGGCCATATCAACAGAACCGGAAACAACCCGGCAACTATCCTTTGTTACTGCAATTGCACTGACCCTTGATGTATGGCCGGCAAGGGTATGGAGGACCTGGCCGGTCATCAGGTCCCATACTTTCAGTGTCTGATCATCGGAAGCGGAGATACCATAACGACCGTCGGGTGTCACTGCCAGTGCGCTGACTTCGGAT
Organism: uncultured Methanoregula sp.; assembly: GCF_963678795.1. Taxonomy (NCBI): domain Archaea; kingdom Methanobacteriati; phylum Methanobacteriota; class Methanomicrobia; order Methanomicrobiales; family Methanoregulaceae; genus Methanoregula; species uncultured Methanoregula sp. The sequence goes on along the minus strand of NZ_OY787453.1, from coordinate 1,583,440 downwards.
GTATGACCAGAGAGAGTATGGAGCAACCGGCCGGACACCAGATCCCAGACCTTCAAAGTCTTATCCCTTGACCCGGAGATGGCCCGCCGGCCATCCGGTGTCACTGCCACTTCCAGGACGGAATCCGTATGACTGGAGAGAGTATGGAGCAACCGGCCGGACACCAGATCCCAGACCTTCAAAGTCTTATCCCTTGACCCGGAGACGGCCCGCCGGCCATCCGGTGTCACTGCCGCTCCTATGACTGAATCAGTATGGCTGGAGAATGTGTGAAGCAGCCGGCCGGACACCAGATCCCAGGCTTTCAGAGTCCTATCATCTGAAGCGGAGATGACCTGCCGGCCATCGGGTGTCACTGCTAGTGCCTTAATCCCTGATGTATGACCGGCAAGAATGGTGAGTTCCCGGCCGGATTCCATGTCCCAAACCTTTAAAGTATTATCCCTTGACCCGGAGACGACCCGCCGGCCATCCGAGGTGATAGTCACTCCCGTGATTTCTGGATTGTACCGTGAAAAATCACTTTCAAGAGTACCGAGTTCCCATCCGTTCTCGATATCCCACACCCTCTGGGTCCCATCCACTGATCCGGTGACAGCCCGGTGCCCGTCCGGCGTTACGGTTATTTCTGTGATTATATCAGTATGGCCGGAGAGTGTATGAAGCAACCGGCCAGTCTCTGCATCCCAGACTTTCACGTTCATATCAAAAGACCCGGAGAGAACCTTCCGACCTTCCGGTGATATTGCCGCTGCCGTCATTGAATCCGTGAGGCCCGCAAGATTGGCAAGTTCCCGGCCGGTCTTCAAATCCCAGATCTTCAGGGTCTTATCCTCCGAGACAGATACAGCCCGCTGCCCGTCCGGCATCACTGCCACTCCCAGGATCGAACCGGTATGACCGGAGAGTGTATGAAGCAGCCGGCCGGACACCAGATCCCAGACCTTCAAAGTCTTATCACTTGACCCGGAGACGGCCCGCCGGCCATCCGGTGTCAGTGCCACTCCCCGGACCAAACCCGTATGGCCCGTGAGAATGTGGCGTATCCGGCCGGATTCCAGATCCCATACAGTCAGTGTTTTATCTTCAGACCCGGAGACAATCTGCCGGCCATCCACGGTCATGGCAGTGACTGCCGTTGGATGGACGGAGAGTGTGTGAATTATTCGTCCTGTCTCCAAATCCCATACTTTGATCGTCTTATCATCTGATACAGACACGGCCCGATGCCCATCCGGAATCAATGCCACTTTCAGGACCGAACCGGTATGACCGGAGAGAGTATGGATTATCTGGCCGGACTCCAGATTCCAGACTATCAGAGTTTTATCTTCAGACCCGGAGACAATCCGCCGGCCATCAACGGCCAGGGTTGTGACGGCCTCAGTATGGCCTGATAGTTTGAAACGTTTACGGACGAGTCCCAGGTCCCAGACGGTCAGAGTTTTCTCTTTTGATATACTGATTGCACACCGTCCATCCGGCGTCACTGCAATGGCCCTGATCTCTTTCATAGACTGTGTAGGACCATTTTCCAGTGCGACCAGTTTCCTGCCAGTCTCCATATCCCAGATTATCATGGTATTATCTTCCGAAACAGAGACCGCCCGATTCCCATCCGGCGTCACTGCCACGGATATGACTGCCTCCGTGTGGCCGGTGAGGGTATGGAGTATACGGTATCCCACCAGGTCCCATATTTTCAGGGTCCTGTCATCTGATGCGGAGATTGCCTTCCTGCCGTCAGGGCTCATTGCCACAGCCGTGATTGAACCCGTGTGGCCTGCAAGATTGGCAAGTTCCCGGGCGGTCTTCAAATCCCAGATCTTCATGGTGTTATCATCAGATACAGAGACGGCCAGATGCCCATCCGGAGTCACTGCCACCGACCACACCGAATCGGTATGCCCCTGGAGGGTGTGAATTAACCTGCCTGATTCCAGATCCCATACTTTTAGTGTATTATCCTTTGATCCGGAGACCGCAAGATTCCCGTCCGGCGTTATTGCAATAGCCCTGACAGTGTTAGAATGGCCGGCGAGAGTGTGGAGTATCCTGCCAGTGTCCAGATCCCATACTTTCAGGGTCTTATTATATGATCCAGTGACCATGCGCCGGGCATCCGGGGTCATATCCACAGCATTGTCTGAATCGATAAAGCACTTAACAGAAGCAAGTTCCTGACCTTTCTCCAAGTCCCACAATTTTAATGAGCATTTTGTCAGTTCCATGAAATTCCCTGAAACGGAAGCAGCCCGGTCTCCATCCGGAGAAATTCCTACTGCCAAAACCGGGTCTGTATGACCTGTCAGGGTCCGGACCAACGGTCCGCCAGGAGATGTCAGTGTGGGGGTGATGGGGCGCAGCCATGGATATCTGTCAAACCGGTCGAGATGATCAACAAATTTCCTGACATCCGGTTTTGGTAATCCCCGTAACCGCCCGGCAAGCTGACCCGGGAGCTGATCGGGTTTTTGTACAAGCACATGAGCCGAAAGTCGAAGTGCTCCCCTGATAAGTCTTAACACATCATTTCTGTCGGGATTTATAATACTTTCAGGATGTACCGGTGGTGTCAGAACCAATGAGATATTCTCGATTGCAGCATGTGGTCCCATTCCGAAAATAATTGATTCAAGCAGTTCGTATTCAAGGATCAAATCAGCCAGATGATCTATTTTCCCTGCCCATGATAAATGGTAGGACAGTTCAGCAGCTCTCCGAAGAGTCGGCCGGTTTTCTTTTTGTGAAACCCATACCGGCAGCCCTTCGAAATATTCTGCAAGTCCCCGGTGCCATTCCATCGACACATGCTGATTTGGCTCTTTGTCATCTCCTTCATACCGGTCGATCGCTGCAAGCCGGAAACTCTCATAAAAAAAGTCATGCCGCCCATCCCGTACCGCAAGGAAAGGCCGGACCTGACGAAGAATAAGCCGGATTGAATCCTGAACAGCGTCCCTCTCTTTTTTAAGGTTTTCCCGCTCCATCTCCTGCTGGAAGAGACAAATAAGTTCTTCTTCTGACAAACCCTGTCGGGCATGGGAGATCATGCCAAAAAGGAACGGAACCGCCCAGTTCAGTTCATCCTGGGAATACGAAGGATCGTTTTCCAGCCGTCGAAGAACAGCACCAAATGCGCTGACCGGTGTTGTGCCAAAGTCCTTTCGTATCTTTTCCCCAATATTCGTGAACGTACCGAATACTCTTAGTTCAGAGAGGACAATCTTCAGGAAAAGCGGGTTCACAGCACCCGGTACCGCAATTAATTCAGCGATCCGGGATTCATCAAGCTCCTTGAGGTACTGGCTAAGGTACGCGGTGATAATTGCTCGCTGGTCTTCTGCATTGGTGAATGGTTTGACCTCGGCAAGAGTTGCTGATGTGCTTTCAGTTAATTGGGAGTGAAATTTTTCTGCATCATCGCCATCGCGTTTAAAGCTGATAATTGTTTTAATCCCCCATGGCATCTGTCGTTGAACCCAGCGGAGGTCTGATAATCTCGATTCAAGCTGATTTACAGAATCAATAACGATAATTATTTTTTTCTTTCTTCCAATCTTCTCAAGCAGTTCCAACCATTTTTTCCAGAGTTCTTCCGGATCATTCGGAATTTCATCTTCAAAGAGTCTGGCATTCTCTTTTATCTCTTTAAGAAGGTACCTCAACAATGAATCTACTGTCGTAGACCGGTCGCTTGCACCAATAAACCGGTAAAAGAGTGCAACCTCTTCCCCCTCTGTTTTCCTCCGATAATGATTGATCCAATTGGCCAGGAGCATCGTCTTGCCCATGCCGCCGGGGGCAGTAAGAACAAAGAGGTTCCGGGAATCCCCATCAGCATATGCATCGAGTTGATCAAAATCTCCGGTCCGTTCTATGAATCCCTCGCTATTCAAGTGCAGGAACTGCTCCTGCTGATCGAGCTCTTTTTGTAAATCGGATTCTTCCGGAATCTCACAATGTTCTGGATATCGTTCCTCAATTGCCCGTTTCAGATCGTCAAGAATAATCCCGCTGAGCGGCTTTCCATCGGATGTAAAATTGCCCAGTCTGCCTTGGGAAAGGGTCTCGTTGAATATCTGTGCCTTCTCTGCAAGTTCCGGATGTTTTTCGATATCCAAATCCGCGACTTCAATCCCTGCTTCAGTCTTCCAGAGATTTTGCCACTGCTTCTGGTTTACCGGATTTGACGAGGGACATTGCAGGGGAATTCTTAACTCGGGTGTTGACGCGTTCTCATTCCACGTTGCGGAATAATGATGGACAGGACGATCTGTAGCAGGAATTTTCTGATCCCGCCAAAGGGCCAATTCTGTATCGGCACGTACCCTTTCGTTTTGGTCCGGGATGCCCTCATTTGTGTACGTTTTCCGGGTAAGCGGCGGATCCACGGGCAGGTCTTTGAGATACGAATCGTCCCGCAGGTAAAAGAACGAATATTGTGCCCTGTCTTTATCATTCAGGGGATTTATTGCAGCATGGAGAATCTCCAGTTCTGTGACTGAGACATTCCCGAGCCAATCTTTCAGGTCGTTATAAGTTTCACACGTCTCTTTTGAGACATCTCCTTTATCCGGTACCCATCCCCGCCGCTGCCCCAAAAAACAGAGAAAAAATGGCCGGCATGCATCGATCCGGTCGAGGCATACTTTGACCACATTCTTGTGCCGGGTTGCATCCTCTTCCGTGACACCCCAGCGCAGGTCAATATCCACCAGTCGCAGTTTCCGCTTCCCGCACCATTCCCGCAGCTCGGGAAATACCCGTTTCACGAGATAGTCCCGCTCGGCGTGCATGTCATTGAACGTGCTGCTGATGAAGATGCTGACGGTCTTCCAGGATGTGGACATGGATACTTGAAATAAAGTCTGGGGAGTATAAAAGTAATAGGATTTTAAACCGGATCGACTACCAGGTTCCTGCTATTCCCATTTGATTGGTTGCATGGGATGAATTGCCATCACCATATATCTCGCTATTCCGTGCTCTCTTTATCGCCATTATCTGTTTCCAGAGGCCTCATAAAAAATTATTTAAAAATTGACTGCGGGTGATCCTCGTCGAACCATTCCCATGAATCTACCCGGCGGCTGTCAACATTCGTAATGTACCTTCTCTTTTCCACGGGGCCGCTCGCCGGGGTTCCATCGGTAATGCCTGTCCGTCTCGGATGATCGCGTTTTAAGGAGATCTTAACGATCCCTTGGACACCGATACAGTTTGGTTCAACAAGGCGTTTGTTGATAGCCTTGAGCATGGACTCGGACCGGGTGTTCATGTACGGGCCTGTCGGGTTATGCCCTCCGCCGGTAAGTATCTGCGCAAGGGCAAACGTTGCCGGCCCGCTAACGCCGTTTAAGAGGATGACAAAATTGCCGTCCTCCTGCGGGGGGTACCTGGCAACGAGCAGGTGTCCCAGTAATGAAAAATCCTCGTTGTCCTCGTCCTGGTTATAATAATCCTGGAGGTATATGTCGTTCTCTTTTTTCAGGTAGATATCCTTGTGTTCAAAAAAACCACGTTTCGGCTGCGCATCAAGAGACCGCTTTTTTTCCAGGTAGAACATGCGTTTGAATTTTAGTTCCGAAGGATTATCCTTCTCCTTGACCACGACATAACCATTGAAATTCGGGTGCATACACTCCTGGAACGCCTGGTGTGGGCAATTCTCGGAGGTTGAACGGGAGATCTTGTTCAGCAGAAACTCGGCAACCGGGTTGACATCCGGGGAAGCAACAACAATGGCGTTGCAATTCCTGAGCTGTTCATCCAGGTCATTGTTGAAAATATTAATGAATTCGGCAAAGAAACCAGATTCGTTCTTATCTGTTATTTCCAATCCGGTCTCGCGTCTCTTGTCTCTTTTGAACTGGTTGAACGCCTCCTCAGGGGAGTGGAACGGTGTTACCAGTTGCGGTGGCCGGGTTTCCCGGATCATGGGCAGGTAAGAGAAAATCTCGGATACCGTCCTGACATCCCAGTCTCCCACGACTTCCCGGATCTGTTCATTCGCATGGATTGCCCCGGTAAATACCTTGATCTCTTTTTCCGGGGGAAAGAGGTTCCAGAAATCCCGCTTCTGCCGGTCCGGCAGGTCCCGGATCAATAAATATTCAAGGATCTCCCGTATCCGCGGCTCGAACTTGTATGCTTCGTCTGCATAATAATCAGCGAACCAGAGCGAGCGGATATCAAAAGCAAGTTTACTTGAGATCTTCGGGAGATCATCCTTGTTCTTCATCTTGAAGACCGGTATTACGTTACAGCCCCGGGCATGGCAGTATCCCAGCCAGAAATAGGCAAGGATACTCTCCGGCTGGTCCGGCGTCACATCAATAACGGTACAAAAAGAGGACCCGATCTGCTGCGTGATGTGATCAAATCCCTGTATACCGTCTACTTTTATCGTCTGGATAACCGGGAATTCTTCTGCTTTCTCTTTTGATCTCTTTTTCCCGTTGTCCTGTTCGTCATCTTTTTCACTCTCGATATTATTTTTTATCTGCTGCCGGATATCGACCGGTATCTGGGTCTCATTGCTGTCGAGCTGCGCTTTGATCTTTTTCATTGCAACCGTGCAGGCGCCTTTGAGAATGCCGTGGAAATCCAGGGTAATATCGTCCGTTATTTCTGGAGTTTCCACCGTGTTTTTATTTGGCAGATGGGCTGGGGAAAAATCCAGGACTGAAATTTTCAGATCCATTTTCATGTTTTTCTGGATGAAGGGCTCGATAATGGATTTTTCAAGGGGGCCGCTCAGCTCTTTTCCGAGATTTTCAAGACCATGGTACCGGAGGATCTTCTCATTAATATCGTGCTGGAAATTTTTGTTGTAACTGATACAGGTCCGGACCCGTGGGTCCAGGAAAAGATCTTTTTTCACTGATCTTTCCTGTAACAGGATTACCGGCCGCCCAAGTCCGTACGCAAGCCAGATCTCGTAAAAAACATTGGTATTCCCTATCGAGATATCCGCAAAAACGAGATCCGATTCCTGGATCTTTTTACATATTTTTTCGCAGACAATATACCCCATATCCGTGACTTCATCGGATTTCCGGATATTGAGATGTTTTAAACCGTTCTCAATTAAGAACGGCTTGAGACTCCACTGGTAAAACGTCTCGATATTGGGCCGAAACGGCATGATAATAAAAAGGTTAAGGTCATCATCAGTTCTCTGTGCCCCGTTTTTCTTCCGGTCTTTTGATATTGCAGTTTTTTCAGCAATGATTGATGAAAAGATGCATTGTTTTCCCGTCATGAAACAACGCTTCATAATACGCGGATTGCACCTGCTCAGTAATTCAGAAAATTTTGTGGAAGATACCGTTGACATCTGGATCGACCTTCTGGGACTAATTGATCCATTAATATAATTGTTATCTTAAGGCTTTGTTTTTTGATCGGGACAGTAAAAACCTGCGAGTGTAATGAAAACCGGTATGATGGTTTATAGTGTATTTTTACGCGCTGCACGGGAATATCTGAACGTGGAGGAGGGATGAAGAGAATTGTCTGAGCGACTGTTCAAACCGTATGTGGTAAATCATCCGGCTTTTGAGGATCCAAACCATCTGACCACAAACCCGCGTGAAACCAGAAAAATCGTGATATCATTCCCGGTCAGGATAAAATCATAATATCCAAGATACCGGAGCGGAATAATACTTGTCCGGGAATAATGAACATGCCACCTGAAGAGCCACGGCGTATCCGGGTATTCATCTCCTCGACCTTCCGCGACATGCAGGAGGAGCGGGACGAGCTGGCAAAAAGGGTCTTCCCGGCCCTCCGGAAACTCTGCGAAGAGCGGGATATCGAATGGGGCGAAGTGGACCTCCGCTGGGGCATCACGGAAGATCAGGCCGAGCGGGGGGAAGTGCTCCCGATCTGTCTTGCCGAGATAGACCGGTGTAAACCCTATATCATCGGCATCCTTGGTGAGCGGTACGGGTGGGTGCCGGACGAAATCCCCGAAGATCTCCGGAACCAGCAGCCATGGCTGAACGGGCATTTCGAAAATTCTGTTACGGCACTTGAGATCCTGCACGGGGTGCTGAACAATCCCGCTATGGCAGGCCGGTCGTTCTTTTATTTCCGGGACCCGGCGTACATTGAAACAATTCCCAAAACCCGGCAACAGGATTTTCTTGAATGTCCAACCGCTGACGAGATTAGACTGCACGGGACAAAAGAGACCGGCCGCCGGGTTGAATTACGGCGGGAAAAACTCCTCTCGCTCAAAGAGGAGATCCGTAAATCCGGCATTCCCGTGCGGGAAAATTACCGTAACCCCCGGGAGTTCGGTTCGCGTGTCCTGCAGGATCTTCTTGAAGTGATTGAACAATTCCCCCCGCCCGGCAAGCGCGATGCTCTTGACCGCGAAACTGCAGTGCATGAGACCTTTGCAAAGAGCCGGTTCGGGATTTATATCGAACGGCAACACTATTTCGATACGCTCGATGCCCATGCCCGGGGAAACGGTCCGCCTCTGGTTATTCTTGGTGATTCCGGGTCAGGAAAATCTGCCCTGCTCGCCCACTGGGTGAAACGCTACCGGGAGGGAGTTCAAACCGGCACAACTGAAAAATCTTTTGGCCCCTCTCCATCAGAGATACAACCCCTGGTACTGATTCACTTTATTGGAGCGTCTGAGGAGAGCACGGATTATGTTGCCATGCTCCGCAGGATCATGGGGGAGTTAAGGCGGCATTTCCGCTTCGACGAGGAGATCCCGGAGAGACCCGAAGAAATCCGGGCAGCCTTTGCAAACTGGCTGCATATGGCAGCGGCACGGGGAAAAGTAATTCTCATTATCGACGCCCTCAACCAGCTTGAAGACCGGGACGGGGCCCCGGATCTGGTCTGGCTTCCGACAGTTATCCCCTCAAATATCCGGCTTATTGTATCAACCCTTCCCGGCCGGTCGCTCGACAGCCTGAAGGAACGCGGTTGGCCGGCGATGAACGTGGAACCCCTGGCTCATGATGAACAGGAGGAACTTATCCGCTTCTATCTCGCCCAATACCGGAGAACACCTTCCGTGGAACTGGTACAGAAGATCAGCAATGCTTCCCAATCGAAAAATCCGCTCTATCTCCGCTGCCTGCTCGAAGAGCTCAGGCTGTACGGGGATCATGATACGCTCATGGCTGAAGCGGAACGATACCTCCGTGCCCGGGAAATTGACGGGCTTTTTTGCCTGATCCTTGAACGGTGGGAGAAGGATTTCAACCGGGACCGCCCGGAACTTGTCCAGGATGTAATGAAACTCATCTGGGCATCCCGTCGGGGGCTCTCCGAGCCGGAACTCCTTGATATGACAGGGAGAGATGGCAACCCGATGCCCGGTGCCTTCTGGTCACCGCTCTCCCTTTCCATGGAAAAAGCGCTGATCAACCGGTCCGGGCTGCTCGGGTTCTTCCATGATTACCTGAAAAAAGCCGTGGAGGCCCGGTATCTTGGTTCAGAGAGTGCCCGGAACCAGGCGCATCTCCGGATCGCCGGATATTTTGAAACCCCGGGGATATCCCCCAGGGCTCTTGAAGAACTTCCCTGGCAGTATGACCGGGCGGGGGCATGGGATCTCCTGCATGTACTTCTCCGGAATCTAAACTTCTTCCAGCACCTCTGGACGATGAACCCGTACGATGTTAAAATGTACTGGGCGGATCTTGAAACACGGTCTTTGTACCGTATGGTGGAGACCTACCGGGATATGCTTCATCACCCGGAGGAATACGGGGATAGTACCTGGAACCTTGCAACGCTGTTCTCGGATACCGGAAACCTGAAAGAGGGATTGATCCTGCAGCAGTTCCTTACCCGGTTTTATCGTGAACGGGGAGACCGTGGTAATTACCAGGCATCGCTCGGAAACCAGGCAGGGATGCTCAGGTTATTGGCCCGGTTTAACGAAGCAATGGAACTCCTCAGGGAACAGGAACAGATCTGCCGGGAGACCGGAAACCGGGCCGGGCTCTGCCGGTCCCTGGGTAGCCAGGCTACAATTCTCAGCAGGGTTTGGGCGAAACCGGATGAAGCCATTGCACTCCATAAGGAAGAGGAACGGATCTGCCGGGAGACCGGCGATCGGCCTGCTCTTCAGGCATCGCTTGGAAACCAGGCGGATATTCTAAAAACATGGGGCCGGCTGGAGGAAGCTCTGGAACTCCTCAAAGAACAGGAACGGATCTGCCAGGAGACCGGAAACAGGGCCGGACTCTCACGGTCTCTCTGCGGCCAGGCAAGCATTCTCATGAAAGGGGGCCGGCTGGAGGAAGCGATGGAGCTTCATCGCGAAGAGGAACGGATCTGCCGTGAAATCGGGGACCGGGAGATGTTGTCGGCATGCCTGGGAAACCAGGCGCTGATCCTCAGGATATGGGGCCGGCTTGAGGAGGCAATGGAGCTTCATAGAGAAGTGGAGCGGATTTGCAGGGAGACCGGCGATCTCGACGGGCTGGAAATATCCCTTGGAGCCCGGGCTATGATTCTCAGAACATGGAGCCGGCTGGAGGAAGCTCTGGAACTCCTCAAAGAACAGGAACGGATCTGCCGGGAGACCGGAAACAGGGCCCGGATGCTGGTATCCCTGGGTAACCGGGCGATAGTCCTCGCGGATTTTGGCGATCTGGACGGGGCGATGAAACTGCATAAGGAAGAAGAACAGATCTGTCGTGAAACCGGCGATACGATTGGATTGCTTGAATCCCTTGTGTACCGGGCCCATATTCTCTATGACCGATCGGATCTTAACGGTGCACTGGCCCTGTATACTGAAGCCGAGAAAGTCTGCCGGGAGACCGGGAATAACCTGGATTTGTATGCACCTCTTGCAAACCGGGCTAATATCCTTTATACCCGTGGCGATCTGGCCGGGGCTGAAAAGGCGTATGCCGAGGCCGAGAAGATCTGCCGGGAAACCGGAAACAAAGACGGTCTGTCTTCCTGCCTTTCGAACCGTTCAAATATCCTGTTCGTAAGGAGCGATTTTGACGGGGCAATGACCCTTTTAAAAGAAGCAGAACAGATCAGCCGCGAACTTAACAATAAAAACCGTCTGCAGTTTATTTTACAAAACCAGGGGCTGATCCTGAAAAACAATAAGGATCCTGACGGTGCACTGGCCCTGTATGCCGAGGCCGGACAGATCTGCCGGGAAACCGGGGATAAAAACGGGTTATCCACGGCTATCCAGTACCGGGCAGATATTTTAGCGGAAAGAGATGATCCTGACAGTGCGCTGGCCCTGTATACCGAGGCTGAACAGATCTGCCGGGAAACCGGGGATAAAAACGGGTTGCAGGCAGTACTTACCTCGAAAGGGGAACTCCTTAAAGCGAAAGGAGATCCTGACGGTGCACTGGCTCTCCATACCGAAGCCGAACAGATCTGCCGGGAACTGAAGAATGTGGGGGGGCTCTCGCTCTCGTTGTATTACCAGGCGCTGCTATTCTTTAAGCAGGGAAAGAACCGAAAAGCTTTGGATTATGCAGAGGAAGCATACCGGCTTGCCGATGAAACCGGAATAACGATAATAATCAACCGGATTAAGCCGTCCCTTGAAGAGATCCGGCGGGCATGTGAATAGTATCCGGCGATATAACCCGTTTTCATTCAGCAACTCACCGGCTTGAATGTCGTTGAACGTGCTGCTGACGAGGACACGGACTGTCTGCCGTGATGGAACCGTTCACGCAATGCCCGATAAAAAACAAGAACCCCGTTACCCGTTTTTGTCCAGGTACTTTGCCTCTTCAGCAAAATCAGGAATCGCTTCAATGACTTTCTGCCGGTTAAGCCGTTTATCCGGATCGGTCTCGTCCCGGGCATTCTGGATCAATACCGTGATGATCGTTTTTACCGCTTCGATGGCTTTTAACCGGGAATTCCCGCGGGTCCAGCCGGAGGTATGCAGCAGTTCATCGAACTCCTGGTCGAAGAGCTCGATCCTCGGCTGCATGCTCGGCGCATGCCGGGTGAAGATGGTCTGCCGGAACCCCTGGCCCAGTTTTGCGGAATAGGACTCGGCCTGGAACCAGTCCCCGACGATGGTGACGCTCTCGCTCTCGCTGAGCTGGTCATTGAGGGCAACTTCGATATCGATCGTATCCTTTCGCAGGAACTGGATGATGCTGCAGAGACGGACGATACGTGCGGTAAAACCATATTTTTCATAATCCAGCCAGGGATTGATGATCAGGCGGCACCCGGCAACGCGGGCGTGTTTTTCAAGGGCAACCCGTTCTTCGCGGAGTGTTCTCCGGTGAAACTTGCTTTTTGTCACGGGACCGTACCGGTTCTCCCAGATCTTGTGGTTCAGCGAGATATCCGGGATATGGAATGAACTCAGGCCGCCTTTCTGCCGCACTTTTGCATGTGTTCTCATCCAGAGGACATAATTTGCGTAATTTGCCATCATGATGGCCCGGTCTTCCGTGAATTCCGCACACTGGTACAGGGCATAATTGGGATTCTTGTAATGGCACATCAGGTTCGTGATCGTCTCTTTTGTTAAGATATTCTCGAGACCGTCAAGGTTCTCGCCCACCTGGATGGCATGGAGTTCCCGGATCATCTCCCCGGGCAACCGGTCGATGGCTATGGGAAGAACGGGAATATTGAGTGCCATCGCGTACCCGATCTCCTGGTGGACCCAGCCCCGTTCACTGGAATCCTTCGTTATTATCGGCAGGAAAACATGGGAATGGGCAATAAAAATCTTGATCTGGTCGTGGAACCCGTGGCCGAAATTGAATTTCCGGTCCCAGATGACCTGGAACCCGGCAGATTCAAGAATGGCAACAATTTTTTCTGCAATTTCGATATTCTGGTGAGAATAACTGATGAAGACCCTGAACAGTTTCTTTGGCTCAGCCGGCATGAAAGACCCCTTAAACCTGAATATGATCTCCGGATAAGAATAAACAGATCGATTTGAACGGCGGGGGTTCACTGACGCTGGTATTGTAAAGGAGTTTTAATGCTATTCTCCATGAATACCCAAAATCCATCAATTCCTGTATTAAAATGGCGGGCGGGAACTTTGCAGCATCGTACCCGTATGTCCCGGATCCCCCGGGTTACAACCGCTTGATCTTCAGATCCACGCTTTTCAATAATGCCGGTATCGAACGGACCGGATCCCGGTCCTTCTCTTTCTCTGTCTCGGGAAGATCGTCATACGGCACCATCGACTTGTGGCGCCGGTGCCACCAGCGGTCGTCCCGGACCTCCCCGTACTTATAGCCGGCTGCAGTTTTTTCCTGCATCCAACGGTCATGTTCCATCCTGGCCAGCTGCTCGACCCAGGGCTCGATATCGAAAAGCGGCTCATCCCAGTCAACCAGCTGGGTGACCCCGCAGGAGATTGCGCGCAGCTTTTCAATGATATGGTCGGCCTGGAACCGGTTGGAAGCTTTCAGCTCTTCCGGCAGCTCCTCCCAGGGTTTCATGCTGGGGTTCGTCTCGGAGGTAAGCCCCTTCTTCTGCTCTTTTTGTACATAATCCTCGTGGCTTGCCCGTGCTATCGTCTCGTGGGTCGTGTTGAGGATGACATCGACCTTGCAGTTCTGATCGATAAGGGGGAATGCATGGAGGTCTGCGAATGCGCTGCTCTGCTTTTTGAGGGTCTCAAGATAGCGGGACAGCCCGGTCTCATGGTTGGTGCGGATGATGACCGGTACCTGCCGGCCCTCCTGCCGGATGTCTTTCTCCTGCAGCCTGCTATGGATCTTCAGGCCGGCTGCAAGGCCGAGCGACGGGTCACCTACGCAGATGAAGATGCGGGAGAACGGGCACCGGCCGGATTCGGCCTTAAGGAAGGTTCCCCGGTTAAAATCCGGGGAATCGATATCAGTGGTGATGGTCTCAAATTCACAGAACTTTTTTATTGCCGGGTAGCGGACCTGGAGCATCTCCTTTTTTTCGTCAGCATGGCGGTCAATAATGGTTATCGGAAGTTTCATGCCGGTATCCCCAAAGCGTGCCCGCCAGCTCCTGGCTGCCTGGACGATCAGGCTCTCACCCATGCGGCCGATCCCGATGACGAGCAGCCTGACCTTTGCGGGATCGGTCCCGTTGCCCGGGAACGGTTCCGGGTGATCGAGGGCAGATTTTCCGGCCGTCTGGTAAATATTGAATAAATCCAGCCGGAACAGGGAGGCATTCGCTTTCTGGAATTCGGTCTCTTTCAGGAGGCTGTAGAGATTCAGGTCAACGATATGCAGGTAACATGTCAGGGGGTGATGGGGTTTGCTGCGGGGAATTGTTGCTGCACACCCGGCAATCTCGGCATTTATCTCGTCCTCGCCGGTCACGGAAATGAGACATTCCGCCCGGCCGACACCGGCTGCTGCAAGGACATTCCGGTTGCTGGCATCACCCGTAAGGATGAATGCCCCGGACAACTTGCACTGCTCGATCTCATCCGGCGTTGGATCTTTTTCAATGACAACAACTGCACACCCTTCCCTGCTGAACTGTTCGACAAGGACCGGGCCAAGGAGCCCGAGACCGCAGATAACGATATGGTTGTGGGTAATACGGAGTAAAAATCTCTGGTAATTCTCGTACACGTGGGTGGCAACGAGGAACAGGATGGTGGAATACATGAGGACGGGCGCAAGGAAACGGGCAAGCTGGAGGGACAGGTTGGGTGGCGGGACCTGCAGCTGGTAATTGTTGGTAAACAACTGCAGGGTCTTATACAGGGTATCCGGCCAGGACATGGTCACAACCGGTGAATTGTACGCGAACCAGTACCCCACGTACCCGAGGATGAAGGCAAATGCCCAGAGCGCGATAATTATCATTGACTCATAGTTCCGCAGATCAAACCGCCGGTTGAAAGAGCGGACCGTCCTGCGGAACGAGTTTATGGTATCGTTCTGGCCGGATAATCGAACCATTATGATATCGTTTCCCCAATGGCTTATAAATATGATTTTTTGCATTTTTGAAAAAATATCAATCGAAAATAAATTGTTCTTATTTTCTGCCAGTTATGTAAAAATTAACGATAAAACCTGATGGAAACACAGAACCCGGTATTTTCTTTACAAAGACTCGTTTCTCGTTTCCCTGAACGAACGGGCATCCCGTAAGGATGTGATTATTTCAACAGCGATCAGTGCAACTCCCCGGGGTTCACCCGCCGCGGGTGGACACGCGGTTACCCGGATACCAATTGCCGTAACCAGGACCCCAAAACAACTTCCGATGTTATTTGCCGGGTATCCCAAGGCTCATGCGATGTCCCGGGAACTGCCGGCTGAATTAAAACGCCAATCCGCATATTTTTTCAAATACTCTTTGGTTTTCATAATCTTACCGGAATCACAGACAGCTTTATCAATTGCAGGATTAAGAAATTAGGAAATCCAAAGATTGTTTCGTAACTTATTTCGATTGAGGTTAACGATGAAAAAGTTGATAAAACTGGTTATTCCTGCAATAGTTTTTCTCGCTGTGTGCATCCCGCTGGTATCCGCATGGAATGTTGATAGTTACACGATCGATCCATCCGGGCCACTGGCCCCGGATACCCTCGTGAATGTTTCATTCAATGTCGGATTTCCGACAAACTCTTCCCAGACAACCTTCCCTGTCAGGAGCGACCTGGTGATGACAACGGATCTGATCAACCCGACCTGGTCTTACAGGATCATGACAAGTGATGGCGGGTCTGCCGTTACACCAGGCTTCACTAACCAGACTCTTGACCTGGGTGGTTTCCTGTTGTCTAATAAGGGACGTGTCAGCCAGGTGATGAGTGTCAGGTTAACGGGAACAACACCCGGGGTGAGTACAACTTCTCCTGCAACCATCCTGAACATTTATGAAGTTGGCGGTACAGGCAGCATTATTACCAGCTCCCAGGTTATTCAGACTGCTGTCGTATCCGGTCCCGATCAAATATCCCCGCCAGCTTCGAAAATGAATCCGCAAAGCGGGATATTGGATCAGATTATCGGGATGTTTAAGAGTCTTTTTGGGATGTAATCCTATTTTTGCTCTGACACCTGTTAGTAATTATTGTGCAGTAAAAAAGTTCCTGCAATCATTTTCCAATCGTACTTGTCCTGTCGGGTAATGCTTTTTAATCCGGCCGGCCCGGGGATCCGGTTCCCGGTTCCGGAAATTTTCGAAAATTTTATACGGGAAAATGTGTTCGCATGGATAATCCGGGCAGATTTAAGACGGATGTTTTTTTAATAACAATCAAAGCAAAAGCAAAAGCAAAAATTCAAAATTTCAGATACATTCCATCTCAATATCACCGGAAAAATCTGGACCGGCTGCCGCCATATCCACACGGGTTTTTTAAATCTTCATCAGGGTAAATCCACACTCCGCCCCAACTCAGGAGCCTGCGAAAACTTTAACCGTATCAAAACTATTCAATCTCAATCATGCAACCGGGTGGCGTGGTCTGCATTGTTCTTTTCTGTTCAATTCTCATAGCTGGGTGCATCCAGCTACCGGGCGTCCATATTATCAGTGACACTCCTGATCCCATTATCGGCCAGTGGATTGGTGGAGAACCACCGGCATCAGACATGCACATGATTTTTTATGAAAACCAGACATATTTTTCCGTGAATTTATTTATAAACCGTATGGAAGCAATGGATACCGGTAAGTGGACAAAGATAGAACCCCGCCGCTATTCAACACAATCCGTTACCGGTGAAATAACTAACTGGACATATGATCCATGGGCAGATTCGTTGTATTTAAGTAAAATACCCCAGATGAAATATTACCGCTATAAGGGTTAACCGGGATCTTTTGATAATTGATGACGGGTTACGGTTATTGAAATCAACCGTAGTGGATTCTGACAGGTTGTCGGGTGATAATGATTTTTTTACGAGAGAGGAAATCAGGTATCAATCATCAATTTATCAGAGCCTGTCGTCAATTAAAAAAATTATGGTTTCAGCCGGAACGTGAACGGTTCTGACATTACCAGCTCATGGGTCCCCCACGCAGGATCGCTGACTGGCCCGTCCCGGAGGTAAAACCGGACGGTCATCGTTTTTTCGTTCAGGTCAGTAACATCAGTATAGACCAGTCGTATGGTTGTGCCTGGCAGGATTTCGTCGGCACTGGTATGAGCATTTGCTTCCACCAGTTTCAAAGCGGCCCGGATATCCGTCTCATTGAATAAACCGGCATGGGTGTCAATATACCCGTGGAGTTTATGCATCCGGTAATAGTCATCACCGATATCGCCCGGATCCGTAATCCTGAGATTGGTGTAATCAGGAGTCAGGTATATTGCATAATTGGTC
Organism: uncultured Methanoregula sp.; assembly: GCF_963678795.1. Taxonomy (NCBI): domain Archaea; kingdom Methanobacteriati; phylum Methanobacteriota; class Methanomicrobia; order Methanomicrobiales; family Methanoregulaceae; genus Methanoregula; species uncultured Methanoregula sp. Next base: position 1,566,134 of record NZ_OY787453.1, on the reverse strand, counting down.
ACGGGGACGGGGACATTATGGTAGTCCGTAAAGCGGGCTTTGCGGGAAACATTGTCAAATTCGACAATTGTTGCATTCCCGTAAGGATCTGAAATAAGAAAATGCGCTCCCATGTACGGCATTGAGACCCGGTTTTCAAGAATCCGATCCTTTGCTTCTTCCACGCTGGCACAATTTCCCAGGACAGACCGGCCCAGTTGAAGGAAATTGAGACCCTCCGATGTTCCCCCGGCTCCCGCAGTGCCCGGGTCTACATATGTATCCGAATCCTCGAGCACGGTGACGGAGAGCCCCTTCTCGTTGATGCCATCGAAAGCGCCATTTGCGAGATCCAGACTCCCCACCACGAGAGTTGCGTATCCATCATCAGGATATATCTCGACAACGTTAATCCGGTTCCGGACCCGGTTGATCATGAGAGCTTTGGGATTGAGGAAATTGGCCACATTAAACTCGTTCATTTGCGGGTTGTAGATCCATTCCAGGTCCTTGCCGCTATAGGCATGGTGATCCTGTGTTGAATCCGGGGGGAAATAGATGGCGGAGCAGAACGGGTAACTGAAGATGTATATGAGCGAGCTTGCATCCTGGGAGTAATCATCCGCTTTTTGCCCGTACGCCTTTTTTATTCCCTGGATGCGCTGATACATGCCCGGGTCGTGAAGGCGGATGTATTCTTCCCTGGCTTTTCCATAGACCGGATCGTCGTAAGAAATGAGAGTTGCGCCGTACTTATCGATAGCGATCCGTGCGAGCGCGTACCCGATATCCTGCTGACTGCCGCCCCGGAGGATGATATGGTCAACTTCCGTGCTGTTGCCATTACCCGGCGGGATGAGAACGTCGTATGTGGTCTTAACTTTTTCATCCGGGATTGAGACCGGGGTCGTGCCAGAAACCGGGATATGCAGCAGGACAACACCTGCGAGAATGATGCATATTGCGATGATTATGACGATTGCAGGCCGGGTCTTGCCCATACAGCGGTATCTTAAATGACAGATAATTAATGTGACGAATACGTTCTGGTGAAGGAAGATTTGAAATATTCATCCTTTGCATACCAGGAAAGATATTTTTTCTTGCAGGGGTTTGGACATAAGACCCGCCACGGTTTATGATTCCGGGTTGGTTGTACAATTAAAAATTCAATGTTTTCATTGTCAGAAATATGTTATTCAGACAATCCCGTCAACGGATCCTGAGGTTCCCCATTTCCTGGCGCACCCGGTTCCCTGACGGGACACAATATTATTTAGATCATTTTATCTTTTATCCCGCAAATTGCACAGTAATCAGTAGGTGGCTGTATTTTTGAGCCAAATGCGTCAGCTATGGGGGAAATCATGGTAAAAACCGTTGTCGTTGCCGGGGATGTTGCCGTTGACTGGATAGCCTGGGAAGAAAAATATGCATCCAGGCCGCACGATCAAAAACCTGTTCCGAACTGGATGAATTTCCCGGGTACGAGAATGCTCGCCCGGCCCGGGGGAGCAGTCCTGCTTGGTGCCATGGTCCGCCAATCCTGTGAAGAGAACAAGCTGGATGCGCAGGTTGAAACCTATGAAATAAACGATATCGAATCACTTCCGCCGACAAGGGTGATCCATTCGAATACGGTTATGGAAGCCTTTCCCCGCAAGGGAGATGATGAGCATAGTACAGACCGGGTTTTTCGTGTCTCGCAGTTCCGGGGTTTTACCGGCCCGGATCGCGGTATCGCAAAACGAGACCCGTTCCGGTTACGCGACACCGGGGCAGATATGGTCATCATCGACGATGCGGGGAATGGATTTCGCGATACTGAAGAGGTGTGGCCGCTTCTCCGGAAAACCGCTGCAGCAAAACCCCCCATTATCCTGAAAATGAGCTCGCCCCTCGGGGAAGGTCCGTTGTGGGAACACCTGACCACTGAATACGGGGAACAGCTGGTTACTCTCGTGACGGCAAACGACCTCCGGGACTGGGGGGTCCATATCAGCCACCGGCTCTCGTGGGAGCGATCTCTTGAAGATTTCTCCTGGCAACTCCGGAATAACAAGATCGTCCATCCGCTCCTGAAATGCAGGAACCTTATTGTCCGGTTCGGCATTGATGGCGCTATCCATTATAGAAAAACCGGTGATAAAGTATCGGTGGAACTCTATTATGATCCCGCACTTCCCGAAGACGGGTTTGCTGACCAGTACCAGGGAAAGATGCAGGGCCTTTCCAATGCGTTTACCGCCGCTGTTGCCTCTGCCCTGTTGACTTCAGGGGATAACTATGCTGAAGCTATCCGGAATGGTCTTATCTGCGCACGGAAGCTCTTCCATGCGGGGTTCGGGCCGGCGGGCGATCATCCGGATTACCAGTTTAAGGGAATTTTCACGACTGGTGATAGCGATCGGAAGAAGATCGCGTCCATCCGGATTCCTGAAGTCACGCCACCCGCCGGCGGGACAAACCGCGGGTGGACCATTCTCGGGACCAAAAACCGGGCAGAACTCGAAGAGATTGCCGAAAAAATGGTCATCAATGGAAAAGATCCCACCATGAACCCGGTACCTGTCGGCAGTTTTGAAGGACTCAAAACCGTGGACCGGGACGAGATTGAAAGTTTTCAGAGTATTCGGAACCTGTTTGTGGAATTCCTGAACAATCCCCGGACGGTTCGCCCTCTTTCGATTGCCGTATTCGGACCGCCCGGCTCGGGAAAATCATTCGGCGTCACGCAGCTTGCCCAGAGTATTGACAAGAAGAAGATCCAGAAGATGGAGTTCAACCTTTCCCAGTTCAGGGACCCTTCCGAACTCACGATGGCGTTCCACAAGATCCGTGATGCGGTCCTCAGGGGACAGGTCCCGCTGGCATTTTTTGATGAATTTGACGCAACCCTCGGGCAGCGGTTTGGCTGGCTGAAATATTTCCTTGCGCCTATGCAGGACGGTGAGTTCCGGGACGGAGAGAACATGCACCCCCTGGGAAAAGCTATCTTTGTGTTTGCCGGCGGAACCTGCCAGAGTTTTGATGAGTTCCGGCATGGTCCCCGCGAAGTGAATGCAAAATCTGATCATTCCCTCCTGCTGACTGCTGCAAAAGGAACCGATTTTATCAGCCGTCTCCGGGGCTATATCGATATCAAGGGATGCAACAGCATAGGCACCAATGACCGGTTCATGGTGATCCGGCGGGCAATGCTGCTGCGCTCCCTGCTTGCCAGGAACACCGGGCACCTCATCGATGCCGATGGCGTGGCAGCAATCGATCCCTGTGTTGTAAGGGCATTTTTAAAAGTCCCGCAATACCTGCATGGCGTACGTTCCATGGAGGGTATCATCGATATGAGCCAGCTTGCAAAAAAGAGAAGGTTTTCGCAGTCCGCGTTACCTTCGAACGAACAACTGGCGCTCCATGTCGATGCGGACCGGTTCATGAGACTTGTCCTGCAGGACGTGATCTTCAGCGATGCAATCGAGGCCATTGCCAAAGAAAACCATATCCAGTACCGGGCTACCCTCGATCACATCGGGAAACCGACCATCAATGATGTTCCCTGGGAAAAACTGGAAGAAGAGTTCCGGGAATCGAACCGGGGCCAGGCACGGCATATACCGGAAAAACTCAGGGTTATCGGGTGTGGCTTGTGGCCCGGGAATAAAGGGGAGATCTTACGGATTAAGTTTGAGGATAAGGAAATTGAGGAACTTGCGCGGCTCGAACACGAGCGGTGGATGAAAGAGAAACTGGAGAACGGGTGGAAATACGGCAGGACACGGGATGATGCGCTGAAGATCAACCCGAGTCTTGTGGGCTGGGACCAGCTCGATAAGGCCGAGAAGAAAAAAGACCTGGATGCGGTCAGTGAGATTCCGGAGAGACTTGCCGATGTGGGTTTTGAGATCTACCGGTTTGAAGAGAAGGGCAGCCGGCAAAAAGGCCCGGCCTCGTGAACGGTTCCCGGCTGAACCGGACTGCTTCTTCTTTTGAAGTAACCTGGCAGGTTGCCGGCCCGGTGCGATTGTTGTTCCCGTGCCGGAAGCAGAATCCGGGTGGAAATGCAAAAAAAACCTGTAGTCTTCACCGCCATATCAATCATATATGTGGAGTGCGAATATTCCCTCAGGAAGATGAGGAATACATCTGAAATACTGGACCAGCTGCGGAGCATGAGGTACGAGCTTAGTGAGCAGTACCATGTCAGAAGCATTGGTATCTTTGGTTCATATTCAAGAAAAGACCAGACCGAACAGAGCGATCTCGATTTGGTCGTGGAATTTAAGGAGCAGATAGGTCTGATGAAATTCGTGCATTTAAAAGATCTTATCGCGGATCGCCTCAATATCCGGGTTGATCTTGTCACCCCTGAAGGTCTTCATCCTCTTATCCGCGACCAGGTAATGCATGAGGTCGTGTATGTCTGAAAAACGATCTTCTGCTCTCCTTTTATTTGATCTTCACCAGTCGATTGAAAAGATCGAAAAATTCACCGGGGACATATCTTTTTAATCAACTGATGGCTGACGAACGGACAAAAGATGCGATTCTCCGTAATCTCCAGGTGATTGGGGAAGCATCAAAAAACCTGCCTGAATCCCTGGTTACAAAACACCCTGAAGTGGACTGGAGCGGACTTGCCGGGGTACGGGATATTGTTACGCACCGCTATTTCCGTGTAGACTGGCATCTGCTCTGGACCAGTGTTCACGATGAATTGCCTGTGCTTAAAAAACAGATCCGGGACCTGATGAAAGAAGAACCGGAATAGTCCGGGACATGACACGGGAAGAATCTTCCCCGGTATCCGCTTGACCGCGGTCATGATCAAATTGTAAGCATGAATACTACTCGCGGGTCTCTCCGGTATTGCCCGTTCTGCCCCCGGTGTTTTCCCGGACGGCAGTACAAAATCCGTGTGTATCCATTGTCCGGTCATGATAAATTTCCATGATACGATCCCCCGGGAAATTCCTATTATTCCCAACATAATTCCGTCTTGTAAACTTCCGGCAGGCAACTGGTTTTTTCCCTTTTCTTTTTCCTTGCAAGCTCTTTGTTTTTGGAGATATGCATGTCGCAAACCGGCAAAAATATATTCGATAAACTACATAATATAATAAAATATTCATGAACAAACCGTGCATGAACAAACCCCGGATTTTACGGGGCCGGAACCAGGAATTATTGCCGGTATTGCAACTACCTCCCGGCATTTTTCCCGTCTCCCTCATGCCGGTAATCATGGGGCTGCCCGGTGCAGTTCCCGTGCAGTACAGGACTCAGGCTGCCGGTATGGTCTTTTTTGGATGTGGAGAGAACCGCCGGGTATCGTATCTCTCCCTTGTGCAATAACCCCAAAACCCGTACACCGGTAGCAAATATCCTGAACGGACGGGCACCCGGGTTTTCCAGCAATCCGGTGATGGCGCCGGGGCACCAGGAGTTTTCTTACGGCACGGGAACCGGGCTCCGGTCTTTCCGTGGGAGAGATCATTTTTAAAAAACGATGATGGACATGACATCAGGATCACCACACATCCCGGCATTTCGGGAATCTGAATGTAACGATAACCAGACAGCATACGAACACGACATCGCCCGCCATTATCCGGCCGGAGCAACTGCTGATGGAATTCACCGGCCCTGTTACCCTGTCGGTGAAGTAACGCGGCCGATCAACAGGGAACTCCTCTCGCGTGTCTCACGCTCTTTTTTCGGGCGACTACGTTCAGCGAAAAATTGCGTGAATGATCCTGACAACCGGAGGAGCGTATGACGCGGGGACGTCCACCCCTTAAAGCCGCAAAGGCCGCCCACCCGTGCGCAAGAGAGCGGGGCAGTGTTGTGGAACTCACCGGGGCATGCGAACTCCCGGCAGATTTTTATATCGTCACCCGGACTGCAACCATCTTCGTCAAAGTAAAACGGGTCCGGGCAAAAGTTGCCGGTGAAGAAGATGCAGCGATCCAGTTCCGTCCACTCATCCGCTCCATGCGGCTCCTGCCCCAGGGCCCTGTCACCTTCATCGAACTCTGGGGTCTCTCCCCGCACCAGACCTGGCAGTATTTCCGGATCCTGCCGGACCGGATTATTGAGATACGGGGTGACGGCAGCAGTAACTGACAAGATAAAACCCCTTTTTCGGGCATAAACGGGGACGGGGCAAAATACGCCCTGTACGGGCTCCGATTACCCTTTTCGGGGTTTTTGGTACTGAATTTAGTTGCAAAAACAGGGAATTTAGTTGACGGATTTTTGTAAATACTGATTTGACTGGGTTTCACGGGAAACCGGCTGAGATGTGGGGTTTAAAATGATCCCTATTGGTGCTATTCCCGTGGCAGAACCAGGAAAAATCCAGGCTGCTGTCCATGGGCAGGAATGTCGGATCTGGTCCGGGACCCCCCGGAAGGAAAAAATCCCGCGGGAATCTCCTCATGCCTTCGAATAAACTTCCGGCAAAAATTCCGAGAGCCCCCGGTGGTTCCCGCCGGTGCAAAACCCGGGTCTCGTGAACTGTTCCCGGCTGAACCGGACTGCTTCTTCTTTTGAAGTAACCTGGCAGGTCGCCGGTCCGGTGCTGCTGTTGTCCCAGTGCCGGAAGTAGTAGACGATCGTATTGTCCGCATCTTTCCTTGCGAAGAGATCCGTGCCGCGTTTCCTCCGCGAACCGTTGTTAAGATTATACCGGAGGCAGCGGTAGAGGACGGTATCGTTCACGGGATCGAACATGGGGATTTTGTTATTGTATCCTTTCAGCATTCTTCATCTCCCGCGTCACATCCATTGCGGATATCTGGGGGGGTGGAAGTATAAAATGGTTTACGTATCTGGCGGGTAAATCCGCTGTATTATTTTTGATGTTTGCAGCGGGTGTACGAGATGGGGAGTTTCGTGTCGGGATCATTTTTATTGGACGCTCAACGGGGTTTCGCAGCCGGGCGGGGTGTCTCTCGCCGGAAGTCATGCAGGCTACACAGGCAAACGGGTTGGTCGTGATGACCGACCGGACGATCGTGTTGAACGTCGCTGCGTCTGCAGTTGGTTCTGCAAGGGTGCGGATGGGACTCCTGATGTTTCCATTCTGTACGAAATCTGCCATGTTCTGGCTCCTTGGCCCCCGGGCCCGTGGGTTAGGATATTACTCTGCAGGAGTGGGGTCTTAGGTTTTGCTGAAGGGAGGGGCAGGACGCTCAACGGGTCTCCGCCCCGGCAGGAGTATGTGAATCAAAACCTTGTGAAATAATCCGAATTATTTCTGGTCCCGCAGAGATTCACCCAGTTTAGTAAGACAATATTTTTGTTTGGAACTGCTTGGTTTTTCAGGTTTTGTCATTTTTATGATTTTTTGTTCGATTGCAGGTTTCAGGTATGCGGATCTGAAGTGTTCGGCATCTTTCAATTTGAGAATAACCTGGAGTTCACTCCGGGACATTTCTCCATCAAGCACATTAAGCAGGCGTACAACTTCCCAGGGAACATTCCTGGGGCTTTCTTTGCTCACTCCCCGGTTTTCAGACAGCGCAAAAAAAGTCAGCCTGACACCCTGTTCGGTCTGTGACCATTGGGGAAGTGGCAAGCCTTGATCAGCACAGGCTTTTTGAATCAGAGCACTACCCCTACCCATCTTTTCCATGAATCCTCTCAGGTAGAGCACATGGGCAATATCCGGATTGCGCAGAACGGAAATATGTCCTTTCAAAAGTGTATCCGGAGTGACCCCTTCGGGGAATTTACCCGAGTTCTCTATCTCGAGGCGATCCGGATAGATACTGATGATAATTCCTCCGGAAAAATCACTATAATCCCGGTGGGCAAAAGCGTTGACAAGACCCTCCCGTATTGCAATCGTAGGATACTGGGGGATATCCTGGCGTTTGAGACGGTCTGTTGTAAAGTCTGATGATGTAGGGGTATTTCTCTGGATAAACCCGAACACATCTTCCAGTAACGGGACCAGTGGCCCCTCGAAAGATTTCAGGTCCCGGTATGTGTCATCAGTCTTATCGGTTGTAAATCTTGCAGCCCGTACCCGTATTTGCGGGTTTCGTATTGCAGGATTCGTAGTAAAGAGAACATCGCCGCCATTGGTCAGCCTTCCATATTTGAAAACGGATAGCCTTTCAAGAAACGAGATCGTGGTGAACTGAAGGTCAAACCGGAGTCGATCAGTTTCAGCTATTGCGTTTATCGCGGAATTGATTTCCTTTGCATCCAGATCATTTTCAGGATCTGCCGAAGAAAATCGTCTTTCCCAGCGCTCCGGCTCCACCTGTCTGCGGAGAACAATGTCACGAATTGTATCGACATCGGCCTTTTTGGTTTCCGCACCGGTCCGCGTGTAGATAACACCCTGAAATGCGTAAGGGGGATCCCGCCCGGCCGGCACTTCCAGTACGATCAGATCTTTGTCCTGGACTTTCTGAACATGGATTTCCACAAGTGTTCTGGGGGAAAGATCTCTTTCCAGGGTCTGTTCAAGGTTTTTTACCAATACCCCGGTATCATTGATTCCGATGATTTCTCCGGTATCGTTAACACCGCAGACAATGAAACCACCGTCAGAAGTATTCAGGAGACCGCTGACTGTCGGGCCGATAGCTTCAGCATTCACGCAGCGGGATTTAAATTCAATGTTCTGACCCTCACCCAGAAGGAGGATTTCCTTAATCTCTTTTATTTTCATGAGCGTCCTCCTTCGCGGCCCTCAATTTTACGGGAAAGGCCAGAGCGGTTCTGGAAATGCTCCTGAATAAAAGCCTCAGCTTCCTGGTAGCGTGAAAATTGTGCAGTGGCAAACAGCATTGCATCCGGATCTGATGTAAACTTCTGTACCCAGTTACCCTGCCTGTTTCCATACGGCATATCAGAAATGATTGCATCTTCGAACATGTCGATAGTACGAAGATCCAGAAATGGTTTTTCCAATGGGGGGAGTTTCTTTCGACCGTTTTTTCCTTCGAAACCAAGACTATTCAGAAGTGTGTGGGCGAAAAATACATGATCGTGGGCAAGAATCCAGCGGGGTTTTTTCAATTCAATGGCTCGTTTCAATTCATGATGTGTGATCGATAATCCATCTTCACAAATCCCGCTGCCATACCGGGGAGTAATAATTCCCAGAAAGAGGTCGCATTTTTCCGTAGCTGCTAAGCAGTTTTCAAGATTCGAAAGGTCAGAAGATACCGGCGGGGTTCCCTTGTGTGACATCCAGACTTCATATCCGAACTGGGTCAGGAGTACATAAATTCGTTCCAGCAGTTCTTCGTAATCGTACACTGTGGAAGAAACTAAAACGGTAAGTTTCCTGTCGGGAGTCATCCTTTCTGTAACACTGCTCCTACCAGTAGTTTCGATACAGAGAACTTAAATGCTATTGAGATTTGATTGGAATTTTGAGTACCTCCTGGGTAACTTCCCGGGGGACCTCCTGGGTAAACCGTCGGAGAAACTTTCTGGGTAACCCCCTGGGTAACTTCCCGGGTGACCTCCCGGGTAACCTCCCACTTCCACGGAGAGTACCCTGTTTTTGGGATGGACTAATCCGGGCCCTTTGCGGGCTCCGATTGCCCATTTTCCGGACCCGGGAGGTCATATTACGCGAAAAAGAGGGATAGTTATCGTGTTTTTTCGGGGTTTTTACGTCGGAAAAAGAGAGGTCATATGTAGCCATATTACAGCGGAAAGGGGGGTCCCGGGACAGGCTGCAGATCCGGGCGGGGAACGGTGGGGGGGGGATTTCTGAGGGGGTTGACGCTCATCGGGGTTCCGCCCCGGAAGACCTTTGTCCGGGCCATGTTGCGGGATCCGCTGCGGCTCCGCATTGAACCCGGCAGTGATGGTGTACTTGTCCTTCGCAGCTGATGGTCGTCCCGTGTGTATCCCGGGTGGCGGCAGGTAATGGTGACGAGACTTTGGGAAAAACCCGTGTTATAAAAGAAGGGAGATCTCCTGCTGAAGTCTGGGAAGATCCTGTTTTGCCGTGTTCCAGATTTCATCCAGATCGATACCAAAGTACTGATGGACGAGAAGATGCCGCATGGCGATGATATCTTTCCACGGAATGTTCGTGTGATGTTTCTGGAATTCCGGCGAGATCCCGTTTGCCGCTTCACCGATTACCTGGATATGATAGAGAACCCAGACCTGCAGCAGGTCCGACCGGATGAACTTCTCCTTTGTTAAAGGGAGTTTTCCCGTATACGCCGGACGGCTTCATCAATATCGGGGAGCCGTGCACGATCACTTCTCATAACGGTACGGCTTCCTGTATCACAGAGTGACGGATCTGTTCCTTGAGTCCATTCACCGATGCAACATCCACATCGCATTCAAGAAGTTCAGAGAGTTCCCGCTGGAATGCTGCATGAGTCAGGAGTGATGTGCCGAGTGGAAACCCGACAAGGAAGTCTATATCACTTCCCTCACGGGCTTCGTGCCGGGCAACGGAGCCGAAGATACGAATGTCTTTTATCCCGAACCGGGCTGCAAGCAGGAGGATTTGTTCTCGTTTTGCCGCAATCAATTCGTAGTGATCCATTTCCGGCTCCCTGTTACCAGACAGGTATACCGTTTGGATTATTAATGCATTGACCCGGTAATTCTGATCCCCATGAGGTCCCCGTGTCCCGGTTGGACACGTCTGTCTTGGAGAACGGGGTTGTGCTGATGAGCCCCTTACCGTGCAGGCTTATCAGGATTTCTCAACGGCGGGGTGGCTCTCGCCGGCAGTCATGCAGGCTACACAGGCTAACGGGTTGGTCGCGATGACCGACTGGACGATCGTGTTGAACGTCGCTGCGTTTCCAATTGGTTCTGCAAGGATGCGGATTGCACTCTTGATGTTTCCATTCTGTACGAAACCATTTTTCTGGCTCCTTCGCCCCCGGGCTCGTGGGTTAGGATATTACTTTGGAGGGGGGCTTGGGTTTTGATGAAGGGGGGGGCAGGAAAAGGATCTTTTGGATATTTTCACTCCACGCTCCAACTATTATTATAATACGGAAGTGATGATATTCCGTCAAATGATGAGACGAACACTTCATCGTTCAACTAGGATTCAACCAATAAGATCTTTGAAAAGAGGATAACTGATGATAAAAGAACTATCAAAAGAAAAAAAATTGATTGGGATAATTTTACTTTTTATTATAGAGAATAGCGAAAATCCCCCACTTTTTAATCCGGACCAATAGAGCATGTTGATACTTGTAAAAAGTATCAGAATCTATCAGGCACTCTGTGTTACTTCCCCCAATTTTCCTTTTTTGAAAGCTACCGCTAGACCGTATGATTTTTTTGAACAGTTACGAGATTAAAGAGATTGTATGAGAAACAGGCGAAGAGATTTTTAGCATGGACCCGGAGGTGTGTAGTCACCATCACATGCCCAGCATGAAACACCCGTTTGATCACTGCAAACGGTCGTTCAACGAGAGACCGTGTTCTGCTGATCGCCCGGTTTCTGCGTTTGTCTTTCGTTGAGATCGGTTTACCACGAACCGATCGTTTCATTGTTTTGTCGATGGAGGCGAAAGGGACGGTTCCGAAATATCCTTTGTCCCGGTATACCGTTTCACCTTTTTGCGAGAGATCAATCTGGTTGTCATGAAGTGATGCAGTTGATGTATCGAATCTTCGGACAAACTGGTATTCTTTGTCGATGAGTGAATGGAGTTTGTATCCAAATTCTGATTTGTTACCTTTCCTGGCCCAGGTTCCATCCCGGCTTCGTCGGGTTTTTGCAACATCTCCCCGGGGCTTATCTGCCTTGGCGTGGCCGGGATCGGATGTGATGAACGATGCATCCTGAATGGTACCTCGTTTTATCGAATAGCCTTGTTCGTCCAATTGTCGCTGGAGTTCATCCCAGATGAGATGGATCTTTCCGTGGTTCGTCAGGTTTTCCCGGAATAACCATACCGTCGATCGATCGGGGATTTTCTCCGGATACCCGAGAAAATGTCGAAACGATAACCGGTCTATGGCAAGGAGTTCTACCTCATAATCTGATAAGCCATGCCAGCCGGCAAGAACGAGCATCTTGATCATGAGGATCTCATCGTTATGGGGTCGGCCTCCGATCTCTTTGTTATCCCGATACATATCGTTGAGGATCGGACGAAATTTCTCCCAATCGATTATGTCCCGGATCTCTCCTAACTTGTTCCCCAGTCCGGCGATCTTGGTATATTCCTGATGCAGAAAATAATCCCCAAACCCGCTCATATTTTTTTATCAGATGTACTAAGATAAAAACCTAAGCCGGGTTTTTAGCTGTACTCTATAGTTATAATCGCTTTAGTGTTCGCAATAATCACTTCAGAAATTAAATCTCATGTAAATACAGAAATTAATTCATTTGAAGAGAGTATTAAAAATATAAAGGATCCACAAACAAAAATCAGAGAAATCGCGAACTTTACAGAGAATGGATATTACCAAACTTACAATAAAAAATCGAGTCCTTTTTGGTCTTTTTCTTCAGTATTAGGATTTCAAGTCTTTGATGATCCTTCTAGATTCAGGATACGAGCCACCCAACTATTTGCGAACGATCCGTATTTCATTACTTATTTTAAAACCGGAGCCTGTGGCGAATCAGCTGCACTTTTCAACTTCGTCGCAAATAAGTCAGGTTTCGAATCCAGAATTGTTGGAACAAGGGCAGAAGATCATGTATGGGATGAAGTTAAAATCAATAACCGCTGGGTTCAGGTTGATCCAACAATTTATTATTATTACTATGCCGACCCGACGAAGTATCCCAGCTACGGGGATTTATGGTTTGATAATCCGCAAGCATATTCAAAAATTGGATGGATAGATGGAGGGTATTCCTCGGTCTTTGTTTTTGACACCGATGAAGATTTATCTACTAAATATTGCAACACGTCAAGATTATCTGTTTCATGTCAAAATTGCGATTATATAAAGATTAAACCTGATACTGGTCGAGCTTTTTCAATAGACCAGGAAATGCAAAATTATGAGGCTACTTTTAATTTAGGGAGAAAGAATTACACAATATTTGCCGGTAAGACACTCATACCATTTTTACTCGTGAAAGAAAAAAATGCCACGATTTCTCTCATCGCCAATGAAAACGTAAATATTTCCTCTTTTCCTGAAGAAATAAGACTAACCATTTGGTCTCAACTTTTATTTGTTTTAGGATTCATTGCTTTGTTCCTTTTCGCGCTATTATTCCTCATTGGAATGGTAATTAAAATTTATACGAAATGGAAGCGTGGGCAGAATGGCTGCGACATTTTAAAATTAAAAGAAATTTGACATTTTAAGTGGGTGAAGCGGATATTGGGAATCAAGAAGAAGAGTGTATGCTACGCAGGCAAACGGGTTGGTCGTGATGACCGACAGGATGATCATGTTGAATGTTGCTGCGTCTGCAATTGGTTCTGCAAGAATGCGGACTGCACTCTTGATGTTTCCATTCTGTACGAAATCTGCCATTCTTAAGCTTTTGGCCTCGGGCCCGTGGGTTAGAATATTACTTGGGATGAGTGGGGGCTTGGGTTTTGATGAAGGGGTAATGTGGAAATGATGATTAAAAGTGTTTAACGAACGATAAAACCAAATCTTACAGGACAGTATATTGAAATTTGTCGGAATATCTAAAAGATCCAGATTTAAATATCCTTTAATGGTTGATGTTCTCACTCCGGATCAACGGGCATATAATATGTCAAGAATTCGGGGAAAAAATACCGGACCTGAAATAAAATTTAGAAAATTGCTATGGTCTGCAGGGATCAAAGGCTATCGCATTCATTATAGTCTTCTAGGAAAACCCGATATCGTATTCATAAAAAAGAAAATTGTGATTTTTATTGATGGCTGTTTCTGGCATAAATGTCCGGTATGCTTTAAGGAGCCAGAAACTCGTACAGAATTCTGGATGAAAAAGATTCAATCAAATATTGATCGTGATAAAAAAATAAATGCGCAATTAGAAAAAGATGGATGGACTGTGATTAGAGTATGGGAGCATGAAATTAAAAAAAATTCTTCCGCAGTCATAAAGTCAATAAAAGAAAAAATGGAAGAATCACAATAAGAGCCAAGATATTATTCAAAGAAACGATACTATTCTTTTCCACTAGTTTCTTTATATATCACATATTATCCGGTATCTTCAGATCGATTCTGTATCTCTTGTTCAAGAAGACATTCAATATCGGGAATAACCGGTTTTTGAGGGTTCCCAAACCATTCATCACGTTTTTTCACCAATTCTTCACTAATAAGTTCCGATTTCAATGATTTTGGTATTTCCATTTTAATTTTCTTGACAGAGTCCCAGCATTCTTTCTTCTTACACCATTCGGAAATATTTTTAGATCCTGATGGACCCTCCGTAATCTGTTTTTTGACTTCAGATGCCAGTTGACTAATAAATGTCTGAAGGGCCGAAGATAGATCTTGTTCCTTCCATATTTTCTCAAGATCGATCTGTTTATTTGTAATTTTCGAGAGCAAAGCGACAGTATAGGTCACATAATTTCCTTTGTATGGTCCAAAGTCCAGTCTCTTTATGATCTCATCCGTTTTCTTAAACAGAATTGCTCTAGCAATAATAAGTGAGAAGTAATATTTGTCCGGGATTTGAAGCGGATCCACTTTTTGTTTTAATATATATGCCCGGAAGTTTTTCTGGCTGCCGAGACTAACGGTATCAGGCATCTGATCCCAGGAATTTTCATATTTTGCCAAATCAGTTTTTGTAAATCTCTGATTTATCGGATTCCGGTCTGAAAATAACTGTTTATGTTTTTGAGTCAGTTCACGGTCTTTATCTACTAGATACTGCCCTCTCGCACGTTCATAATACCAGTGCGTTTCCCGTTGACTTTCCTTCTTTGCAGGTGCCCAGACAGACCGGGACATTTTTTGTATTTCGATATGGAATTCTTCATTGGATGCAAAATCAGATTCCGAAATCTTGTTCTGACTGTTTGCATATTGAGATATTTTTGGTACGATTATTTCCATTTCGCTCTGGTTTCTTAAAACGGTTAATTTTACCTGAACGAGGACATCTGAAATATCACATTTTTCTTTAAAATAGGTGAAATGAATAGCTGCTGTTGTTTGTCCGCCATTAACAATCTGAAAATCCCGAATCCATGAAATGCAAGGAATGCCCTGACTATTCTTTTCTATTTTGACTTTTTCTGCAGTTGTTGAAATTCCATTATTATACGCAAGAAACATGCATGGCTCATTTTTGATAGTTTCCCGGATTCCTTTGTTCACTTTTCCCTTCATCTGGAGAAAAACCCGGATATTTCTTTCAAGAAGTTTTGGCCCATACTTTCCATATAAGTAAGCAACCATTTTCCCCGGCATTATTGCCATGTAAGACGTATATTCAGGATTCTCCTTAGGCATTTCCAGACATGGAACTGATTCACCGAAATCTCTGATAAAATCTATCTCTATTGGCTCCGGTCTGGTTCCGGAGCTGATATGTCTGAATAACCGTCTCAAATCCCAGATGTGATACGATAACCGAATTTCACCTTCAGTATCATCCGGAATGCCATCAAGGTTTACAACCCCATCAGTAATGATATACAGGTTGACTCCGACAATATTTTCCCGGTTATTATAGATTGTATCCGCAAGATCAAATGCCGGATTTGATTCTTCTATTTTTCCATATTTTTTATTCAGTGCATTGGAAAAAAACGTTTTGAGTTTTTTAATATATGAGTTGATTTCTGTTTTTGTTACATTGGTTTTGGAATAATCGGTAGTGTAAAATGTAATAAACAGATCAAAAAAAATTCCCTCTTTATCACCATCGTTTTGGATATTGAGATTGCTGTTATAAGCATTGATTTTGAAACCTTTTCCTTGAAGACGGCATAAGATGAAATCTTCAATAACACCGATTTCAGTCAGATGATTAAGGAATTTTTCTGTGAATTGTACTTCCGTCCAAGATTCTTCATCGGGATCCTGTGATGCATCAATAACTTCCCGCTGGAAATCCTCTGTAAATTGTTCAAAATCATTTTCGCTGGTCACTTACATTCCTTCCAAAATCTGATAAAAATCTTTATCACTCACTTCGAACGGCATACACGAAGATAAATCAATTGAATAATGTACATCTCCCACTCCATTTTTCAAATCATTCTCAATAATTCTGGGAAACTGGTTTTTGACAAGAAAAATATGGATATCCCTATCAAAGTAACCACAGGTCTCATATTTTGTCCGTTGTTTGTCGATATATCCTGTATTAAATAATTGTATTTCAAATTGGTGAATTGGACCATTGGCTGAAGTAATCTGCTTTCGTATTTGATCAATAACTCCTGGAAGTGTTTCTCCTGATTCGTTCACTTCACGAAGAGAAAGATAATAGATATAAAGTACATTTAATCCCGTATCATCAAGTTGCTGTTCACTGGCGACATGGATTTTCTGATGTTGTTTGGCAATACTTGTTTTAACTTCAACACCAGTACCGGATATTTGAAAATCCTGATTTCCCATCGATGGCCCTTTCCACGCATGGATTGCCTTTTCAATTCCAATCCGACTAAACAAAACATCTCTTAAAAACCTTAATTCGCCGTATAAACCGCGCTGACATTCCGGACTCAATCCCTGATATCCAAAAATATCGAGGAACTGATTCCAAATTAGCAAACGTTCTATAACATTCCTGATCATCTGTTTTTGATTTTTTTCCTTGTCTGCAGTATGATAAATATCTTCACAAAGTGTTGAAAATACGTCCATGAATGCAGGATCATTTAGAATAAATCCTATAGTTAAAGAATCGGGCCTATCATCTTGAAAAGTAACAGGGGAAAGATCAAAACCACGGAATTGAGGCAATTTCGTGAAATTTGTATAATTCTGCTTTTCAATCCGTATGAGAAACATCCGACGATTTGCAGGTTTTTCACAACCAAGAAAAATGTCATGAGATATATCAGGAGAGATCCTGCGGATAATTATCCCATTATCATGTTTATTTGTGCATGAATCCTCCAGAACCTTCCAGATGGAATCAAATTCTTCAGTTGTCAAATTCCTGCTCCCAATAGATATTGTTTACTTTATAACGTACAGTTGTTGCATTTTCACTATATGGGAAACTAAATGCCAGACCTATGATCGGATTATCGAGGCCGACACAACTTGGATCCAATGGGTAAATTAAAAGAAGTCCTCTTGTCGATGGTCGTATACTCCTTATATACGGACCACTTGGAATTGAGATTTTTGACAAATCTTGTTCCTGTTGCTCTGGATCATTAAACATTTTGTCCAATGCTTTTTGCTTTTCAGCTTCGGAAAGATCGATTAATTCATGTTTTGGGCTGATTATCTGCCCTTTTTTAATTGCATACAATTCTTTATTGTCGGGATCGGCCGGATATCTTTGTGTCAGTCCGATGTGATAACTACCGAAATCATGAAATTTTGTTGGTTTCTGTTTATTGATCAATCCAACGGTCCATGAAGTTAATTCCTGCAGGGCATTCTGCTTTGCAATATATTGTTTAATCAAACTATGTCGAAGTGTTTTTGAACTTTCCTTGAACTGGAAATCATCAATTAATTCAAGGATCTGACCTGGTGGTATATCTGTCCAGTAAGGAGTACCTTCGATATTTCCGTTTGCCTCTCCGAGCTTTCGAATAAATTTTTCGATGAGAAGCAGGTTTTGTTTCTGGATGACGTCATTCCTGTCAAAAAAGACAGTTTGTTCGATGGAATTGGAAAACGATAGATCCATTTCGGTTCCGGATCTCATTTTATTTACAGAAGTTATTTTAAGACCATCGGGATGAGTTCTGACCATCAGCCCATATTCTTTCGGTGTTGCATTCATCGAAGCCATAAAGTCAAATTCTGTACGGAGTTCTTCCGATGCGATATTAATGAATCGATACCAGTCTACTAATTCCTGTGATGTGTAAAGACGACAGAGATCAATATATCCTGGCCTGAATCCAAACCATCGCCCCATCTGCATCAGAGTGTCATACATTCTTGACGCACGCAGATAGTAACTGACTGTGAGACCTTCAAGGGTAAGCCCACGGGATAATTTGTCACCCCCGATAGCGATTATGCTGATTCCTTCCGGGTTGTCTTTATAATCAAGAGCATCCTTTGCCGTACCATTGATTATTTTTACCCGGATTTTTGATGCAGCGTCGAAAAGATTTCCTTTTACGGAGTCCCAGGCTATCGGGATTAAAAGCGGATCCTGAATCCGGCTTGATATTTCATGACTTGTTGGATTGAAGTCAGTTTTCCATAACGTTTCCATCTCGTGATAAATACTGGAATCGGAATCCGGCTTTTCATATTCGAGCCTGCGTCGCTGAGCGATCAGCTCCTGACTGATAAGATCTGCAAGTTCTGCCTGAACCGCAGTATACCGTGTGATATGTACGAGCATTGAGTTATGACAGTTTCTCTCTCCACGGGTTTTTCTGGCAGCAGTACAGATGATGAAGGATTTTATTGCTTCTTTCAGTGATCCCGGAAGTTCTTTCGGTACAAAATCCTTGGTGTGAGAATCTGGCATTTTATGATGATAATCATTGATTATCCGTATTATCGGAAGACCCGGTTCCTTTTCTGAGTCCGGATCGTCTTCCGGATTTAAACCGAAAATTTCAGAAGGGCCGATGTAGTTTGGTGGAGGAGGTAAGTTGATAATAAAATCTCTGGGGAACAGATCTTCACCATGGGTATCGGTCTCACTCTCTGGGAAAATGAATATGTTTGCAAAAGGTGTGGCCGTATAACCGACATATGCACTTTTTTCGAAGTGATGAAGTAATTCCCGGATCTTTCCATTGATTGCACTGACATCATAATCCGCAAGGGGTTGACCCTCTTCATCGACAGGAATTAATTTGGTATTTACAGAAGCGTTATCTGCCTCATCATCAATAACGAGAAGCGGAATATTTCTGACAACGGTTTTTCCGGTATGAGGATCTTTCTGTCCTCTGACACTTATAGCCCAGTTGATGAGATTTGTAAGGACCGATTTTTGTTTTTTCACGACGAGAATAACCGGGTCAGCACCCCCAGGTAAAACACCTACCTGTTGAGCAACTGTTTTTTTGAAATCCCCATTATCTTCGCTGCTGGTCAGGGAATGGACCGTAATAAATTCCTCCCCGGGTAAATCTCCAACACCGATTCGCATATTTTCTTTATCGAATTTCCGTGCCTGGCGGGTATCAAAACCAAGGAAGCCTTCATCAAGACGAATCTGCGTCTGACTCCTGAGACTCTTGTGCATTCCGGCAAGAACAATGATTAACTTATAACCGGCGTCAGCTGCTTTACAGATTACTCCTGTGTAATTGGAAGTTTTTCCTGATTGTACCTGACCGACAACCATTCCCCTGCGATCCCATTCCCCATCACGAGTCGGATTTTCGAGCTGTTCTAAAACCCGATCGGTAAAATCATCAATTTTGATTAAGGAAGATTCCGGAATACTTTTTGCTTCCATGAGATAACGCTGATAACGGCGCCAGAACTTCCAGTCAATCTGACTTTTTTTCGAAGGGAGCCAGATAATGTGATCTTTCTGGTTGCCCTTCAATATCGTTGCCCGGCCTTTCCAGATCTCGCAACGAGATTCAATATCTTTTATAAGATATTCAATGTCAACAGGTTCATATTCCGGCAATTTGGAAAGCATTGAAAGAACCTGCGTGACATTATCCCGGATAATTTCACTCGTCGGATTCGGGGAGTTTTTTAGCATCACCAGGACAAGACTCCTGGCCGTTTCATAGGTAGACATATCAGTTATCACCGGTCTGGTTCAGAATAAAATTATCAACGAAATCCGGGAAGTCTGAAAATGGTTCCATATGATGCAGACGTTTTTTTGCGTCTGCATTTGGAATACCACTTTCAATCAGGGATTTCCATATCTCTTCCAGAACACTTTTCAACTCGGCTGGAGGTACATCTTCAAAAGGTCGCTGAATTTTGTCAGGATTGGTTGAATCATTAAGGATAATCAGGGGAACGGGTACCGTTTCTTCAATAATCCTCAGCATTGCCTGGATTTTTTTTCTTGCATTACCGGAATTTCTAAGAATATCAGAAACTAATGGATGTTCACGGTTAATGGAATAATGATACATACCATGGTGAACTGATGTAGACCAGGGGAATGAAAATGAGGGATCATTATTTCGTTCCGATACTTTCCCCCGGTATCGGTATACAGAGATTGCCTGCTCAATTGTCAGTCGTGATATACGTTGAAATTTATCTTTTATCCGGTTCGGTGGTCGGGCAACCGATTTTTTGACATCAATTTTCCAGTCACCATCAAATGAATTTGGAATGTCAACCATTATACGGGCAAGTTTTGTAAACTGTTCTTTTCTGATAGTTTGCCCTTTTCTGAATACCAGCCCAAGCCAGTCCCCAGGAACAATCAGGCGTTCATTACGATATACGTAAAAGCCCTGCCGTTCATTCCATCCCCCCGGCCCTCCGGACAATTCATAAGTCCTGTCATCAAGTTTTGAACGATGAGGTAAAACAAAAGGTCTGATGTTGATTTTTTTACCGCAATATATTATGTATTCGGGAGGCAGATGTTGTGTGGACGGGTGATTCCGCAGAAAGGGATCCCAGGGTTTTACCTCTTTTTCATTAAGAAATATTTTCAGACCATTTGGTTTTTCAAGAAACCGATGAAAAACCATCGCAAGATGACTTTTCAGGATATCCAGTTGTTCAAAAAAATGATTCTGATGTTTTTCATCATTGATATCAGTCCCTTTGATCATTCTGTCGATTTTTTCCCAGAGTACAATCGTTCCGCATTTCTGGTGATCAAGAATCGAAAAAACCGGATGAATATTCTCTTTATTGGGACGAATAAGACGCCATTCCCCACACTCGTTCACATAATCCAGATCCCAGCTTCTTATGGCGATTCCGTTGCCTTCAGACTTGGATCCGACCGTCAGTTTCCGGCATTGTGAAAATGATGCTGTCTTCAATCCCAGACCAAATCTTCCGAGATCTTTGGAGTCCCGATCCTGGAGTGGATTTTTACTTCCGGGTCGCATTGCATTTTTTAAGACTTCCTCAGACATCCCACAACCATCATCCCGGATTGCGATAGTGGACATTTCCCCGGCCCACGTACAATCAATCCAAATATTATGTGCGCCTGCGAAAACACTGTTATCGATAATATCTGCAATGGAAGTTTCGAGATGATAACCGAATGCCCGTAGTGTTTCTATCATCGCACCGGCATCCGGGGCTACAATATCATAAAAATCAGAAAGAGTTGTATTCGTAGGAGTTATATTCATTCAATCATCACAATCGAGGGAAATACACTCGGTACTTCGATCTGTGTAGTCCGATTGGTATTATTTATTGTGTTTTAATTATCAAATTGTATTAAGCATCTCCCGAATTTTTCCGGCGATCCCCTCAGCCATCAGGGGCGGGACGGCATTTCCGATCTGTACATATTTTGCAAGACGCGGCCCTTCAAATAAATAATCGTCGGGGAAAGACTGGATCCGGGCGGCCTCTCTGACCGTCAGTGATCTGACTTGTGAGGGATCCGGATGAATAAAATAATGACCGTCTTTTCCGAGATGTGCCAAGATTGCATGCGAATATGATAGACCATCAACGACTTTGAACCGATCACGGAAAATCTCTCGTTTTTCATGAGTTTTCAATTGTTCCGGTAATTCATTGTAGTGCAATCTCTCCCGAGAATCTATCCATTTCCTTTGGGCGATTTTGTAAATTGTTAAGTCATTTTCATTATGTTTACGAGCGAAGTGGTGTCGAATCCCGCTATTTCCTGTTCTTACCTTATTTCGAAGTAAATATGGGGATGGTTTTTGATCGCTATATGGCTGAAGATTATCCGTTCCATCACCGGCCTGAAGTTTAGGTAGATCTTTTAAAATTCCATTGATATTTTCATTAATGGATATTACAGGAAAATCGGGATATTCCATGTGTTTGTGCTCTTTTTTCCACCCGATAAAAATTACTCTGCGTCGGTTTTGAAGGACGCCAAAATTGTTTGCATTCAGGATATGCGTTTTTTTGTCCAGATGATAACCGAGCGATGAGCATCCGCTAATTACATTGTTATAGATTTCACCATTCTTTGCACTTATTATTCCCGGCACATTTTCAAATACAAATAATTCCGGCTGAAAAACCTTCAGAAAATGCAAATAGTGTTTATAAAGATAATTACGGGGATCATTCAGCATTCCGTGTTCGTCTTTTCCACGACCCACAAGTGAGTATGCCTGGCAGGGAGGACCCCCGATCATTACATCCACATGGGTTCGACCAAACCGGGAACTCAATTCCGCTTTTATATCTGCAATAATTTTTTTTTCATTTAACCGACCGATTTCCTGATCGATGATCAAATGTTTTCGATCAGTTTCCGTTAAGGCCTCACTAACAAAATCCTCTCGCGAAATTTTACCTTCATAATACTGTTGATAGAGATTTTGATCTTTATGATCCTGGAGATTATGAAATAGCAATCGGGTCCGAAGAGTATTGACAGCATGTGGGTCTTTCTCAATATGAGCAACAAAATCAAATGATTGCCGGACAAATCCTTCAGTAAGGCCGCCCCCGCCGGAGAACATATCAAGAACGACGAACTGATGTTTCATTTTTAGTAGTTAAGTCTAGTCCAGGATGTGTATTAAAAATATGGATTTATTCAGATTCGAAAGAGATTATAAAAATTCTATTGCTTTAAGAGAAATTCTTTTAGGATTCTTGTTCTTTCTTTGATAGAGGAGGCATCATTAGTTCCTTGTATGCTCATCTGATTATAATCCAATAAATCAAAATCTGCGTTTCCAATTTCAGTTGTTGCAATCTCTTTGTTTTTAGATACCGCGTTAATAAATTTTTGTAGATTATCCCTTGTCATATTTCTTTCAAATAGTGTTCCTCTCAATTCTCTTGCTACAAGATAGTAAATTGGGATTACAGATTGTGATTTTAATAAAATATCTTTGTCAGTAAATATTTCATTTAGTACCAGTAAATTCGAAATAACACCTTCTTTAATGGGATTCGTGGAAATACTTTTTGATTTTTTAAATATTTTTACAAAGTTATCAAGAAGGGGTTTCTTTGTATCAAAAATTTGATTTTTCCCCACCAAATAATATTCTATGAACAATAATCGTGCTGCGACCTCACGATGCCTATATCGAATATCTTTAAAATAGACTTTTTGTTTAAAGAAATGATGTTTCGCAACATCTCTAATAACTGCTGCCATCGGTCCGCCTATTGCGTTGCGATTCTCTGCAGAATTAAGTGGAACCGCCTCATTCAATCTAGAGAACATATCCTCAATCAGATCAGATTCATCTGATTCTACTTCTATAATCGGTAAATTTGTCGAATCAAATTTATTTCTTAGTCGTGGATATTTTTTGCCCAGCTCGTCATAGGATAAATTACCTGCTTTTATTGATTCATCGACGAAATAGATAAAATCTTTACTTAAGTTAAAATCTCCGTTAATAAATCCCCAAATTGCTTCTAATCTTTGTTTTCCGTCAATAATTGAGTACTCATAACCTTTTTTTTCCTGCCCCTTCGAGTTAGATCTAGGGCTTAAGTGAGAATTAAAATATAGTTTTGGAATATCGTAATCATTCAATATTGAATCAATGAAAAGTTGCTTTTTTGGTTCATCCCAAATATCACTATCTCTCTGGTAGACAGGATCGCTCTCCAAAAATTCTCGTTCTGAGTAAATCCTTGTGATGTTGTTATTTTTCATCTCTCGTGTGAAAATATAAGACATTTAATCCTCCAGTTATTCTTGCAAAGAGCTCCATATTCGATCTAATTCAGGGAATAAAGAAAATTCATTAATTGCCAAATATTTCAATTCTTGAAAGATGTTTTTTTTACTCTCGGAAGGTACTTCGTATTTCCATACATGCTGTTGATCCGAAATTTGATCAATCGGATGATCTTTACCTGAGGAAATTGTAAAAACACTCAATTGTGCCTGCATCCGTCGATTATTTCTCGTCGCAATTGCAGCTATGGGCAAATCCGGGCCTCTTCCTGAAATCTGTAATAACTTTTGGGGTAAATAATGCTCTAGATCCTCATCATCAAATGATGGAATTACACTAGGATGAGAATAATTATAATTTGCTGTTTGATTTAATTTCGTTGGAAGAAGTGCCCACAGGATACCATCCTTGTCGTGAAAATTGGGGTCACTAACAACAAAATATAGTCCAAATAGTGGACTTTCTGTCCAATCCAATAATCGAGTTGGGACTCCATAATGCTGCATCAAAAATAACCATTCAAATCCATTGGGGTTAATATTTTTTTCTAGAATCAATGTTGCATGTTTCTTAAAATTATTTATCAAATCACGTTCGTTTTTTGTCCCGTGCAATCTATCAAATGAAGATTCTAAAGACCATGCTTTATCCGCATGACCTCGAAACCAAACTGGTTCGTTCAATTCTTTGAGATGCTCTCTAAGATTCTTTAATAGACTTTCAACACTTTTCACTTTTTTTGTGGGAAATTTCATTGGAACATCTTCAATACATAATTGAGAAATTCCTCATTTATAGATTTTCATATATACCGGGAGAATATTTTTAGTAGTTTGATTTTGTAAACCCACCCAGTCAAACGCTTCAACTAGCCCTCTCCTCCTGCATCCTCCCGCACCCCCTTCCCATAACACCGCCCGCACATCTTCACGCCATCCGGATCAATCCACTCCGCCCGGGCAACCTCGCAATAGCTAAAAATGCGATGCAGAACCCGGACTCCCGGCCTGCAACAGCCGGTTGGATCTTAACCCGCTCATCGTGCACTAAAACCCTTTGGCGTAACATCCCCGCACCCCGGCTCACGCATCTCTACATCCCCCCATTACGAAAAAAATGGTACAATGGAATCCTATCAGTACCAGCCCGGCCTCCACCCCGTAGTATATGTAGACCTGTTGGGGAAATTTTTTTTAAAAGAGAAGAAATCTATTTCATATATAACAAGAAACATAGTCAACAGGGACCGCCCTATGACGACAATGATAAAAAACCAATCAGCGATCCAGGTCCCGGCCGGCACCGAAAAAACAGCCCGGGTTACAAAGAAAAAACCTGCCGCAAAGGGATTTTTCGGCCTGCTGCCTGACTGGAAGATCGATACCCAGGCACTCAAAGACGAGCTTCGCGATTAAATCATGTCCTCTTATTTTGCCGATTCGTATGCTCTTATCGAGATGCTGAAAGGAAATGAGAATTACCGGTCATTTCAATCCGAGCAGCTCATCACAACTGAATTCAATATCTGCGAGGTTGGATTTGCCGTGTGCAGAAATTATCCAACGAAAGCATCTCCGGTTCTTAAAACGGTAAGAAAAATGGTCACCCTCCAGGCAACCCGGGATGAAGACTATTGTTCCGGTGCGGCACGGAGAAAGGAAGCATCAGGCCTGGGAAAGAAGTTATCAACGATTGATTGTGTCGGATATTCTGTCGCGAACCGGCTGGATATACCCTTCCTGACCGGCGACCGCGAATTTGCTGATATGGACAATGTGCAATTTGTCCGATAGCTACGATACTTTTCTGCTCTTTGTTTTTCTATCCAATCAAAATCTGTTTTCCGGTTTCCAACGCGTCTTGTGCCGGAGCCCCTTTTGAGCGTAAGAGCCCCCCTCAATACCCCCGCTTCCCCGGCACAACCCCCCGGATCCCCCTCTCGCATCCGGCACATCGGGATCACATGACAATGAATTCCTCCTCACCGGCATGTTCTTCGGCGTTGGGCTGACAACCTGCGTGGTAATCGGGCTCCTCGTCATCCGGGACCGGGTGCCAAATCATGTCGGGTCCACGACCGGGAATCCCCCGAAGTAACGTTCCGGGAATGCGAAGGAAGAGAGGGACCTCCCTGCCGTTTTTCTGTGAGTCTCCGGTAATTTCCCGGCTCTCTTTATGGAAGTTTACTCTCGGAGAAACATCTATTCCGGAAAATACCCGGTACCCGTCCAGCGAAAAAAATAAAAAAAAGATCGCAGGTATTACCGCTTGATATTCTTCTCCAGTTCTTCCTTTGCACGGCCGATGATCTCGTCAAAGGATTTCTGGATTTGGGCCTGCGTATCGCTCAGGGTCTTCTCGATGTACTGCTTCCCCTCGTCCGTGGTTACCAGGTCCCGGGCAACATTCATCACATCGTCAATGGAGGATATGACGGCTTTTGTTGCACTGCCGAGTCTCTTGTCCATCTCATCGCCAGCTGGCTGCGGGGCCGGGGGTTCTTTGTCTGTAACCCATCGTCCCTGTTCAAAATGTCCAGGTTTTTCTGTCATGGTTATTACTCCGGTTCTCTCCATTCACTTCAGCATTCCTTATACATAAAATATCAGGATGGCAGATGGACAAGGTATTTGGTTCGAAAAGAGCGTTCCGCGGCGTTCCCAAAGCATGTGAACTACTCCGGGCGATCTACGAGCCGGAGAGATGCCAAAAGAACGCGGATCTATGCATCGTATCGATATCCGTGATAACTCCCCCGTCACAGGATGGACATTTGATGTATGCCGGGATGGTTACGGTTTCATAACCCCGCCCGGCATGCAATTTTTTATGGCAGAGGCTGATTGATGTTCTTTAAAAAATGAAATCCTGTCTGCGCGACTGGACAGGTATCCCGGTGCCGGAGTATGCCGGCCCGCTATTTGCGCCTGTCAGAACTCCCGTGGGATCTTATGAGCACCAGGGCGGTCGCAAGGATCGCAACCATGAGCAATCCACGACGACAGCCATTGGAACAGCGAATGAGAAAGACCCTCTCACAGGATATGGTATCAAGCCCATATCGGCGAGGGTGAAACATCCCCGGGAGAAATGAGTGTCAGAACTGTTTTTGGGAGTTTACGGGAATTACCGGTCCTCTTTTCGTTTATTCGAAGTTTTTATTGGCAGGTACAACGATGCAGGGATATTTTAAAAAGGAAAAAAGCCAATCAGAATCAGACAAAGACGTAGCGAGGTGATTGTATGCCAACGAGTAAGAAACAACTGGTGAAGCTGAACCAAGTAAAGAAGGCCAAGGCAGAGGAGCTCTCGAAGCAGGCGGCTGCGGGTAGCAAAGAGGCCCAGAAGAAGCTCAAGAAGCTCGAGAAGAAGCTCAAATGAGCGGCCGGGAATTCCCGGCATCGTATAGGGAATCGTCAGAATCGAAAGACGATGGTATTATTGTAACGCGATAAACAATTTTTTTTACGTCACAATAAGGAAATAAAAACGAGAGCTCTTTTCTTTCTTCATACTCAGGATGGAAGTATGGCAGTGAGTTCATTGGATGCTCCCCACAAATTAGTACAATTTGCCGGGTGGGGTTTCATATTCTTTTCACCCTTACCCGCTTCTCATGGTAACCCCGCAGGGCGGAGTTGTTTTTAAAAAACCTGGCTTCCCGTTATGCATGGCAATCCTGGTTAAAAAAATAGATCCGGATCAACCGGCTCGTACCTGAAAAACAACCCGGAGCTTCCGGGGCAGCATTTTCCTGCTGCTGCCCCTTCAGATATTCTCCCCTCACAAGAACGCTAGACAACCTGATCACAGATTGTAACTGTAGACCCGCTCGTAAGGGTTGCTATCATCACATAATGATTACTACTTCCCGAAGCCCCAACGGTACCTGTATTTCCCGCAGCGAACCATGATGAAGGAAAATCATCAACAATTGTTTTTCCATCCTCAGTAATATCAAACGATACCATATCTCCGACTTTTGGTCCTACAGCCGTACACGTGAATGTTATGATAGTTCCAGCCCTTGATGCAGTAACGGTAGCATAATCGGCTGCCGATGATCCGAGGCCACGCGGCCATGTCTTATCGAATACCACCTGCGTTGAACCGTCGTTAAAGGAAGCGACAACCATCGTCCTGGGATCGCGTATCAAACTCATGGTATACGAGTCCCCGATACGGGGCGTGGTGTTCGTCCAGTAGGTGGCAGTATTTCCTGACATGATCTTAAGCGACGTGACCGCACCAAGATCCGGACCACCTTCTACCCTGAACGTAATACCGGAGGAGCCCTGTTGCGCGGTGATCGCAACGACTTTTGCCATACCGGTTGTTCCTCCTGCACCTAACGCCACGACTCCAGCAACAGCCGCAAGGATAATAACGGCTGCAAGCACCAGGAGAACTGCGATAACCTGGGATACTGCCTCTTCTGACCGAGAATACTTCATTATTTTTGCGTCCTGCCGGATACTTCTTCCCGGCATGCATGAATGATGTTTAATTCACGACGGGAAGCATAAGCGTTGTGATTTTATAGTGAATCATTTATAATCCCAGTACGGCCGTAACCCGGATTGTTGCCCGTATCCCGGGACGGTTGCCGCAGAAGGAAAACGGGCGAAAAGCCGGGTATTGATCAGCCGGGTGAGATTCCCCTTCGGGGTTTTTGCCGGTAACAATCTCTTCTTCTCCGCACCATTTCCCTTTATTATCCCCTCCCCCCAAACATCTCCTGTATGAAAACGGCACTCGCTCTCATCCTCCTCATCGCAGCGATCGCACTCTCCGGCTGCACGACTGCCCCGGCCCAGGCCCCGGCAGCAACGCCGGCACCCGCTGTATCTGCAGCAACCCCCGCCATACCGGACATCACC
The DNA here is from genome assembly GCF_963678795.1 of uncultured Methanoregula sp. NCBI lineage: Archaea > Methanobacteriati > Methanobacteriota > Methanomicrobia > Methanomicrobiales > Methanoregulaceae > Methanoregula > uncultured Methanoregula sp. The sequence goes on along the minus strand of NZ_OY787453.1, from coordinate 1,537,396 downwards.
GGCACATGGACCGGCACCATGGCAGGCTATGCACCGGTCAAAGGGTTCACGAACTATGGCAATGCCCCGATGTCGATGATCATCTCTGAACAGCACGGCCGCATTGTCGCGGGAACGTTTGCCTTCGGGACGGGAGCCAACCAGACCCGGACCGACTGCTCCGGTATCATCGGCCGCGACGGGAAGACCCTGACCATGACCGAGAAAGACGGCGGGTATACGTTCGGGGATATCATCTCGCCCTCCGAGATCGAGCTGACGTACGTGTACGACGGCACCCCCAACTCCGCTGCCATTGACACGCTCAGGAAAGTGTAAGACCGGCCCCCGGCCGGGCCGGCCTGATAATTTCCCTTTTTTTGCGTACGATTGTTCCGGCAAACCTGCCGGGAAATGACAATGCCCCCCTCCGGATCCTCTCCTCACAAAGAAAACCCGGCACGGAAGCGCGGGGCAGGATCTTCCCAACCACCATCCCGGCCGGCTCCCCGGACCACCCGGAACACTCCCGGAGAAATAATCCGGGGATCGCAGGACCCGGAAGATTGATCCCCTCATCTTCCGGTCCTGTTCCGGGCTTTTGTTACAGCACCACGAAGAGCAATGCATCAGGACTGCAGTGCTTCGATAACCCGCCCGATAACCGTCTCAAAATGTTCGTCCGTGCAGTCGATTGTTATACCGGCATACTTTTCGTATAACGGGGTTCTCTCCCGGTACATCTCCCTGAGGCTCTCTCCGGTAGCAAGCACGATTCCCCGGGTCGTGATGTTGCCGAGCCGGCGGATCATCTCCCCGAGCGAGATCTTCAGGTAAACCACGATGCCTTCGGCTTTCAGGTGCTCCATTGCCCGTTCGCTGAAAACAACGCTTCCCCCGGTGGCGATGACCGTATGGTGATAATGAAGGGAGAGCACGGTCTCTTCCTCGATCTTCTTGAACGCATCGATCCCATCGGTATCGATGATCTCCTGCAGGAGCCGGCCGGTCTTTTCCTGGATCACGATATCCGTATCGGCAAACTTCCACCCGAGCGTTTTTGCAAGGATGACCCCAAGCGTGCTCTTGCCTGCGCCGGGCATGCCGATGATAATGATGTTCTTCATGGGCTCCGGATTCTCCTTAAATTCATTCCTGCGTTGCCGGCAGATAAAACCTGTCTTCCCCGGTGCACTGCTCCTGCCACATGCGTAACAAAAACCTTTTTCTTTGACCCTGCCAACAACCCGTAAGAGCTCTCATGGATACCCTGCAACTCTATGCTACCTTCACCAACCAAAAAGTTGTCACCAGTATGCTCCTTCTCGGGCTTTTCCTCGGGATTGTCCTCTCGTCCCTGCTCCGTTACTTCGCGGGGCAATGGTACATGCCGACCCTGTTCGTCGGTATCTGCCTTCTTACGGCCATCGTGTACATGTACTGGCTTGACCGTCAGGACTGGCGTGACCCGTAAGACAACAGAATGGCAGCACCGGCGGGATCAACCGGGCGGCGGGACTGGCATGACGGGTAATTAGAAAGGTTGTCTTCTTTAACCCGGCTCACGTTCTCTCCTTCCACAACCCACAGAGCTGCGCTGCCGAATAGATGGCGATAGCGAGGAATGCGATGCAGAACAGGATCCACCCGATCCCGATCCCGCAGGCACCCCCGGTGCCGGTCTGTTCCAGGATCCGCTCGCACCGGGTTGCAATGAAGAAGATGATCGCGGCGATCATGCCAAGAGAGAGGACGAGCGTGAAACCGTACGCGATTGCATCCAGGGGTCGCGGCAGGAGTTCATTCATGATAACAGGGGATGTGGCCCGGTGGAGCATATATTCTTCCCCCGTCTCCGGAAGATAGATCCCGTTCCCGGGTTCCCATACCGGATACCTGTGTTCCTGCAGGATCCTGATGACGCTGCAAATCGTGGCAGAATGCAGGTTGCGCCCTTCCCTGTTCCCGCGTTAATTACCCTGAACTCTTCGGGTGATTGATCGAATCATCGCGTCTGACCTGACGTGAATACTCCCTCTTTTTATACGGTACTGGATCCAAAACCGGTCCGGTGATATGGATAGTAAAAAAAGGAGAATAAGATCTATTGTGTCTGTCCCGGATCATGCTGTCATTTTCTCACTATGAACCGGATCCAGCTTTTATTGATACTTACCCGGTCGCCATTATGGAGCTTTATCTTATAATCAGTCGGGGTTGTTCTGACCAGGGTGACATTGACCGTTTTATTCGTGCCGGGAACAAACTCTATGGGAATCTGCTTGAAAAAATCCACCTGATCGCTATTGACAATCATCTGGATCTCCGTAACATCCAGTCCAGGGGTTATGACAAAGCTCTCTTGGGCTTCCGGAACGATGTCCTGGCAAAGACTGACGGTGTTGCGGCAAAAGGTGTGCCGGACAAGAATGACTACGTTACAACCGGCAGTGCCCAGGCCATCATCTACCCAAAGATTGTTTCGATTGTCAATGAATTGCAGACCATTGTAACAGAACATTCAAAGATGCAAAGGATGCCGACTCATACGACGATGATTCCGGGCATCATGACCAGAACTCCCATGATCATGACAATGATTCCGGGAACCATTAATTGGTTAAAAACATTAGAGAATAACTATTAACCCTACAAATTCAGATACACGGTCGTCGAAAGGAGAACGAGTAAAAGGGGGTTAATAGTAATCCTCAATAAAATTGTTTTGTAATTATTCCCCCCATTTCATACCTAATTTTTTTACCATTTCTATGTCACAGGTTGGAGATATTTTCGGAGGAATGAATAGTGTAGAAATGTCCATAAGTTGAGCCTTTGAAAGCTCTGAAAGGGGGAAACGCTCTACTACTGGTCGACTACTTGGAAGCTGAGATGCATGATAGAAAACAACTTCATGATCATTACCATAGAACTCAATTAAATAATCAGATAAAACGGTTAGTCGGTTCCTTACTTCAGGATGAGGTGGATTCCAAATAGTCTCTCCGAGAACTCCCACTTGCCAAAGGATCATCCCCACCGAGATATCAAATTTGTATTTATTGAGTAGAAATGCCGTAGCTTCATAACTTTGAAGACCTATTTGCCCTGGGTCCATGCACAAATCTGCAATTAGATTATCTTCAGTCGAAATTCCAGGAAGCATTCGGGCTCCAATTCCTTTTAAACGAGCGAGTCTGATTGATTCGCGGGCTGGGTAACTAAATACGCCCGGATGTCCGTAAAGTACAAGGCAGACATCCCGATATTCTTGAAGAGACGATACGACTTTTTCCACCATAGAATTATAAGCATCTAGGCGACTTTTCCCCACTTGATAAAAGCTCATTAAAGATTCCGCAGTCGAATTAAGTGTGAGAATCAGGTTTTCTGAAATTGGATCTGCAACAATATAATACACTTTAGATGCTTGCTCGATACATATGCGAGCTTCAGGGGTTGTCTGAAGACCCCCTCGAATACCGGTACCAACCACGGTTAAACCCATTGCATCCCAAAGTCGTTCTGGCATAAACCATGAAGGAATGCTTTCCTGAAATTGGGTGGGAGCTTTGGAAATGTGAACCTCGTATGGGGGAGGTGGGCCGTTTTGCGGCGGTGGTGGTGGTGGTGGGGATATATTAGAAATAGGTGGTGGTGGAGAAACAGGTCCAATATAAAGATAATTTGGCGGTGGGGGGGGAGGTACGATATTTGGTGGGGGTGAGATGGTTGGTTGATTTGAAACTTCAAATTGGGGGGGTATTTTTATGTCAGAGGATAGGTTCGAATCTTGAGACTCCGCCAATAATAGACGGAACAATTTTCGCGGATCACCATCTGAGATAGTCTGACGTTCAGATTCCAATAAATTTGCTTCTGTCATAACAACATCAGGCTCGCGTCTGAATCTGGCAAATATATCTGAATCAGTGGCTAAGGAAAGCAAGAAATCAATTAATTTCATAAATTTATATTGTATAATACATTGTATTATATATCTTGTGATCACTCAATAACGGCCGATACCGGGCAATTAGATTTTGAGGAGATTTCAGATACACAATTTGACTAAAAATGGGCTCTGTAGAAACACACATGAACGGGGCTCACACCAGAACTATGAAAATCGTATCGACGCGAGCGTTCCCCGCCTCAGGGCCTCGGTACGGCACGGCGGGGCAATTACCATTTTTCAGACATGAGCAGGTAATTGAAGCGCCGCGGGGGCGTCCCTTCGGGGGCGGCGCAGGTTATCGTAAATGGGTAAGGGGGTGCAAGGCCCCATCATCATATCAAAGAAGTGTAATGATTTTCATGGGGAATTACACAGTCAACTGATAATCATTATGAAAATATTACATCTATGATTTTTTAGAAAGTCCAAATCACTTTAGTAAAACAATGACGCTTAAAGGTTACCGGGCGACTAGGAAAATTATGGAGTTTTTGTAATAAGATTTGTAAGAAGTATTCCGATCAATACAAAAAGGAATGGAATTACAATAACTAAAATGAAAAAGATTATATTTTTTCTTTTTTCATCCTCATAATGTAAATGATTTGGGCCAGTTAATAATTCGACATATGGAAAATATTGAGCAATTTTATCGGATGTCGTTACACCAAGAAATATTGCTATTATAAATCCTATAACTCCAAAAAACCACCATGTCTCAATAAGATGGAAAAATGTTGTAAATATATATATTACTCCACCAATTATTGCACACCAAAATGCAATAAATAGTATTGAGATAATGCCATAACATTCTTTAAAAATTTTACATTGATCTTTCCAATTAGAGATAATTCTGTTAATTTTATCAAATTTTGATCTAACCCATTCTTCATTTTTACCAGATATTTTTATTCCATTATTCCATTCATCAGAGAATATCTCGCGTCTAAAATAACTCCGTTGTGCAATTATAGCAAATTCTATTCGATTTTCTTCTTTTCCTTCAGTATAACTGACTTTAATTCCTTCATAGTTTGTGTTATACAACTTTTTTTCTTCTTTTAATTTTTTATATTCCCGAGTCTCATTACTTTCCCCATCAGATTTTAGCAAAGTTATAGTAAATTTTGGTTCTTTCTCTTCTTTTTTCTCGTTGAATAGATTGAGATTTTTCTCGTAATCCTCATAAATGATATCTATTAATTCAATTAAATTTTCAGGGGTAATGATTTTGAATTTTATCTCTTTAGTTAAACTTATTTTATCTTCGCCCATAATATGTCAATATTCTTTTTAAACGATAAAGCATTTGAAAAATTTCATATAAATATAAACTATTGTTTATATGACATACTCTGTTCAATCGATTCATATTTTATTCTCCAGAATTCCTTTGTTATAAATTGTTCAGGAGCCAAATCGTCTAGACACATTCCAGCATTAAGAGCAGGTTTTGCTATTTCACCAGTACGAGACCAGACAACAAATTGTCCTCCTTTCATGAGTAATTCGACAATATCCCATACCACATCGGATATTTTTTCCGTTCTCACCATTACTTTAGTGAGTTCTTTCGAGGCCTCCCACACCCGAGGTAATTTTTAAAATTTTCAATTACTTTGCTGTGACTTATTCTATATGAGCCTATATGAGCCTAGAACTCTCAAATTTTCTATTCATATTGACCCTTTAAAAATAATTTTCCATCTCAGACGTATTTCTTCATTATGTCCACTTATTCTATTCTTATTTCACTTCGTTATCCGACGTTATTTTTCTATTTTCATCAAACTTATTCTAAATGAGCCGAGAGCGGAGGGGGCCGGCCCTGTTACCGGGCTCCTGAGGTTAGGGGGAATAATCCCCCAGATACGGGCTGAGATCTTTCTGGAGCGCTGAAGTGGACTGGTACCGTTTTGCCGGATCCTGCTCCAGGCATCTCATGATTATGGCATTTACTCCCTGTGCACCGGGCACGATCTCTCCGGGTGATTTTGGATTGCCGGTGGTGATGCTCATCCCGATGGCAGCCATACTGTCGCCTTCGAACGGCAGTAATCCTGTTACGAGTTCATAGAATATCACGCCAAGATGCCAGATATCCGTGCGTTCGTCTTTTGTCCGGTTCTCAACCTGTTCCGGGGCAGCATAATACCGGGCGGGCAACATGCCCGGTGCATCCGGAGAATCTGCCAGAATCCGGGAAAGGCCAAAGCCCGAGATCTTCGGGATCCCGTTTTTGAAGAGGATGTTGTGAGGCTGCAGGTCGAGGTGGGTAACATGACGGTGATGGGCAAACCTGAGCCCTTCAGAAATATTGTACACGATCCAGGCCGCTTCCTCACACTCCAGGGGTTTTTTCCGCTCTGCCAGTGCATGATCACAGAACTCTTCCTCGAAGAAAGGTACCGGCTCGGTATTGAAATCCAGGAGCCTGACAATGTTCGGGTGCGAGAGTTTTGCCCAGTTCCTCATACTGGCCATGAATGTTTCCGCATCAGGTTCGCTCATCGGGGTCGCAACTTTCACGATGGCAAATTTCCCGTCCATTTTTCTCACCCGGAATATACGGGCGAACCGGTCCTTGCCAAGAAATACTGATCCGGTGTACCGTTCCCGCAGGTCCACCGGGATTTGTTCTCCAGGCTCAGGTTCAGGGAGATTCTCCGTATAAGCAGGTTCTTCTACCGGCATGGGTTCAGGCTTCTCCGGTTCCGGTGCAGCTGGTCGGGGAACCGACGGGACGGCCGGCAGAGAGAATGTTCCGGGGGAGCCTGGAGGAAGAACCCGTTTTTCAATAACATCGACATCGAACTCCTCCATCTCGGTGTATTCCATTCCGGTATTGTCGCTGTACATTGCCGTGACCTCCAGCGGAATCTTACCCTTGAACCTGGGCTGAATATTGACCTCTATTGAGGTTCTTGATCCCGGGCTGACTGCAACCGGTTTTACCCCTTTCGTTGCAAACTTATAGGTAAAGGAGAACCTGACCTCTTTTGCCGCTGCATTGCCGCGATTTTCCATATTGATGGTAATATGGTCCCACTCGTCGGCCTTGAGAGTCGGGCGATCAAGGCTGAACCTCAGGTCCGGTTTCTGCACTGAACCGGCTGCAGACGGACGCGGGGGAAGAGACGGTTTCTCCGGGATTTTAGATACGGGCTTGCCTGCAGGTATTCTCCTCCGCCGGCGGAATACATACACTCCGCCGGCTATGAGCAGAATTATGATAATTACGAACAGCCAGGTCGGCCTGAACGTGGAAGCGGTACCGGAGATCTTCTCCGGAGATACTATATCCGGCATGACCGGACTCAGTTGCCCGTTTCCAACCGCGTACAGGTTATTCTGACCCCCGCCGACAAAGACCATCTCCTGCGAGACTACCGGGGATGAGTCCACAGGACCTCCTGCCGAAAACCGCCACTTCTCCTTTCCGGTTACCCTGTCGATCGCGTACAGGTTGTTGTCATTGCTCCCGACATAGACAACGCTTTCCGATAGTGCCGGGGATGAGTAGACGGGGCCCATCGTCTTGAACTGCCACTTCTCCACCCCGGTCGCGGCATCGATCGCGTACAGGTAGTTGTCGCTGCTCCCGACATAAACAACGCCGTTCGATACTGCCGGGGATGACAACACCCAGTTCCTGGTGGTAAACCGCCACCTCTCCATGCCAGTGCCGGCATCTATTGCGTACAGGTTGTGGTCATTGCTCCCGATATAAACAACGCCGTCCGATACTGCCGGGGATGAGTAGATGGCGTCCATCGTCCTGAACCGCCACCTCTCCTTCCCGGTCACAGCATCGATCGCGGTCAGGTTGTGGTCACTGCTCCCGATATAAACAACGCCGCCGGACACTGCCGGAGAAGTGTACACAGAATTCCCGGTCGTGAACCGCCAGTTCTCCGTCCCGTTCACAGCATCGATCGCGTACAGGTTGTTATCGCGGCTCCCGACATAGACAACTCCATTGGACACGGTTGGCGATGATGCCCCCCAGACAATAATATGCCACTTCTCCACCCCGGTTACGGCATCGATCGCATAGAGGAAGTTGGAACCGGTATAAACAACACCCTCTGAAACCGCGGGCGATGATGAGAACGTCTCACACCTGAACTCCGGGTTGAACCGCCACATCTCCTTTCCGGTTCCGGCATCAATGGCATAGAGGTCCCCGGCACCGGCATAGACAACTCCATATGATACCACCGGCGATGAGATGAGGTGATCGCGGGTCTTGAACCGCCACAACTCATTATTGCCGGAGACATTCCCGCCCTCTTTAAAAACCCCGGTGTGTGCCGGGTCTGCATGGAACATCATCGCGGGCTCCGGGGAGGCAGGAGATGGTGGAGCAAGAAACGACATGGTCACTGACACATGACCGGAATCGGTCCTGGCAAGCAGCAGTTCCTTGTTCCGATAGATATCCTCATTCCCCGGGTCCAGCAGCAATGCCTGGTTATATGTCTCAAGCGCTTCCTGGTTCCTGCCGAGACGGGCGAGTACTGCGCCTTTTCCGGCCCACGCTGTCGCAGACCCCGGATTGATGGACAATGCCTGGTTGTAGGCATTGAGTGCTTCCTGGTTCCTGCCAAGGCGGGCGAGTACTGTGCCTTTTCCGGCCCATGCCGATCCGAGCTTCGGGTTGATCAGCAATGCCTGGTTATAGACATCGAGCGCTTCCTGGTACTTGCCAAGATTGCTGAGCGCAACACCCTTGCCGTACCATGCCGAAGCATAATCCCAGTCAATGGACAATGCCTTGTTGTTCGCATCGAGCGCCTCCTGGTACTTCCCGAGGCTGTTGAGGGCAGCAGCTTTCTCGCTCCATTCCACCGCCGTCAAGTCAACTGCCTGGACAGGGGATGCAATAAAAAGGATAAGGAGCAGGAGGACCGCAGAGTACACCAGATATCGTTTATTGACCATCGGAATCCACTGTCCTCCTTTTAAAGATTATTGATGACCGCTGATATTTAACCTAGTCATCCGGTTTTCTGCTTCCGGGCCCGTCTTGGAAAAAGAGGTACTGCCGGGTAACCCCCGGGCCCGAAACACAAACGGGCTCCTGGAGCCGGGATCTCTTCCCGTTACATCTTGGACTGATCTTTGGGCATTGCCGTGCCATTGAAGCCCGGGCGTTTTGCTCCTATGCCGAGCATCGGGTCCCTCTTCTTCTGGCGGGGTTTTGCCCCGTCCTCTGCTTCCACGCCTTTTGCAAGGAAACAATCTACCGGGTCCCGGCCGCCGGCGCAGGTCCGTTCCTTGAATTCCGAACATTCCTCGCAGGTCGGCACCAGGGTCGGCAGCAGCGAGGGGAAATGGTTCTTCCAGAGCGTTGCATCGATCTTTCCCGTTTCGAGGAAACGCTGGATATGCCGTGCCGTATATTTCATGCGGGTACTATTGTGGAGTGCAGGGATTTATAGAATGAGGATGGAAATGGAACCGGAGCCGGTATCCTGTTGCTCTGAATGTGTCTGACATACACTATTCCGGATATTTCGCGGATTATTTTCAACCTTTGTTGTTGGTAAAAATATGCCGGCAGATTTCAGCCCGGTCGCCTCACGGGATTTCTGCTCCCCCCACCTACCCCGACAACGGGAAAAAGATAGAGAAACTGTATAAACTTGAAAACGGATATACAAATCTATCATTAACGTTAACAAGCGGGATGAAATACATGGCAATTGTTGACAAAATTCTCGGAACCCCTTTTGAAAGAATGGATACGCGAACACTGGAACTCGAGAAGATCCGCCTGAAAACCCGGAGGGATACGACCATCAAGGCAATCTCAAAACTTGAGAAAGAGAAATCCAAACTGTTCAACACTGCCGTCGGCGCCAGCCCATTGATGATAAAAGTCCATGCCCACGAGATCAAACGGCTGAGCCTGGAAGTCGAGCAGCAATACAATTTTTTTATGAGATATACCAAGATGAGCGTGGCGATAACCAACCTCCTGTTGCTGAAAAAATATGAGAAAGAACTCAGGCAGAGTAAATTATGGACAAAACTTGTCCACATGGACCCGGATGCGCTCATCGACGTAATGGGAAAGATCAATCTCGTTGGCAAGAATTTTGAAGGGATTGTTGATCTTGTAAACGACACGCTCGAGAGCGGGCTTGATGAATACAAGGTGGGCGAAGAAGATGACTCTGTCCAGCAGATCGTAGATGCCATCACCAGTGTCCAGAAGGGTGTACTCCCGATCGATGAGGCCCAGAAAGCAATTTCTTTTGACAAGACTCTTGAGGACAGAGAGGGTTAAGTAAATGGTTATACGGAGAATCAAATATTTCCTCACAAAAAATCCTCTTGATCTGATTGATCCAGGCGCTGCAGTGGATGAGAAGATCCGGCTGGAGAGCGAGATCGAACAACTCCACAAAAAAATTGCTGCACTGGAAAAACAGATCGATGAGTACTGGAACAAAGCCAGGGAAACAAAATCTCCCGCGGATGAGCGGGCACTTGCCGAGCGTATCAATACCATTTCGGTAAGAAAAAAATCCACGCTTGCCAAAATATCTGCAAAAGAATCGCGTCTCCGGACCGTCGAGGAATTCATCAACAAGATAGAAGAGAAGAAACAGAAAAGTTCACTCGCCCCGCTCACGAAAGGCTCCGAACAGGAACTGCAGGATTTCCTGGACCAGATCTCGGTATTTGAAGAAGGGAAAAAACAAAGAGAGAGAATTATGGCAGGCAGTACCGAGCCGGATAGTGATGAGATCGACGAGAACGTCAATGATATTTTACAGGCAATAAAATCTACAAAAGCAACTGATACAATAGCACCTGAAAAAGAGCAGGTTTTCCCAAAAGAGAAAAAACCCGAATTTGAGAGCTGATGATCCCGGAAGGGATCATTGTTAAATTTTCGCAGTCATGTGAGATGAATGCGGGTGGATTGGTATGGCACTGAATATTGACCTGACACTTCCGTTAAAACGTGAATTAGAGAAGGCGCACAAGGCATTCGATGATGCGAAAGCGAAAGGAGAAACAGACGAGGCCAAGAAAATGGCGCTTGTCTGCTGCAATATCCTGATCCAGCTTGCAAAATCCGATCCCAACAAAAAAACGGAATATATCGACGCGGCAAAAAGTTACAAGAATTATGCGGATTCCGGCGCAAAACCCGCATCATCGGCAGCTCCTGCAAACAATTTCGAGCAGATACGGGACGACCAGAAAGATCTCGCGGGCTATGCCGAGAGCCTCATTGCCAAATCCACTGTAACATGGAAAGATATCGGGGGCCTTGACTCCGTTAAAGTAAGAATAATGGAGACCATCGTAATTGCGGGCTTACAAAAACCGGTATCGATAAAGCCCGATAAGGGTATCCTCCTTTTTGGTCCCCCCGGCACGGGAAAAACCCTTCTTGCAGCCGCTGCAGCAGGGAGCCTGAATGCCACATTCTTCAATGTCAAGGTCAGCAACGTGCTCTCAAAATATTTCGGGGAGTCCTCAAAACTGATAACCTCCCTGTACGAAACCGCACGAAAGAAGCAGCCGTCCATCATCTTCATCGATGAATTCGATTCCATCACCATGTCCCGGGAAGAAGAGAGCGGGGATGCATCCCGGAAAGTGCTCTCGACCCTGCTCTCGGAACTCGACGGGTTCCAGGACAAGAAAAGTGACGAACTGCTCCTGACGCTTGCGGCAACAAACACGCCCTGGGATCTTGATGAAGCCATCCTGTCACGGTTCCCCCTGCGCATCTACATCCCGCTCCCGGATTCAAGATCCTGCGAGGAGATCATAAAGATCCAGCTCAAAGGACTGGACATAACCTCGCTCAACCTGGGTAAGGTCTCGGAAATCTGTACACGGAAAAATTATTCCGGAAGGGATATCCAGTTCCTCTGCCAGGAAGCGCTCCGGAGCATGATCCGGGTTCATAACCCGGACCTGTACAAGAAATCCGAACTTCCTTTCGAAGAGTTGAAAAAACAGACATTATCCATAGGACCCATGATAATGGAATATTTCGAGACCGCATTTGAACGGGTAAAATCCCCCATGACCGAAAAGGATCTCGAGCGGTTCAGAAAATGGAACAATGAGTTCGGACTCTGACTTCTCCCCCCGGACCCGATAACATTCCTGTGACGTCCATGAAGATTGACATCTCATCCACCCTTATCCAGGCTGCTGAAGGGTTCTCAGCGGAGTACCGGATTGCCCTTGCAAAAGGAGATCCTGAGACTGCCCTTCTGCATGCACAAAAATGTCTTTTCATATACCGGAACCTCTCTGACCGGTTCCCCCATCACCCGCAGTCCTTTCCGGCAAAAGCAAAAGAATGGACAGCAATCGTGGCCTCTTTAAAAGAGCAGATCCTGAATAAATCGATCAGTCCTGCTCCCCCCAGGCCTGAAGTAGAGAAGAAAGTAACTCCTGTGGATAATGAGATCAATGAAGAGTTCTGGCAGCAGATTCTCACCGATAATACCGACATCCGGATATTTGTGCTGGATTCGGTCTTTCATATCGCCTCAGAGATTGCGAAGGAAGGAAGAGAGGGAAAAGCAGTTGGCACGGCATTTCTCATTGGCGATACCGATGCCGTGCTCCGGCATTCCCGGCAACTGATCCTGAACCCGTTCCAAGGACATAAGGAAGAAGACCGGTGTATAACCAACCCCGAAATGAAAGAGTGCATCAAGGAACTTGCACAACTGGATGGAGCCTTTGTGGTCCGGGGAGACGGGATTGTAGAAGCCGCAGCCCGGTATATCACGATTGATACGAGCAATGTAACGATCCCCCAGGGACACGGGACCCGCCATTCTTCTATTGCAGCCATTACCCAGGCAACCCGGTCAATAGGAATAATTGTATCCCAGAGCGGCGGGAAGATCTCTGTTGTCAGGGAAGGGAAAATATTCAAAACCATCCACCCATAGCAGGTGTTGATATCCGAAGATTTCTATGACCGAAAAAGAAGACTGGGTCTGCCTGAATAAATTACTGAAATCCTCTGTACCGGTGCTCACGCCATCGTTCTTAAGCAACGGTGAATCCCGTGAACATATCGATGAATTATCCCGGCAGGTTGAAGAAGATTACAAAAATTACAAAGATGGCCGGTGCGGTTTTTTCAAGACCAGCGTAGACCAGGAGATGCACGCCCGGTTCCAGATGGCGTTACTGGTAATATCGTATTGTGCCAAAAAAAACGGGCAGGATTTACAAGGGGCCAGTGCATCTTTTTCTGACGCAGAACTTGAAGTATGCGAGTTGCTGAAAAAATTTGTGATGCTGGATAATTTCTCTGCCACGGAGCTGCGGCAGAAATTAATCTTTGGGGACAAGTCCACGGCATCTTTTTTTACCGGCTATACGCTGTTGAGAGAATTGACGAGCCATCTGCTCGGCCATGACGAGATCCGGTCTCCTGTCCGGCAATACCTGAAAAAACAGGGAGATCTGTATGATGAAAAGTTCGAGACAGCCTTTGGATCCCGGGGCGGAGAGTTTATTGTAACTGCGTCCCTGGCCCGGCAGCGGGAATTTGACTTTATCAGCCGGATTGAGCATAACCTGAAATCCGGCAGGAACTGCATCACCTTATCCGGCCAGTCATTTATTGTCGATAAGATAGAAAAAGGGGATAATGCCGGCAACCTGTCACAAAAGACGGAACCGGTAAATGAACGGAGAGCCCGGCCCGCGGATAACCTGCCAAAGAACCAGTATCTCATGGCAGTTTTCACGGAAAAAAGCCTGGTGTGGAGGAAAAAATCAGTAATATTTTACGCAATCTGTGTATCCCATGCTGAGCGTTACCGGGAACACGGGTTCGACAGCAAACCCCTTGAACTCAAGGAAATTCCTGCATACCTGGATCCCGCGGTTATTGAGTCTTGTAAAAATTACCCCCACGCGTTCTTCTGCATTGCCTCACCAACCGGGTTTGAGAATATCGGGATTCCCGGGTCAGACAACAGGATGCTGAACAATTTTATCTCATCCGGTGTATCGGTCTGTTTCTGGATTTACACAACCAGAAACAATTCTTCAATGAATCTGATCCAAAATCCATTGAATTGGGACGGATCTGCGACCTGGAAACAACCGACGAGAAACTGCTGAAACTCCGGGAGATCCTGTACCCTGAGATCGAACAAAAACTCTTGATCAGCCAGTCGGTTTCATTAAAGCACTGTGTTGAATTTTCAGGAATGCATGAATACCGGGACCCGTCACTTGCTGAGACCCTGTTTATGCAGTATGCGAAGGAAAAACACCTGACCGTGAAGAATATCCCCCCGATGGGTCCGGTAATCGTTATACAAACGTGAACCGGAACCGGGGTTTTCCCTGCATCACATCCGGTCTGGAGATATGATGACGGGAACTAAAAAACTCCCGGTCCCGTTTCGATGACCACCGCGCCCGGCGTGGCATCCCCGCGGGAGAACCGTAACTTCAAATAAAAAACTCCCGGTCCTGCCATATGCGTGAAACTCATACAGGAATGTTTTTCCTGCATCTTATTATCCGCTGATGCGTCTTGCTGAAGAGTAATTTAAGGAGATTGAACAATACTCTTTTAATGAATAAAATGAATTGAAGGATATTCACATGGACACGTATTTTCTCGTCAATCTCCTGATAATATTCGTATTATCGATCCTTGTCCTCTTTGTCTGCTCGTATCTTCGTGTCCCCACCATGGTCGGCTTTCTCATCACCGGCGTAGTTGCCGGACCATTCGGCCTGGCATTCATAACCGACGTTGACCAGGTGAATACATTTGCCGAGATCGGGGTGGCATTGTTACTCTTCACCATCGGCCTTGAATTTTCCTTCAAGAACCTTATCCGGGTAAAAAAAGCCGTAATAATCGGCGGCCTTGTACAGGTCCTCACAACCATTGCTGCGGTGTATATTCTCCTGACATTCCTCGGGCGCAGTTTCGGCGAGGCAGTTTTTATCGGTTTTTTAATCTCGCTGTCAAGTACGGCTATCGTGATAAAACTCCTCCAGCAGCGGGGAGAGATCGACAGCCCCTATGGTAAAAATACGCTCGCCATCCTCATCTTCCAGGACCTGGTAACGATCCCGATGATGCTCCTCATCCCGGTATTATCCGGGACCGGGAGCGGACCGGCAAATTCCCTCCCGGTTCTTCTCCTGCAGGGCTGCCTGTTCATCGTGGTTGTCTTTATCTCGGCCCGGTGGATTGTCCCGAGGATCCTCTTTGAAGCAGCCAAATTCCGCAGTAAAGAGTTGTTTTTGTTCTGCATTCTCGGCATCTGCGTTGCCATCGCGTACCTGACATCGAATGCCGGCCTCTCGCTGGCACTGGGTGCTTTTTTTGCCGGCCTCATCATAGCTGAATCGGAATTCAACCTGGAAGCATTATCAGATATCATCCCGTTCCGGGATGTATTTACCAGTTTCTTCTTCATCTCTATCGGGATGCTTCTCAATGTTCATTTTTTTATCAGCAATACGATTGTAATCATCATCATTGTCCTCGGTATCATCATCATAAAATTTGGTACGGGAAGCATCTCTGCCCTGGTCCTGGGTCTTCCCGTCCGGACGGTTCTCCTGATCGGTTTTGCCATGGCCCAGATCGGGGAATTCTCGTTTGTCCTTTCCCAGACCGGCCTCCAGTACTCTCTTATCTCGGATGAGACCTACCAGTTGTTCCTGAGCGTCTCTTTGATAACCATGGCCTGCACGCCATTCATGATAAGTGCAGCCCCCCGTATTATCGACACCCTGTCAGACAAAAAAGTCCTGAAACGACAATTGCCGGAACCGGAGGAAGCCATCCGCCCGGACAAGCCCCACGAGCTCACGGACCATATCATTATCGTTGGCTACGGGCTGAACGGCCAGAATGTTGCCAAAACCGCCCGGTTGTCCGCAATCCCGTATACCATCATCGAGATGAATGCCGAGACGGTCAAAGCGGAGAAGGAGAAAGGAGAGCCGATATTTTTCGGGGATGCCACTGATGAAGATGTGCTCAAGCATGCCCATATTGCATCTGCCCGGATCATCCTCATCGTGATCTCCGACCCGGTAGCAATCGGCCTTATTGTGAAGCATGCCCGGCTCATGAATCCCGGTATCCATATCATTGCCCGGACCCGGTATCTCGGGGACGTGAACGAGCTGTACAAACTGGGGGCAGACGAAGTTGTCTCAGAACAGTTCGAGACATCCATTGAACTGTTTACCCGGATCCTGACCCGGTACCTTATCCCGAAAAAGGAGATCGAGACTTTCATTGAAGAGATCCGGAAAAATGCCTACGTTATGCTGAGGGATTTTCCTATCCCGGACCTGTCGTATGAGGAGATGAAAATCAATAACCCGGAAATTACCATTGCATCGGTGCGACTGCCGGAGGGATCGCACTTTATCGAAAAAACCCTCTCCGAATCCGCTATCCGCCAGGATTACCATATCACGATTCTTGCCATACGAAGGAAAAATAACGTTCTTACCAATCCGCCGGGAGATGAAAAATTTGAAGAGCATGATCTTGTCATTGTTCATGGCAATGCAAAGGATATCAGCCGGTTTATTGAACAGGTCCAAAATCTTAAATAAGAATCAAAAAGAATATGCTACCCTGTGAACCAGATAGTCGTTATTTTGCAATAAATTTATAACCTGGTGATAGTTGTGAGAGTGAATGAAAGAAAGCAAAAACTATATTTTAAATTATCAATAATCGCAAGCCTGGTCCTCTCAATCTTTTGTTTTCTGATAAATGCCAGGACGATCAATGCCGGTGTGAATACCGACCTGCCGGGCATGGTTTTTTACCCGGCAGTCTCGATCATTATTGGTTTTCTGCTGGTTGGGTCCATTGGTCTCTATTATGACGAGAGCACAAAAACAAGGGGATTATTTTTCTTTGTCTTCCTCGTACCCCTGGTTATATCCTATACCCTGCTCCAGAATGTCCTGTACCTGGATTTCTTCTTCTATGGCCTTGTCATCGGCGGAATTGTCTGCGGGTATTATTTTTTCAATCACCATCATGAAATTTTTGCAGATTATGTAAAGATCGCATTGACCATATTCATAGCCCTGATGCTCTTTGTCATCCTCTACAATTTTGCACTGCTCATCTTCATGAACGGTTTTATCGGGGGATATTCACATGACCGGTTTGAGTTCATCTCGTATATCCTCAACATCGTCATTATCGCCGGCTTATACATCCTCGTTGTCCGGAAGATCCGGGGCCTGAACGTATCCAAAGTCTTCGTGTTTGGCCCCAGCAGGTCCGGAAAAACCTACTTTATGCTCGGGATGTACAAACAGTTCGTGGGCTTTTTTGAGGGTCATTTGAAAGAAGTGATCTTCTGCGGCGACCGGAAAGAAGAGAAGTTTTTCAGCTCGGATTATTACCTGGGCCAGATAGAGAAGAACGAGCCCCTCCGGTCAAATGTTACCGATATGGTGGGCATCTATACGTTAATGGGCAAAAAATCCGGGCTCGAATCCATCGAGCTTACGCTTGTGGATTATGCCGGTGAATGGGTGCATGACCTGACCTCGAAAATTGATCCGGTCTATTATTCGGATATTACCGCAAAACTGGGCAAAAGCCTGGGTATTGACCAGGCCACGCTCTCGGAGAATATCGGGTTCATCAAGTTCGTCAAGTCAATCAAGGAGAACCACCAGGATATCATCCCTGACATCATCGAAGACGTTGTATTGTCCTTTATCTTCAAACGGCTGACCAGTTCAGGTAAGATCATCCTCCTGATCGACGGCGATAAAGTGGCAAAAGATGACGGTCCTTCCCGGGATGAACTGACCCGGCTTTTCGGGTACTATGCAAAGATCATGGATTACTGCGGGGACGAGAAACAGTATGCGTTTGTTGTTACAAAAACAGATAAGATCAAACCCCTGGATACCGTCAGTGAAAACTCCCCCCAGGCAGAAGAAGTTGAATCTGACATCTTCAATTACCTGCGCACGATCACAACCTTCCAGGCAATTGAGAACAAAGCGGGTTCCACACCCGTTTTCTTCTTTGCCGTCAGTGTCAATCCCATGAGCAGTCACGACCAGCAGAATGTGATCACCCAGATCTTCCCCTGGAGGTTCGGTGAAGTTGCCAGGTTCGAGTTCTGATTTCTCGGTCTGTTCAACCAATGGCGAGCAACTGGCCGGTGACCTGCCGGAATACAATGAACTGGCACACCAGCTGGATAAGAAAAGGATTCTCTTTTATTGCGAGGCAGAGGAGAAGGCAATCCTGCTCGGTACCCGGCTGATCGTACGGATCGTCGGCGGCAGGGAAGAGCGTGCGATTTTTATCAAACGATACAGCCTTCCTGAATTTTCACTCCAGGGAGATTTCATCAACCGGTTCTATAACGATGCGAGAGCGCAGGTCGAGAACCTGAAGCAGATCCATTACCAGGTGCTTGGTCTTTTAAAAGAGGGGGACCTGCCCGTACGGGAGCAGGGCATTGCACTCTCCGCTCTCCCGGCAATCACGGGTAAAGTCCTGATCCGCGAACCTGTTAAACTAAAGATCGTGGATTTATCCCTCTCGTTTGGGGCTGCAAAGAAGATTATTGAAGCATTCAGCCGGAAGAACATCCCCGGCTATAAAATTTCTATTGCCCAGTATCCCTTTGATGAAGATGTACTCATCTCCCCAAATGTCACCGGGATGGATCTTGAAATCCTGGACAACGGCGAGGAGAAGATCCAGCCGGGTTTTCAAAAGAGCCAGCTCCTGTTCCAGGCGGTTTCTGCAATCTATGACAAGCAGCGGAATGCCTTAAAGAATATTGATTTCCGGGACAAATCCTCCTTTTCACGGGTGATAAAAAACTACCTTATCGATTCTGATATCCTGGATACCATCATCAGAACAGACCCGGCAACAACACAGGATATCCTGGATTTATTCCCGGGTGACCCTGCGCAGCTGTACCGGATTTCAGGGAAAATTTTCCGGTACAACAAGACACTTCAGGGTATCAGTAAAGAATCCCTTGCGCTCATTGCCCGTCACATTATTGAACAGGCAAAGAACCTGTCTGTGGAAGACCGGGAACTCTTAAAAGCCTGTTATACCGGGGGAGATGACGGATTAAAAGATTCAGTTTTGCCATTCCTGGTCTCACTGGAAAGACCTGAAGATTATTTCCTGCAAGACCTGGTCGATTCCTGCATCAGGACCCAAAACCTCCCGTTGCTGCGATCTGTTATCACTAACCCGTCATTCAATGACCGGAAACTGCAGGTTGTAACCGGGGGTGTACATCTTCATCGTATGGAACAGGACCTGGTCCTTGATTTTATAGAAGATATTTTTGATTCGGGTTTTGAGAAGGAGAAGAAAGGGAACCCGGTGTACTTATCGATACTCCGGCAATACCAGGAACGGCAGTTCAGTATTAAAAAAATGAACCAGGTTCAGGACATGTATGGCCGTCCTCTCATGCCATCTCCCGGGCCTTCAGCCACAACCACGCAACCCGGTAACCGGAATACAACGTTACTCCTGATTGTACTCGTTGTGTGCATTGCCATAGCTGGACTTATCCTTTTTTGGTTTACGGGCCTGGCCGGAACGGGCATGAGTGGCAGCCCGGCAGCAAACGAGACCGGAAACCAGACAACACCGGCATTGAACGAGACTGTCAGCCCGGCAATAACCCCGGCCCAGGGAATCCAGAATCTTTCCCGCGATCCCGTGTATGGAAAAAGTATGAGATGAGCAGACCTTACGAGGTCTCAATGATATGTTTTTTAAGAAGGTTCTTGAAAAGTTTCTCGATCTCCGGCTGCCGTTCCTCTAAGGAGATCTGGTGTGCCTGGTGAAACTTTACCGCTTCAATCTCGTTATCCAGCATGACCCGGATCTCCTCATCCGGGGAAAAATTCTGGATCTCTGCGAGATTTGCAAGAACATCATCATACCGGTTTTTCCGGGTATAGAGCCGGATGAGCTCAAAGAGAGCCTTCAGCCGGACATAAGGTGACACCGAGGACGTTGTTGCTTTCGTGGTAAAATCTTCAAGCAGCAGGTTCTCGATATCCCGGGAAAGTTCATCAACAGAATTATACCGCTTGCTCTTCTCTTTCTGCAGGCAGTTTAAAAGAACCATGTCAACGCGTTTCAGGTTCGGGTTGATGGATGACGGGAGATCGATAGGCTCGTGTGAGAGAATGTTTTTCCCCATGGGTCTCGTATCCCCCTCGTCAAAGGGATGCTGTCCGGTAACCAGTTCGTACAGGACAACGCCGACCTGCCAGATATCGGTCCGGACATCCGTCTCTTCAGACCGGAGCTGTTCCGGAGCTGCATATAACGGCGTATAACTGCTGTCGGAAGAAAAATTCGAGGTGGATAATCCCGGGTGCCGTCCCAGTCCCCAGTCGGCCAGTTTTGGTTCATACTCTTTTGAGAGCAGGATATTCGCCGGCTTGATATCATTATGGATTATTCCCTTCTTATGGGCATAGGAGAGGGCATCGGTAATTTTTATGATCATCTTCAGGGCGTCATTTGTCGGCATCGGTGTGTCAATCTGGCTTAATGACTGGGGGAAGAATTCCATTACAATGTATGCCGGGTTTGCTGAATAATCAAAGATCTGGACGATGTTTTTATGCTCCAGGTCCCGCCAGGTCGCAATCTCGTCGATGAATTTTTTTGAATTTTTCCGGTCAAATTCTTTTGGCAGTTTAATTGCCACGAAGAGATCATCCTTCTTCCGTTTGCATTTGTATACCCGGGCAGTCCCGCCTTCGTTGATGAATTTATGCGTGGGATATTCCAGCGCCAGTTCGTCGGGAAAGAAGGGGTCGTGCCGGCCCGGCCGGGAGATCGTGGGCTTATCGGCAGGCAGGATATTTTTTACAAACGTGAGAATTGCCGGTATTATTTTTGTCTCGTCGATCTGGGATTTTGCCATCTCGAAATCATCTTTCACATGCGAGATGTTCTTATTGTATTTTTTATAGAATTCCAGTAATGTATCGAACCGTTCCTTGATGTAATTCGTCCTGCCAAAACCGCAGTTGAAGGATTCCTTGAAGGACTGGATCCCTTCACCCTTCTTGAGAACCGACGTGGTGATTCCCAGGTTCAGCCATGCGTCAATATTTTTTTTATTGGAATTTTTTGCATTGGAAAAACACATGATTGCTTCATGGTATTTTCCCAGCTTGATAAAATCGAACCCCATTTTTAAGAAGTTTTCTGTGGCCGGATCAACAAAATTGGGAATAAGAGGCTCGTCGATCGGATCCATGGATGACGACATTATATTTGATTGCTATTGAATTTTTCTGCTCTGTAGAAAACCTCAATCCAAACAAATTGTATGAACCTGTCAAGGTTAGCGAGAATGATTTTGCAAGAGATTTCCTTCTTCTGAATCTGAAATAATCGAGATTTCAGGTCAGCCCCGAACCTTCGTTTGAGAACCGAGAACTTGGTTTCAACCAGGAACCGTTTTCGGTAACGGGTTGAATCAAAATTGTCGGTCATTTCTTTACGATATTTTCCCCAGACATGTTCGGTATTTTTCCAGATTCTGGTAGGAATAACCGAATCAGCATTCAGAGATTCCCGGATCATTCGGTGCATTTTTTCAGAATCGTATCCTCTGTCCATGAGATAACACTCCGATCTCCGAGATTTGTGGCATCTCTTGAGAAGAATGAAAGCATGTTGAGAATCGTGGACCCGGCTTTTCGATATCGTGAATCCAGTAATTACCTGCTGATCAGTATCGACAGCAATCGAAGTTTTTAGGAAATGTTTCCGGATTTTTCCGGTTCTTACGGAGTAATAGTGACTGGAATATCCGCTGGTGAACCCGGACGAATCGATGGCTGTGATAGAGATTGTACCGTCCTCTGAGTAGAATAATTTCAGAGTATTTTTGAAGAGAAGATCGAAGTACAAGGATTTGATACGACAGAGAAATTTTTGGAGCGTTGTGAAGTGAGGGATAGTTGTAAGCCCGAGTACTGCTCGGATACGATCCATCTCTTCGAGGTTCCATATGACTGTACGATAATCTTCTTTCCGGTATTCTTTGAAGAGAAGTAACGTCAGAAGTTGATGCTGGGTGTAATCTCTCCTCGAATATTTGCAGGAATACGGGGAAATCCTGGAAGATTGTACTATTGAAAATGCATGTTTGATAAAACGGATAAACCGGCCTGACGATTTCTTTATTGTCTCCTTATCGTTACTGAACATAACAATATGAGGAGACACCGTACCTTAGATCTTTCGGTCGATTTTGACTCTTTTTCATTATCAAGAAAATGATTTCTACAGAGCAAATTTTTCGCATCGCGATACAGGACAGCAGGAGATCATTTTTATGCCGGGGGGTTACCGGAGCAGTCTCAGGATACCAAAGAACAGCCCGACGGTAACGATGCTGATGCCTATTGCGTAATTATTCATTTCGAGGGGCGCCCGGGGAAGGGTGGGCAGGGATACGGGCAGTGGGGGAGATGTGGCCTGGGATTGGACAGGGGAGATAGTGGGAGAGGAAGCGGTGACTGCCGGAAATACTGATATATGGACAGCATTCCCGGTGATACCCGGCGTGGGGACATCCTCCAGCAACCCGGCAGAGTCCACAGCGACAACCACGAATGCAAGGTTATTGCCGTGAGGTTCAGAGCCGGTTTTTTTATCATACTTGTACCATGCCCCGAGGCGTGTTGAGAAAATTTTCGGGTCCAGGTAAAAGTTCTTCTGCCGCTGGGCGGAGAACGTGATCATGTATGTTGGCGCGGAATTGTACATGTCAAGACCATCCCAGTACGCCAGCTGGCTGTAGGGGGATGCAACGCCGGAAATATCAAGGGTGTCATTCACCCGGACGGTCTGGCCCTGGTGGACGTACGTGATACCATCACCGCTAGCGCTTACGGCAGAGACCATCACCAAGGCTGCGGTTAACCCGGCCAGGAAAGCCAGCAGCCATAGCACCGGCTGGCAGGTTTTTGTGGTTATTTTCATCCCCGGGAATTTTTGTTTACGTACCGGCTGAATAGTATCACGTTATCCAGGACTTGTTGTTACGGGTGATTGCAGGGCAGCAGCCACCAATAATACTAAGACATAGATTTGGCCGCAACAGCATAAAGATCATGGTTGCGGTCATGGTACGGTTTTCCGATCCGCGCATGTACCATAATAAAAATCCATTAAATAAACGGGAAAATAAAAAAATATGTTCCTGCAGGGTAATTGTATCCGGATTGCCGGCAGATGATGAGAGATTAATTTTCAATTCAAAATTATTAAGCAACCTGATTGCCTTTGAATCATTATGGCAGATGCAGTTCCAATACCCATCTGGATTTTTATTGGATTTTTTATTACCGGTATCCTTTTTATTGCCGTTGGTGCCTGGGTGATACTTACAAAATTTTTCAGCCGTCCTGGTTTCAGACATTAATTCGATCGGCAGGATGGGGCAGGAAGATGATAATCCCGGATGAAAACTAAAAATACGGGTTCTGTTGAAATCCTCGTTGGGTAAAGTGCCAGTCTGGCTCCTGACCACGAGCTCTAATAATCATCCGCCCGGAGCGCGCTCGTATGGCTCGTCCTTCGGTATTGTCTGCTTAGTTAATGCCGGACGCACTCCTGCAGGAGTCCGCTGCTATGCAATGGCTCTCGCGCAGAAAGCATTGCAGGCGCCGGAAATGAGGTGCCAGGGAGATGGCTTCATCTGTTGTAAGACGTGGGATTCTTTCTGCCCGTTTCCAGGTCAGCATAGTGTACCGGGATGTGAAAATCACGATACCCGTTATAGTAAATGACGTTCCCTATAACCCGGGGATGGGCAGTCTGGCCGGATTTGTTGAAGGAATGTTTCGGCCAGATGGCAGAAACACCTGTCTTTTTTGTAATATCTGATCAAAAATGCATAAAAGATCCCTCTTTATCAAAAACCTTCAAAATAACCGAATATGGAATTTTTTGTACAGATATTGTGTAAAAACCTAAAAGAATACATTTTCTACTGAATTTTATGAGAAAATATTATATACCATTAATACCTTTTATCACTTAGGGGTCTGAAATTTCTTTAGCCCCTAAAGGTGAATCATGAAATCCTTCAAGAATGAAAATGCATTCACCGGCCTCGAGGCAGCGATTGTGCTCATCGCATTCGTTGTCGTTGCGGCGGTGTTCTCGTACGTGGTGCTCGGCGCCGGTTTCTTCACAACCCAGAAGAGCCAGGAAGTCGTCCACACGGGTGTACAGCAGGCGAGCTCAACTCTTGAAATCGTCGGTAATGTCTATGGCGTAGGAACTGCAGCAACATCAATCACCATGATCAATTTCTCCGCTGCATTAGCCCCGGGCGGAACTCCGGTTGACTTTGACAAAGTGGTTATAACCTACAGCAATTCATCCGTTCTTGAAACCCTCAGCAAGGTTGCAACCAAGGGAGCAACCGTTTCTACGGGAAAATGGGGTATTGTTACGGTCCAGAACGAAGTAACCAATGATAATGTTCTTGAAAAGGGCGAACAGTTCGACATAACCGCTATGCCAACCAACGCGATCCTGAAGAACGACCAGTTCCAGCTTGAGATCAAACCAGCCGTCGGTGCTGCACTCGGTATCTCCCGTACTGCCCCGGCGTCAATCCAGGCAGTGAACATCCTCTACTAATCTTTCTTTTTTTTATACCCGGGAAACGTAAACGTCTGCAGATGGGGTAAAGTCATACATCCACGCGGGTTACCGGTTCACAGGGTTCATCCGGCATTTTCCGGCGTATTCCGTTTGCTCAGGCCGCAGGTGAAGGACCAAAAGTAGAGAGGAACTGCTTCAGATGCCAACGGAAGGCCTACGGATTCGTCGTTGTGGAGTGAAAAATCAGAACACATTATAAGCAACGCACCCTATCACAAACTGTATGCCCCGATCACTCTTCATCGGAATCCTGTTCGTAGTATGCATACTGGCAGCGGCCGCGGGATGTACCGGTCAGCCGGCGAGCAGGGTCATTGTCACGCCGACGGTAACGATCACTGTCCCGAATGGCGACACCGCCGAGAAAACGTTCAATGCCCTGTCCCGGGCCCCGCTTAACGATACTGAACGGGCGGATATCGTCAGGTTGCAGGAAGACCAGAAGTATATCACCGATATCAACACGATCCTTGCCAGGCAGCATCCGGATATTCCGGTATTTCAGAACATTGCCAATGCCTCGATAGTCTACCAGGATGCCGATAACGTGATCCTCCAGCGGTACGGCATCACGACTCCTGAAAAGGATGCTCAAGGAGCGTTTTCCAGCCAGAAACTGCAATCAACGGTTGATAATGATGTCAATACCGGCAGTAATTCCGTAAGGGACGCTCTCCTTGTGAGCGCCAGGGGAGAAGACATGCACATCGCGGATCTCGAAGCTGCGATCGGGCGGACGGATAACCCTGATATTCAGTTCATGGACCGGCAGGAGCTCGTGTCCTCCCGCAATAACCTGCGGACAATCAGCCAGTGGATCACCGCATACAAGGGGGTCTATACTCCCTCATTCATCCCGGTGGATTATTACAAAAGCCTGACCAGCTCGCCGGTCGAGCAGGTTCTGCAAAAATAATTTTTTGATTGTTTTTGATCACGCATTGCTGATGGTGGTTTTTTTAAATGGATGCCATGGTATCCTTCCAGGGGAATAGACTGTCAGCGATTAAGTGATGAAAAAATTGGATTGATGGTATTTTTTAAATTCAAATTCCATCTGTTTTTTTAATAAAAATCCATTTGACTGACTATGGGATCCATAGAGAAAGCAATCAATGGGATCTCCTTCCACATCACATTCTCCATTTTTCCGGTCAATGCAGTCTTTACAGCCAGGGACTCGTGTATATGGGATATTGGGAAAATGCTGTTCCCAACTTGAGTTATCAATTTCACCGGAATTGAGTAAAACCTTAAGATTATTCTGATTAGTAGGCACTGTCGATCACAACTATATTTTTTAAATTATTCTAAGGTATTATATCAAAGAAAGCAATTAATTTAACCATTCTGTTTTAATTCCCCTAAAAAAATTAACGTGAACCGGGTTAATCATACGAATCGTCAACAATATTTTTATTTTTTATTTCATCTGGCAGTATTTCCTTGTTGTTAGTAGCATAACAAAATAAGGAGGCACTGTACCTTAGATCTTTCGGTCTTTTTATATCTGTGAACTTAGCATTTCCCATGAAAAGGATAAACATGACTTTTAATGGGTGTGCTGAACCTGCCTAGGCAGGTGTTGCGGGCGTCCAGGTAATGGCCAGGTAACCCCCGACAATCCCCAGGATGCCGCCAACCAGGAATCCGCTGCCGCCAAAAAAACTCAGTACCGAGAAGATGAGAATGATCATTCCCCAGTTCTTGTGAGATCCTGCAGGATCGGATCCGATCTTCCATGCTCCCGCGATCACAAGAATCCCGCAGATAATTCCCCAGATCCCGGTTGCCGCTATCATCGATCCGATGAAAGCCGGGGTTATCCCGGGTATCTGTATTCCCATCATGCCCATCATGGATCCAAATAACGCTCCCATGAAAAGAGAACTTATCCCGGAAATGACCATCAGAATTCCACCAAGGTGGGACAGCACGAGTATGGTTGTAGGACTCTCTATCTCTTCTGCCATGACATTCACTTTTGCTTTGTATCTTTGGGGATGCATAAAAAGAAATTGATTTGACCACGCGCAAAGCAGATAATTTCCTGGCGAATTTACGGCAATAATCCCCTGGTTGAATATGACACACCAGACCATAGCCGGACCGGATTTCCGGGCAGGGGTGACGTTAAAACCAGCCGGACAGACCCTGAACCGGGTGAAATGGTAAAAATATTCCAGAAAATAAAATTTCGCGTATTTCACGCGAAGAGTATATTTTCGTTATGAAAGGAAAGGCAAGTTTCATGCACGCATTCAGATAATAAAAAAAGAGTTCCGGCCCCGCATGACCTATTCAGAAATTCCGGCAGGGAAATTTGTTCTCATGACAATTGCCTGAGGTTCAGCATACCGGATTGAACGCTTATGGCAATGGCAGTTCCGGTCCGTTTTCAGTACCCCGATCTCACCCGCGGGTTCTTCCCGATTTCCAGGTAGGTAGGGTTCTCGCGGCTGTACTGCGGCCATGTCACGTTCATCCCGTCATTTGGACTGCCGGTCTTTGCAAACCGTGTCCAGTACTCCATCATCATATCCGAAACCTTTCCGCTCACGGGATCCGGGTTCATGGAAGCCGGCCGGAAGACGAAATAGAGCTCGCTGCCGTGGAATGCCCCAAACGGCTGGCCAGGCATCCCGTACGTAAACCGGTACAGGTATGTACTCTCGTTAAGGTTGGCATTGGACCCGGCAACAAACTTCGCTGCTTCGGTAAAGTCAAAGTCCGTCATGATCCGTTCCATCTGGTACTGGACGTCATCAGGAGTTTTTGCCGGGTATTCAGTAAGAACCTTATCAGCATAGCTGCCGAAGCGTTTATGAATGTACCGTTCATAGCCGGAGACATTCATGCCGGTCTGTGCGGCAAGCATTGTTCCTTCGTCCGCATTGGTCCCGATGATGAGCGGGACCCGGTTCTGCTGTCCCCGGTTGAACTGGTCTTCAGGTTGAGCGGGAAGGATCCCTCCATCAACTGATGGCTTGAACTTCATGGTGTGCGTAAGCCAGAATGGCGATGCAGGGTGCGGGGTTGCATTAACAAGCGTCATGGCATCAACGATACGCATCTGTCGGATGGCACCCGGGCCGGTATAACCGAGGCTCCGTGCATATTCTTCGCCATTCTGTTCGGATTCATTTCGCGTGCTGATGATATCCAGCGTTGATCCGTTCGTCCAGAGCGGGCCGCTCTCGATAATGGCCTGCCGGAAGAGTCCTTTGGCCTGCGGGCTCGAGAGCTGCGCGAGGATGCTTGTTGCCCCGGCCGATTCCCCGAACACGGTTACCCTGGAAGGGTTGCCGCCAAACGCTCCGATGTTTTTCTGCACCCACTGAAGTGCAGCCTGCTGGTCCTCCAGACCATAATTTCCCGATGTATTGGTGGCAGATTCATTTGCAAGATCCGGGTGGGAGAGGAACCCGA
This sequence comes from uncultured Methanoregula sp., assembly GCF_963678795.1. Lineage (NCBI taxonomy): Archaea > Methanobacteriati > Methanobacteriota > Methanomicrobia > Methanomicrobiales > Methanoregulaceae > Methanoregula > uncultured Methanoregula sp. Next base: position 1,509,290 of record NZ_OY787453.1, on the reverse strand, counting down.
GCACCCCAAGCCGGTAGTTGAGCGTGACAACAATGACTCCTTTCTTAGCGAGCGCACTCCCGTCATAAAGCGGGAGGGAGCCGGCCCCTTCCATGAATGCCCCCCCGTGGATGAAGACCATGACAGGCAGTTTTTCATCCGGGCTCTTTGCCGGCGTCCAGACATTGAGGAAAAGGCAGTCCTCCCTCATGGCGGGGGGCGCTGCACCCGGCGTTGGATCATCAGAAATAACCTGGGGGCAGATTGCACCGTATACTGTTGCATTCCGGACGCTGCTCCATGGCTGCACGGTTGCCGGGGGTTTCCACCGGAGATCCCCTGTTGGCGGGGCCGCGTAGGGAATGCCTCGAAATACCGCAATACCGTTCTCCGTTGCACCAAGAACCGGACCGGCATCGGTCTTCACAATCCAGGCGTCCTGACTTTTCTGGTTGCATCCGGCGCAAAGGACCAGACCGGCCAGGATCATAATAATGACCAATAACCCTGCCGGCACGATTACACGTTTTCCCCCGCGTATCATCCGTTCGTCTCCTCCTTAAAGGAAAGAAGCAGGGGTTTCTGATAACCGTATCGGTCCTGCTGTTACAACGGCATCAGAATACGAATGTTGTCCCGACCGTGTTGAGAATAAATTTTCCCGGCATTGCATCTGCAAACCGGTTTATCGCGTCCCACCCGGTGCAGTGCATCGGCACAACATAGTCCGGGTTGATTCGTTTCATGGCGCCAATGGTCGGCGGAATAACCTGCGCAGAAGCCGGTCCCGTGAGATGGAACCCGCCAAGGACTGCGTGAACATGGTCAACCGCGGTGATCTTCCTCGCGTATTCCACGGAATTGATGATACCGGCATGGGCGCACCCGCTCAGCACGACAAGCCCCTTGTCCTTTACGTTGATGACGAGCGCCTGGTCGTCCCGGATAGGATCGGGCTGCCAGCGTGCCTCCATGTATGCCTCCATCCCGGGCATTCCTTTCTCGAACGCAGTCTTCCGCTCCACTTCTCCCGTTACGAGCAGATGGCCGGAGGCAAGAGTCGAAGGCCCGCTGCGCATCAGGATATCCGCCCCGGCTTTCTTCAGCGTAACCGGGTCAAGCAGCGGGAGATCGACGGGACCTCTGGCCGGGTTATTCAACCTTCGCATGAGGAAAGCATCGGGATGGGCGATGAGCGGGACCTGCCGCCCTGCCCCGGATAAAACGCCATGGAGCCCGCCGAAATGATCGAAGTGTCCGTGACTCAGGACAACTGCCTCAATATCGGCAAGAGAGATTCCCATCTGCCGGGCATTCCAGGCAAGGCACTGCTCCGAGAGCCCGCAATCGAGCAGGACTTTGTGTTCTTTCTTACCGGAAAAAACCCGGACCAGACATGACAGGCCATGCTCGGCAAAGATCCGACGGTCTGGATCAAACGGAAGGCGGCGTTCAACGGGAGTCGACGCCGCTATAAAAAAATCGATATAGTTGTCGACAAGGATGGTCACTTCCACCCGGTCGGCCGGTTTTAGCTGGTATTCCATAGTAGTATCCACCTTTAATCAATCAGCAGGAGTGCCATCAGTTCCGGGTGCCCCTGCACGGGGAACCGGATCGCCATTCCCGCTTTTTTGGCAGTCTTCACCATATTGACGCCAACAGCATGCTCGGGGATCCTGGCCTGTGTCGGGTGAATGCAGATGCCCGCCTTGACATTGCATGTCTCGCAGAGCCGGCACGAGCCGTTGATGAACGCGAGGGCAAATGGGTTGCCGGCATTGAACGCGACCCGTTCGAGCTCGAGCATCATTGGCGCGAACGCACCGGTTCCGTTGAAATGGTCTTTCCAGAACTGCGTTGCACTCTCCTTTTTGTCTGCCGGGGCATCCGGGTCGAGCCAGTACCGGTAGATCGAGCAGATCACATCCGGGTCTGCATTCGCCGGGGAGATGAACTTCACGAGAAGAGCGTGCCGGTACTCTGAGAGAATTTTCCGGAACTCGTCCGGAGTCGGAACATAGGGCGGGCAGGTCAGTTTCTTTCCGTACCCTATGCAGCCGGCCCGGCATTTGAGCGGAACGCGGTTCTCGACAACGATATCCGATGCCGGGATCACCTTCACATCTGCAGCGCCGAGAGAACGGGCTGCCTGCACGAGGAACGTGAAATCGCCAGGCTCATTTTCATCAGAAGTTATGCGTCTTTTCATTTTCAGTACCCGTATTACACCCATCGATGAAAAACCCGTGCCTGTAGAAATACAGGAGACTTACAGGGTATGAGAAAAATAGGGAAATCGATTACTCTGCATTGATCCGGTCATAGAAGACTGCTGCAACAATGGCGCCGATCACGGGGCCGATGATATAGATGGGGAAGAATGCCCATAGATTCGAACCCCCAAGCAGGAAATCCATGACATAAGGCCCGAATGTCCGGGCCGGGTTGAGCGATGCACCGGCAATGTTCCCGGTCGCGGTGATCATTGCGGCAACGGTCAGGCCGATGATGAGCCCTGCAAAACCTGCCGGGGCACGCTTGTCAACAGCAACGCCCATGATAACCAGCATCAGGACAAACGTTGCGATCGCTTCGACAAGGATTGCCTGCCCGTACCCGATGCCGGGGAACGGTGCTGTTGCCCCTAACCCGCCGATCATGACGGCATCCATCCCCACGGTGAGGAAGAAGAGCAGGCTCCCGAACGCTGCGCCGATACACTGGGCGATTATGTACGCCACGGCTTCACCGGACGGAAAGCGTTTCGTTACGCAGAGCGCGATGGTCACTGCAGGGTTGAGATGTGCCCCGGAGACCCGACCAAGAGCGTAGATCACTCCGGCAATCACGATACCAAACGTGATCCCGATGGCAAACCAGTCAGCAAGCCCGCCAAGCATGCCGATACCGATGTTGAACGCAGTTGCCGGTTTTGTCCCGTTTGCGAGCATCAGCGTGATTGCCGCAGCCCCGGCACCGAAATACACAAGGAGCAGGGTTCCCACGCCTTCTGCAATACTGCGACTGGTAAGCGATGCCATCACTTATCATCCCCGAACGCGGCATTGCAGTCAGGACAGAGCATCCGCGGCATCTTGTTTGGCAGTTTCCTTGAAGGGAGCGGGTAGTCGCCCTTCCAGATATCGATATTCTTGCGGAACGTGTGCTTCATGCAGGTTCCCATACCGCAGGCAATACAGACTGCGACAGCGTCACTCTCGTTTCCTTCCTTTGCACAGATGTAACATTTCATGATACTTCACCATTCTTCCGGATGAACGTCCCGTTCTGGTACTCATCGAATGCCTGCTGCAGCTCAGCCTCGGTGTTCATCACGATAGGACCTCCCCATGCAACCGGTTCGCGGATCGGCTTACCGGAAAAGTATAGGAACTTTACGCCCCGTCTCCCTGCCGTGATCATGACCGATGTACCCCTGCTTTCGAACAGGGCAATAGTCCGGTTCTCCAGTTCATCAGTACCTGCGGCGTCAAATTTCCCGCTGCCTCCGGTTACGTACGCTGCAGCCATGTAGCCGGGCCTTACCGGATAAGTAAACTCCACGCCGGGTCCAAGGGATATATCAAGATATTCCGGGTCTGCGACAATATTCCGCACCGGCCCGGAGATACCGGCAATGGTTCCGCAGATTACCCGGACTGAAACATTCTCCTTCACGGCAACGACAGGGATCTTTTCAGCACTGATCTCCTGGTACCGCGGAGCCATCATCTTGTGGCTTTTTGGCAGGTTGACCCAGAGCTGGAACCCGCCCATGCGTCCGTTGACCGGTTTTGGCATCTCCTGGTGGATGATGCCGGAACCGGCAGTCATCCACTGGATCCCCCCGGCGTTTACGTCACCTTTGTGACCCATGCTGTCGCCATGTTCAACCCGGCCTTCCAGCATGTATGTCACCGTCTCGATCCCGCGGTGAGGGTGCCAGGGAAACCCGTTAATGTAATCTCCCGGCCGTTCTGCCCGGAAATCGTCAAGCATTAAGAACGGGTCAAAAAGTGGTACCTGGGAATAACCGAACACCCTCCGTAGTCGGACACCGGCCCCTTCAAGAGTTTCGAGAGCAGAAAATGTCTGTGCCACCGCACGTGACTGTGACATATTGTGCCATTCGGAGATGAAGATGATAAAGGTAATGATAAGGAAATATGATGCACGGGAGATTATACGGGAGCTCATGCGGGATTGTTTCCGGATCCGGTTAAAAAAAGCCAGGGGACCACTGATGATAAGGAGAGTTATTTCAAAAAGGGAGGATACTATTTCCCGGCAGCTACCGGGCAGTATCAAAGTCTTGCCGATAACAATGCCTGGAGTTTGCTGATGAGATCAGCAACAACATCCTCTTTTACCTGCTGCTTTGATGTCGACAGAGAGGGGCTACCGGATTGCTGGGCGGGGTTATTGCCGGCCTGCCCAGGCGGGTTTCCACCGGACGGGGCTGTGCTGTTACCAATCCCTCCGGCCGGAGGGGTGGAATGCGTCATATTGCCAAAACCCTGCCCGCTTCCCTGGTCATTGCCCGGGGCAGTCATGTTACCGAATCCGCCGGGTGGTGGAGACATGGTACCGCTTCCCTGGTCATTGTCCGGGGCAGTCATGTTACCGAATCCGCCGGGCGGTGGAGACATGGTACCGCTTCCCTGGTCATTGCCCGGGGCAGTCATGTTACCGAATCCGCCGGATGGTGGAGACATGGTACCGCTTCCCTGGCTATTGCCGGATCCCCCGGTGGATGGTGCTCGGCCGGACCCGGTGTTACCGGTACCTGCATTACCGGAGCCACCGGGTGCATTGGTGTTCCCGCCATTTCCGGACGGCGATGCATGCATCTGGCCCATCTGTCTCCCTCCGGATCCGCCCGGGCCCTGGAATGTTCCGGCACCGGATTCCTGTGCCTGTGCAATGGGTACAAGCAGTACTGCTGCACATACCAGCACTGCAATGACCGTAATCGAATTCCCGATCTGTTTCATACTATCAATCCTTGCATCTGACAACTGCTGTGCAGGTTGTCGAGACACTACTCACCTCATGGAGTCTATATATTGCACGCATAAATCCCGTGATATATATGCCGGACAATTCCGATGATATCACCGGAAAGTTAAAACATTGATTGAACTGGATTCTGGAAAACGCATGGTGATAAGACTTGCTTACAGCCGAACTGGAAAAATGCAACAATCGGAAATACTGCCCGGCAGGTACTCTCTAAACCGTAGTGCAGTGAACGCTTTCATTCGTACTGATGTTCTAATGCAGAAGTCATGTACCTATTTTTTTCAGATACTTGCAGCAGGTATTGGATTTTCTACAGAGCAAAAATTTTAGAATTTTCCCACACCCGCTGTCGGTTATTACCATACCATGAGCTCCTTTAGGTATCTCATCCTGCAAGTCGGATGTCTTGTCCTCCGTCGGAGAAAACCCCATGGAGAAGGGTCAGGACAGGTAAGGATCGACATTTCGTAAAATGCCCGGATTGGCAAACGGGGCCCGTATAACGGGCTTTATCCGGGCCCTCGTTTTCGGGCATCCGAAAATGAATCGAATTGGGGAAAAACGGTGCTATGAGGTTATTTTCCTCTGCGTAAATGGCCCGGATTAGTTTTCTTACGCCGAATACATAAAAATGTCTAATTAGTATCAATTGGATGCGAAAAGTCCCTTCTGATCGTACTGGAGGTTGGGATTTTGAACCGGAGGGGGGATCCAGGGGGGGTTGGGAGATCTATGAAAAACGGTCAGCTTCTCTGCTCTATTGAAAACACATAACAAACTCTGACGCTCTCGGGGCTTCGCCCCCGGTTGCGATGACACCGAATTACCTGCAACTACATACGTATCATTGCACTGCGCCCCGTCCCCATGGGAGGGACTGGTGGCGCAAGAGGGAGGTCATCGAGTAATGTGATCAATGTTTTCTACAGAGCAGAATTTTTTATCAACAAGAACTGAAAGCAATGACAGGTGCAAAAAAGAGTTTTAGAGGAATGTCTGGCGAACATTGTTGTAATAAATCCCATCCGCTGTGCCGACAAAATAGACATTATTATTGCTGGTATCAATATGGATCACGAACAAGCCGACCGGTACCGGCTCGATATTAACCAGCCCGATATCTGTAGATGATAATCCAAGGATCCTTTGGGTTTGGTTAACCATCAGCGAGGTATCTGAATTTCCCCAGTCATCAATTACGAGTGTGGATTCCACCATTGAATATTTTGCAACATAGGTATGGACAAGTTCGGTATTTTTCGCTGTTGTTCTTACGGTCCCATTAGCAAACTTGATTTGCACGCCAGCCGGTGCTGCGGCAAATTCCCAGATCTGGGGAGCAATGCCAAAAGCTGTTACATAACTCACATCACTCGAGCTGAAAGATATGGTCACAATGTCCCCATAATCCAGCGAGTAAGTTAACGGACTCCCGGGTGTATTATAGGTGATGTATGAGGAATCCGTGGTATCAGTGACCATAAACGTGAAATTACGTGTCCATCTGGTGTTATCATAACACATACCGTGACAGGATAACCCCAGTGCTCCGTTTCCTTTTCCGGGAATGCCGGATTTATAAAACGAGATGCGGTTATTTGTCAGGTTCTGCTGGATCGCCGGGATAAAATAACTGGAATTCATGATACTGCCAGCGGAATTTATTATATAACCTTCTGAACTCGGTGTCGGGGTCGGGGTCGGGAACTGAAGATTATATACCGGGATATGGCCGAGCGGTGCCGACAGGTTGGCAGCTGCAGATCCAATTACCGTGGTTCCTGTTGCAGATGTATTATACACGAGGGCGATATTTTGCGGAGCTGCCCCGGAGGGGAGGGGTATTACCAGGCTTTTCCCGATCGACCACGTGGTGCCGCCGTCCTGAATGGTGTATGATTTCAGCACCCCGTCAACATAGACCGAAAACGTGCCGTCCGTCAGTGTGTTCCCTCCATTGTGGGTAAGGAAAAGGGTAGGGGGATTCTGGTTGTTTATGCCGATCATGAAGTTGACATTGGGGATCTCCTGGGCCGGCGTCTGCGAGTTAAAGTAAACCGCGATAATTCCAACCATAATTACCACAACCGCAACCAGAAGGATCGCACCGACCACTTCAGATACTCCTGATGTGCCATCCTGCCCGGGTAGTGCCGGGTTCCCCTGCGTGGCTGTTCTTTGTTCCTTCATGATATTACCGAAGCAATGTTATTGAGGGTAACAACATAATCTACGGTCCTCAGGGTCAGGTAAACATCAGGATTTGTTGATCCAAGGGGGCCTTCGATCCGCATAAATGCGGTACCGCGTTTGGTCACGGGATTCTCAGAGACCCCGCACTTATACCATGAACTTTCCGTTATGTTGCCGCGTATCCGGGTCTCGTTGAGCATATTCATCATCATGAGTGCTGACTGTTTATCGGACATATTGAACGAGATATTCACCCAGTAGTTGGGCTGGAGAGTTGCTTTTTGCGATACGGTCTGCATCATGGAATCAATCCGGACCGGGCCATTGCCCGAGACTGAACCCCCGGCCAGTACCCGTATTGGGACAAGGTTCACGTACGCTACGTCCGCTGTTCCGTTGTTTGCCCTGACAATAGAGAACGGTGGGGAGATGCGGCAGACAGAGCCTTCATCCTGCTGGAGGAATACCCCTCCCGTTTCGTAAACGTATGACTCCTGGATCCAGTAATTATTCATGGACTGGTACTCCACCGTGCCCATGTTCATCACCATATCCGTTGTGGCAGAACTGCTGTTGATCATCAGCGTATCCCCGGGATCCTGGACGGAAAGGGAGGCTGATGATGCAATGGGTTTGGTAAACATGAAAGGACCCCCCGCCTGCGTGTTACTGCCGGGAGTGCCGAGATTGAAGTTTGTGGAGAGCGTTACGCCGGTCTGGTTGTTTGTCCAGAGTGAGTCAAGGCTGAACTTGTAATCCGTGAACCCGTCCTTGACGGCATTCATCTGGGTGATCTCTGCTTCCCGGCCATTGGCAGGGACAACATAAGTCATCCAGATGGATAACGCGGAGACCACGACGGCAAGGAGCAGGACAAATCCGACTACCTCAGACAATGCCTGGTCCCGGCGTTTCCGTTCAGCTGAAGCTCTCATGTTAGTTATAATCGGATTTGGCTTATTTATTAAACATGTGGTTTACTACAAACCGGAACCGATCCGTATTCGACAGATTACGTAAATCACTGGAGGTATACAGGTCAGGTCGCAAGCCCGGGAAGATATTCCCCGGTTACGGGTAGAACGGGGCAACAGGACAGTTATGCTGTGCTGTTCGTTGCAAGAACCTGCTGTGTGTCGCCATTCAGGTAAATGACCTGGATATAGGATGACGGCGAAAGTCCTGGCTGTGCGATGGTGACTGTTTCTCCCGGTGCCCAGTTGCCGGAGGACGTTGGTGATTTGATCAGTTGACCCGATGAAATATCCTTGTTATTGATCCGGACAAGGTACTTTCCTTCGGGAATGGTATCACCCCCCATGTGGTAAATCGTGAGATAATTTTCAGCCGAGCTGAACCTGAGATTTACGGCAGGGATCTGCTGCGGCAGGGTCTGGGAAGAGAATATTACGGCAATCATGCCAATGCCGCAAGCAATAACAGAGACAAGGAGAAGCATCCCTATCATTTCGGCAGATCCGCGGTCAGTTTGTTTTTCGGGAAACATGATACTTCCTTTCCGGTTCCTGGATTGTGATTTCCGTGAACCGGTACCCTTTGATATATTGATATACCGATCCACTCATATTTGAACCGTTGCCGCATTCCACCGGAACCATAATACTGCAGTCAGCAATATTCTCCATAATATCAGAATGCACACCGTTATAAAAAACCGGTGGAAATTTTCCCATGTTGAACGATAAGGGATATTCCGGATCCGACCGGATGTTTAATAACCGGAATAGTAATGGTATTTTTTCCAGCGGGAAACGGAATGATTCCCCCGTGCCGTGTCCGCGATGTCAATGACGGGAAATACCCGGGGAAATGCGGGAATTCTCCGGGCCCGAAAATATGACCGTCCCGGATATCTGTCTGTTATGAATAGCAGGTCTCTGATTACCTGACGCTACCGTCAATCGTTATCGTCCTCTCGTCAACCGGGATCGTGATCCCTGCTTTTGCCAGCGCCTTGTCCACCACGTACCGCACTCCGCTACAACAGGGAACTTCCATGTGGAGAAGCGTGATCGACCGGATTGTGTGGCTACTGAAAATTGTGGTGAGTTTGTCGATATATCCCTCAATAT